>JABXIA010000161.1 GCA_013373325.1 Paracoccaceae bacterium
CCACATAAATCATCTGGTCGACGCGGGCGGAGCCATCCTTGCGCTCTTCCCACTTCTCGGTCTCAACCGTCAGCTGGTAGGGCAGCTCCTGATGCAGGCGCAGGGTCAGCTTCTCGCGGGTCATCTCTGCCGCGATCATCCGCATCGGCAGGTCGGCGATCTGGTCCTCGGGGTAGAGCCAGGGGCTTTCCGGCAGCTTGCCCGCTAGCCACTGGCGCAGATCGTCGACGCCGTGGCCGCGCTCTGCCGAGATCATGAAGGTTTCGGCAAATGTGTAGCGGCTGTTCAGGTCCTGGGTGAGGCTCAGCAGTTTTTCGGCCGGCACCTTGTCGATCTTGTTGATTGCCAGCGCCACGGTGCGGCCCTCTCCGATCTCGGCAAGGCCTTCGAGAATGGTTTCCACGCCTTCGGTGATGCCCCGGTGGGCCTCCACCATCAGCACAACAACATCAGCATCTGCAGCACCGCCCCAGGCGGCGGCGACCATGGCACGGTCCAGGCGGCGGCGGGGTTTGAACAGGCCGGGCGTGTCGACAAACACCAGCTGCGCTTCGCCCTCCATCGCCACGCCGCGGATGCGGGCGCGGGTGGTCTGCACCTTGTGGGTCACGATCGAGACCTTGGCCCCGACCATGCGGTTCAGAAGGGTGGATTTGCCCGCGTTGGGCTCTCCGATCAGGGCAACGAATCCGGCGCGTGTGGTCATTTCAACTGGTCCTGTTTGCAGATCAGTGCCTCTACAGGAATTTACCCACAGGGGCCAGAGGCGTTTTCCGCCGGTTCTGGCGGTGTCACATAATCTTGCCCTATGTCAAAGACCTGTGGCAATTCCCGTGAAAGAACCGCAGTGCCGAGCCAATCTGACAGCCAGGCCTTTCTCTGAGAGCACAACAGGAGGCCTGCCTGATGAACCGCCGTGATTTTCTGCTGGGAACTGCTGCATCTGCAGGGGCGCTTGGCGCGGGCGGATGGAGCCTCGCGGGCGCGCCAGCAGCGCAGCAGCTGACCATCCAGCCTGCCAGCTTTGCTTTCCGTGAGACGTTGACCCAGGGGCTGGTGAGCCTGTCACCGGATGCGCCGCCGCCGGTTCTGTTTGGCACTCAGGGCGAACCCATGAACTTGCGGGTAGAGAATGGCACCGAAGATTATACCGCGATGCATTGGCATGGGCTGCGGATTGCCAATGCGATGGACGGGGTGCCGTACCTGACCCAGATGCCGATCGCAGGCGGCGAAAGCTTTGACTACACGTTCACCCCGCCGGATGCCGGCACCTATTGGTATCACCCGCATTGCATGACCTTGGCGCAGATGGCGCACGGGCTGACCGGCGTGATGGTGATCCGCGAGGCAGAGGATCCCGGGTTCGACACCGATCAAGTGATCAACCTGCGGGACTTCCGGCTGGATGATGCGGGTGCGTTCCTGCCCTATTACACCGCGCGCGGGGCCGCGCGGGGCGGGACGCATGGCAATGTGCTGACGGCAAACTGGCTGCAGGCGCCGGTCTATGACCATCCGGCGGGCGGACTGGTGCGGCTTAGGGTGGTGAACTCCGACACCACGCGGATCTACAAGCTGCGCCTCAGCACGGATCAAGCACGGATCATTGCCTGGGACGGGCATCCGGTGGAGATTGAGCTGCCCCTGCCCTCAGCTCAGGAGCCGTTGCTGGTTGGTCCCGGACAGCGGGTGGATTTCGCGCTGCGGATGCCTGCGGGCGAGGGGCAGACGGCGGACCTGCTGGCAGAGCTGCCGGGCCAGCCCACGCGCATCATGGCGCGGCTGCAGTCTGTTGGCGCGGACCTGACACGGGACTTGCGGGAACTGAATCCGCTGCCTGCCAATCCAGTTGCCCGGCCTGATCTGGCAAAGGCGGAGGTGCATGATTTCGTCTTTGGCTGGACCCCCGAAGGTGATGCACCAAACGACGGATACTGCGGCTCGATGGGCTACAGCTTCTGGTCGATCAACCGCACGCCCTGGGCCGGGGATGCGACCAAGGGGACCGGGCCGCTCGCCACGCTGGAACGCGGCAAGAGCTATCTGCTGAGGCTGCGGAATGAATCGCCGAACCTGCATCCGATACATTTGCACGGGCTGGCGTTTGTGCCGGTCCGCTCCAACCTGCGCAAACTGCCGCCGCTGGTGACGGACACCATGCTGCTGCTAAAGGACGAAGTGGCCGAGATCGCCCTGGTCGCCGACAATCCCGGCGACTGGGCGTTCCACTGTCATGTGATCGAGCATCAGAAGACCGGTCTGGCCGGATACATCCGGGTGGTTTGACAGATCAGCCGAGCTGTTCCAGCAGCGCCTTGGCGGCGGCCTGTTCGGCCTGCCGCTTAGAACCTGCGGTGGCTTGGGCCTCGGTGCCGTCCTGAAGGCGAGCCGCGATGGTGAAGACCGGTGCATGGTCCGGACCGCTGCGGGAGACCTCCACATAGGTCGGCACTTTCTGCCCCCGGGCCTGCGCCCATTCCTGCAGCGAGGTCTTGGCGTCACGTGCGTCGGGTTCGACCTGGTGGATGCGGCTGCCCCACAGGCGGAGGATGACTTCCGCAGCAGCGTCAAAGCCCGCGTCCTTGTAAACCGCGGCGATCACCGCCTCCATCGCGTCGCCCAGCAGCGCCTGCTTGCGGCGGCCGCCGGACATCATCTCGGAGCGGCCCAGTTTCAGCACTGCGCCCAGGTCAATTTCCTTGGCGACATCAGCGCAGGCTTCCTTGCGCACCAGCGCGTTGAACCGCGGCGCCAGCTGGCCCTCTGTGGCGGTTTTGTCGTGCTCCAGCAGCGCCGTGGCCATCACCAGCCCCAGCACCCGGTCGCCCAGGAACTCCAGCCGCTGGTTGTCCTTGCGGGTGGAGGAAGACACCGAAGCGTGAGTCACGGCACGCTGCAGCAGGTCGGGGCGGGCAAACTTGTGCCCGATCCGTTCTTCAAACGCGCGCAATTCCTTCGACAGTTTCACTGGATCCCCTCGAAGAAACGGTCGCTGCGCCAGGTCCAGAAGTAGAGCATCGAGCGTCCGGCGGAGGAGAACATGATCCGGTCGGCGCGGCCGATCAGGTTTTCATACGGCACGAACCCAACCCCGCCTGCGGATTGCGGCAGGCGGCTGTCCGAGGAGTTGTCGCGGTTGTCGCCCATGAAGAAGTAATGGCCTTCGGGCACCTGGTAGACACTGGTGTGGTCGACGCCCTGGTTGGTGATGTTGAGTACCGTGTGCTCATTGCCGCCGGGCAGGGTTTCGATCTGGCGCGACTTTTTGCAGACGGCTCCCTGGCCCACCGGGGCGTTCTCGCAGCGCGGCATCGAGCCTTGCGGGCCCTGACGCTCCATCACTTCTTCAAAATCGCCCGCGTCCTGCAGCTTGACTGCTTCACCGTTGATGAACAGCACGCCGTTCTTCATTTGGATTTTGTCGCCCGGCAGGCCGATCAGCCGCTTGATGAAGTCATTGCCGTTGACCGGATGGCGGAACACCACAACATCGCCGCGCTCCGGCTCGCCGCCGATCAGGCGGGTGTTGTCGCCATCGAGAAAGCCGCAGATGTTCTTGGCGTCAATGTTCACCCCGATCGCGGGCATGCGGATGCTGGGGCAGGACGCGTAGGAATAGCCGTATGCCATCTTGTTCACGAACAGGAAATCCCCGATCAGCAAGGTTTCCTTCATCGATCCCGACGGAATCCAAAAGGGCTGGAAAAACAGGGTGCGGAAGACACCGGCGATCAGCAGTGCGTAGACGATGGTCTTGATCGTCTCGATGATCGAACTGCCGGTCTTTGCTTTGGCCGTCATCAGGCTCTCCGGTTTGGAAACAGGGTCCGGGGCTACATGCGGGCCTGAGGGGGGCAAGTCAAGTTCCGGCGGGCGATTCCGCAGGGATCGCGGGGATTGGGCGTGCCTCGATCAGCACAAAGGCCTGCGCCCAAGGGTGATCATCGGTCAAAGTCACGTGAATCACCGCCTCATGCCCGGGCGGGGTCATCTCGCGCAGACGCTCCGCAGCCCAGCCGGTCACATGCATCACCGGCTGGCCGGTGCGCAGGTTGCTGACTGCCATGTCCTTCCAGGCGATGCCCATGCGCAGGCCGGTCCCAAGCGCCTTGGAACAGGCCTCCTTGGCGGCCCAGCGCTTGGCGTAGGTTCCGGCCACATCACGGCGGCGCTCTGCCTTGCGCTGCTCCACTTCGGTGAACACCCGGTTGCGGAAGCGGTCGCCGAAACGGTCCAGCGTGCGCTGGATGCGCTCGATATTGGCGAGATCGGTCCCGATGCCCAGGATCATGCTACCCCCTGTCAATGCCTGCCCGCTCAAGGGTCCATCAGCTGGGCCTCGATCGTGCCTTCCCCCTGGTTGATCAGCACCATCAAAAAGGCGAGGCCCGGACCGTCGCCCTGCCAGGTATTGACCGCCGTTCCCACCAGCAGCCCATGGTTTGGATCATAATTGGCCTCGGCGCCCGCCAAGTCCAGACCCCGGAAGCCCTCCCCGTTTGGCATAGAGAAAACGCGGCAGATTTGGCCTGGCATGTCCGGATTCGGCATCACCACCATCAGATGCGAGGAGCAGCAAGCCGGCTCCTCGGTGTCGAGCCAGAACAGCCGCACCTCGCCGTCCGAATACAGGCGGATGCCCTCCTCAACCGGCATCCAGATGTTTTGCGCACCGGCAACCGGGCTTTGATGGCACGGCACCGAAGCGGGGCGTGCAGACTGCGCCATGGCCATACCGGGCAGCAGCATCGCAGCAAGGCCCCCCTTCCACCAAAACCCATAACGGGTCACCTTGAATTTCATTTTCACTCTTCCCTCATGATGCCGCTGCCAGTCAGCGTGTTTTCCGCGCTGCCCGGCTCATGCTCCTGGCAGATCTGCGTTGTTTCCTCGTCTTGCAGCGGCACATCCAGCAGCGCGCAATGGGCGCCCTGAGCAGACGTCCGGTGATGGAGGCAGCTGCGGCACAGGCCAAAGCTGCGCCCGCCGCGGGCTTTGATCATGCCCCTGACCAGTTGCCGCAGCGCATCCCTGACATCCTCCATCTGGCAGTCCGGCAGGTCCACGGGCGGCGTAGCGTCCAGCGCATCGGCCACGGCCCGGCCTTGCGGTGTCAGGTCATAGCGCCGCGAACGCCGGTCGCTGCCGCCCGGCCCTTCCTCGGCCAGTCCCTTGGCGGCCAGCGACTTCAGCGTCTGGGAAACCGTGCCGCGGGTCGCCGACAGGTAATCGGCCACCGCCGACGGCGTCCGGGAAAACCGGTTGGCGCGCGCCAGGTAGTCCAGCGCCGACGCCTGCGCAGGGTTGAGCCCGGCAGCCCGGCGCCCGGTGCCATGCAGGCGGGAGAGCCGGTCGAGGAGGCTGGCGATTTCATGTGCCGCTGTCATGCAAGCTTGATAGCGAGTCAAAACCATCATTGCAATAATATCGACTCGATACTATTAATTTTGACATCGAGTCGAAACCAAGGAGATCGATATGAAACTCGCGTATTTTGCGGCGGCGCTTGCTGCCCTTGCAGCCGGGCAATCAGCACAGGCGGGCGGCAGCCACGCCGCTGCCCATGCGGAGCCGCTGCTGTCGGACGCCAAAGAGGGGATTGCAGCGGACACCGATATCCGCAGTGTGCAGGCCAGCCGCAGCGGCGGGCATGTCACCTTCCGGATGGAAACCGGCGGCGCGGCCGGCAGCACCGTACCGGCCGCCACAGGCTCACTGGGCGGTGCCGGGGTGCAGGCCTATGTCTGGCCGCTGTCGCTGGATCCGTCAGCCGCGGGCTTTGAAGCCGGCAGCGGCACGCTGGCGCTGGTTGCCACCGCGCATCCGGATTTTGACGACACGCCGCTGTTCGACGAGAACGGCGATGGCGATCTGGCCAACGATGGCGCCGGCTGGCACAGCCACTGGGTCGTGCTGACCCCCAACGACGGCTGCGGCGAAGGGATGCTGTCCGTCAAGGACATCCCCGAAGGCGCCGCCCCGGCGTTGCCTGCGACCTGGCCCGGCCTGCCGCTCTACATCGACAGCCCCGGGTACTCTCCGGTCCTGAACGGCAAGGAAGTCAGCCTGACGGTGCCGCTGGCGGCGGAGGCGCTGGCCTTTGACGGGGTGACCGCAGGGCTGCAGGTCAATGCGAACATCCACGCGCCGCTGCTGTGCGTGACTGATGTGTTCGACATTGCATCCGGCGACCTGAGCCTGCCCGGCAAACTGGAATGATCAGCCCCCTGTAGGAACCGGAACCGGCCTGGGGCAGCGGCAATTGCCCTGCCCCGGCCTCATTCCCTTGCCCGGCAGCTCTCAGCTGCGTGCGGCATCCATCAGGCGGCGCATTTCCTGCACGGCCGGGGTCAGGCCGCGGAAAATCGCTTCACCAATCAGGAAGTGGCCGATGTTCAGCTCGTGCACTTCCGGGAAGGCAGCAACCGGCTGGACCGTTTCATAGGTCAGCCCGTGGCCGGCGTGCACCTCCAGCCCCAGCGAGTGGGCATAGGCGGACATATCCCGCAATGCCTCCAGTTCACGGTCGCGTTCCGCAAACCGCCCTTCGGCGTGATAGTCGCAATAGGCGCCGGTGTGCAGTTCAATGACCTCTGCACCGATACGGTGCGCAGCCTCGATCTGTTTCCGGTCAGCCGCGATGAAGATCGACACCCGGCAGCCCGCCTCCCGAAGCGGCGCGATGAAATGAGCCAGGCGGTTTTCCTCGCGTGCCACTTCCAGCCCGCCTTCGGTGGTGCGCTCCTCGCGCTTCTCCGGCACGATGCAGACCGCGTGCGGCTTGCGGCGCAGGGCGATCTTCTGCATTTCGTCTGTCGCGGCCATCTCGAAATTCAACGGCACGGTCAGAGCCTCCATCAGCGCGTCGATGTCCGTGTCCGTGATATGCCGGCGATCCTCGCGCAGGTGCGCAGTGATCCCGTCAGCGCCTGCCTCTTCGGCCAGTTTTGCAGCCCGGACCGGATCCGGATAGGCGCCTCCGCGGGCGTTGCGCACAGTAGCCACATGGTCAATGTTCACGCCCAGGCGCAGCTGATGATCTGTCATGAGAGTCACTCATCCGTCTGAAGTCAAAGCCTTGGCTCCGAGACTAGACGGACAGCCGGCAAGAGCAACCCTGCATGCAATAATGGTACAATCCGGAGGTCCAGCTCAGGTGCCGGTATCGACCTCGGCGCGTTTCTTGATCGCCTCGAACTTGGCCTTGATCTTGGCCCGGCGGCGCTGCTGGTAAACCCTGATCACCGGCAGGCTGAGCAAATAGCAGACCGTGGCAGCAACAACACCCGGGATGACACCGCCAATCATGTAGGGGTAGAACACCTCGTTGTAGAACAGGTGCAGGCCCTGCCAGTCGGCGGGTCGGTCCATGAACAAGGCGATCAGGTTGTCCTTCAAATCGCCGCCTGCGGCCAGAAACTTACCTACCAGGGATTTGTCGACGTCCTGGTCGAACTCGGTCCCCAGCAGCCAGTGCCCGGTCTGCAGTGAGGCGACCCCGATCGGCACATAGGTCAGCGGGTTGCCGAAGAAGGTGGCGCTGAGCGATGCCAGGATATTGCCGTTCATCAGCCGTGCAATGAATGCGGCAACAAAGAAATGCAGCCCGTAGAAGGGTGTGAAGGTCGTGAACACCCCCGCCCAGATGCCGCGGGCGATGCGCTCAGGCGAATCGGGCAGGCGCCGGACCCGGTGCTTTACATACAGGAACGCCCTGCCCCAGCCGCCGCGCGGCCAGAGGAAATCCGCCAGCGCCCGGTGGGGCGGACGTCTGTCCCGGCGCCTGAATACCAAAGCTGTGCGTCCTTCCCAGTTTCCGGCTCAGAGTTTCAGCGGCTTACCCCGGAAAATGGCGCTCTTCCGGCTTTTCCCGGAACCGCGCCACCGCGGCAACATCGCTTTCCGCCTCAAGCGTCAGCATCAGCGAGTGCAGCTGTTCCACATCCCGCAGCTCCACATTGATCATGAGCCGGTAAAAGTCTGGTTTCCTGTCTACAAATTCCAGGTCCGAAATATTGGCCTTTTTCTCACCGATCAATGTGCAAATACGCCCCAGCACGCCGGCGTCATTGCCAATGGTCAGCTCCAGCGTGGTGCCATAGGCAGCCGGGTGGGTACCGCTGTGCCACTGCACGTCCATCCAGCGTTCCGGCTGGTCCTCGAACTCGCCCAGCTTGTCGCAATCGGCGGCATGCACCACCACCCCGCGGCCGCGGTAGGTGATGCCGATGATGCGCTCGCCCGGAAGCGGCTGGCAGCAGGCCGCGCGCTCAAAGCTTTGGCCCGGTTCCAGGCCGATCACCGCCCGGCGCGGGGAGATCTCGTCGCCGTCGCCGGTGGAGGTCAGCTCCGGATAGACCGACTGCACCACGTCATGGGCAGTGATCTCCGCTGCGCCCAGCCGCGCCAGCAACTCGTCCACGCCGCTGGCGCGCAAGGCGCGGGCCGCAGTTTCCAATGCCTTGTCGGTCGCCTTCTTGCCGACGTGCTCAAAGGCCGAGCGCGCCAGCTCATGGCCCAGCTTGACGAACCGCGCCCGGTCCGCTTCGCGCAAGCTCCGGCGGATGGCGGTGCGCGCCTTGCCGGTGGTGGCGATTTCCAGCCAGCTGACCTGCGGGGTTTGCCCCTCGGCGGTGATCACATCGACCGACTGGCCGTTGCGCAAACGTGTCCACAAGGGCACGCGGATGCCGTCCACCTTAGCGCCGACACAGGAGCCGCCGATACGGGTGTGGATGGCGTAGGCGAAATCAATTGGTGTCGCGCCCTTGGGCAGCTTGATCACGTCCCCCTTGGGCGTAAAGCAGAACACCTGGTCCGAATACATCTCGAGCTTAACGGCCTCGAGGAATTCGTCGTGGTCATCCTCTGCGTCAAACTGCTCTGTCAGCGAGGCGATCCATTTTGCCGGGTCAACGGCAAAGGGGTTCTCGGTGCGCACCCCGTCCCGGTAGGACCAATGCGCCGCCACGCCCGTTTCGGCAACATCGTGCATCTGGCGGGTACGGATCTGCACCTCCACCCGTTTGCCGTCACGGCCCGAAACAGTGGTGTGGATGGAACGGTAACCGTTGGACTTTGGCTGGCTGATGTAATCCTTGAACCGGCCCGGCACCGCCCGCCAGCGCTGGTGGATGGCGCCCAGCGCGCGGTAGGCGTCCTCTTCCGACAGGGTAATAACCCGGAAGCCGTAAATGTCAGACAGCCGCGAGAAGCCCTGATCCTTGGCCTGCATCTTGCGCCAGATCGAATAGGGTTTCTTGGCGCGGCCAAAGACCTCCGCCTCAATCCCTGCCTTTTCCAGCTCCAGCCGCATGTCGCCGGTAATCCGGTGGATCACGTCGCCGGTTTCGCGCTGCAGGGTCACGAAGCGGCGGATGATCGACTGGCGGCCTTCCGGATTGAGCACGCGGAAAGCCAGATCCTCCAGCTCCTCGCGCATCCATTGCATACCCATGCGGCCCGCCAGCGGCGCGTAGATATCCATTGTCTCGCGCGCCTTCTGGGCCTGCTTTTCCGGGCGCATCGCCTTGATGGTCCGCATGTTGTGCAGACGGTCGGCGAGCTTGACCAGGATCACCCGCAGGTCCTTGGACATCGCCATGAACAGCTTGCGGAAGTTCTCCGCCTGTTTCGTCTCCCGGCTGGAGAGCTGCAGGTTGGTCAGCTTGGTGACGCCATCGACCAGCATCGCCACCTCTTCGCCGAAACGGCGGGAGACTTCCTCGTAGTTGGCTTTGGTGTCTTCGATGGTGTCGTGCAGCAGCGCGGTGATGATGGTCGCATCATCCAGGCGCTGTTCGGTCAGAATGGCGGCCACCGCCACCGGATGCGTGAAGTAGGGCTCGCCTGAATGGCGGAACTGCCCTTCATGCATCTGCTCGCCGAACGCAAAGGCGTCCGCGATCCTGTCCGCATTTGTCTTGGGATTGTAGTTGCGGACCAGAGCAATCAGGTCGTCAGGGGAAATCATGTCCGGTCCGCAGCCTCAAATAGTCAGACGCGCGCCTCAGCCCTGGCCCTGGGCCTCCATCAGCGCACGCAGCAGTTTCTCTTCCGACATGTCGTCGTCAGCCGGCTTGTCGTTGTCCGCACCCATCAGCAGAGCCATGGAATCCTCTTCCGGCTCGTCAACTTCGATCTGGGTCTGGTTGCTCTCGATAAGGCGCTCGCGCAGTTCGTCGGCGCTTTGGGTCTCGTCAGCAATTTCACGCAGGGACACAACCGGGTTCTTGTCGTTGTCGCGCTCGACAGTGATCGGGGCACCCGCCGAGATTTCGCGGGCACGGTGCGCAGCCAGCATCACCAGCTCAAAGCGGTTGGGCACTTTATCGACGCAATCTTCAACCGTCACGCGGGCCATCAGCGACTCTCCATATCATTCCTGGTCCAGAAGGCAGACATCTACGCCCATATCTTTCTCTTGACAAGGGCGGAAAACACCGCATTGCGCGGCTCAGAACGGGGTTACCTCAGCCACATCCTGATCCGGCAGCTCCGCCAGCATTTCAGACACTGTTTTCTGCAGGACCGGGTGGCGCCAGCGGGGCGCGATGTCGGCCAGCGGCACCAGCACAAAGGCGCGGTCCTGAATGCGCGGATGCGGCAGGATCAGCTGACCCGGCGCCTCCTGCATCTGGCTCTCCAAGGGCAGTCCCTGCCAGCGGGCATACCCCGCCGCGTCCGGCAGCACCGCGCCGTCAAAGTCCACCAGATCCAGATCCAGCGTCCGCATCCCCCAGCGCTGTTCCCGCACCCGGGCAAATTGCGCCTCCACCTGATGAAGCCGCTCCAGAAGACCGCCGGCGGACAGCGTGGTGTCCACCGCCACCGCCGCATTCACATAGTCCGGCCCGGCACCTGCCGGGAAACAGGGTGTCTGAAAGAACCGGGAGACGCTGCGCAGGGAAACCTCCTGCGACTGCAGCGTGCGGACAGCCTTCGCCAGGGTGATCTGAGGCGCATCAGCGTCAGCGGGCAGGTTGCCGCCCAACGCAATCAGCGCCGTTTTACGGTTTTCGGTCATCTTTGACCCTATTCAAACGGACAGTATACTTGCGGCAAATGACAAATAACTTACATTAAGTCTACCCGTTTCGCCGATTTCAAAATCACACTCACGGAACCCCCGGCCGAAACGGTTATACCGGAAGGAAAATTTTGATGTTTTACAAGGACGAACGGCTCGCGCTGTTCATAGACGGTTCAAACCTGTACGCCGCTGCCAAGGCGCTCGGGTTTGATATCGACTACAAGCTCCTGCGGCAGGAATTCATGCGCCGCGGAAAGCTTCTGCGGGCCTTTTATTACACCGCCCTGCTGGAAAATGACGAGTACTCGCCGATCCGGCCGCTTGTCGACTGGCTGCACTACAACGGTTTCACCATGGTCACCAAACCGGCCAAGGAATACACCGACAGCATGGGCCGCCGTAAAGTCAAAGGAAACATGGACATCGAATTGACTGTCGATGCCATGGAGCTGGCGCCGCGTGTCGACCATATCGTGCTGTTCTCGGGCGATGGGGACTTCCGCCCGCTGATTGCCAGCC
>JABXIA010000072.1 GCA_013373325.1 Paracoccaceae bacterium
AGGGAGTTTCGACAACCTGAACGTCGAGCCCGTGGCGCTGGCACATGTCGATCCAGCGGTGGCTGAACATGCCGTTGCGGGCGGCCAGGATCTTGTCGCCGGCATTCAGCGTGTTGGTGATTGCAGTTTCCCAGCCGCCGGTTCCGGTCGACGGGAAAACAAAAACCTCGGCGCTTTCGCTTTTCAGGACCTTCTTCACCCCGGCCAGCGCCGGATGCAGGATCTGGCCGAACAGCGGCGAGCGGTGGTCCAGCGTCGGCATGTCCACGGCCTTGCGAAGCGCTTCGGGCATATTGGTCGGACCGGGGATGAAGACCGGATTTTGAAAGCTCATGTCGTGCCCTCCTGTGGCGATTTCCTTCACTGTAAGGGGAAGCCGTCCGCAGGGAAATTTTTTTGAAAAAAGCTTTCAAAAAGTGGAAAAACAAGGAAAATAACAACAAATACAGCATGTTCTGTTTTTTCACTGTACAGAAGTGATTTTCATAATTATCCATAAGCTGCTGCTTGAATCGCCAAGAAAGGCTTGAAAATGCCCCAGCCGCCGCGCCGTAAGGGCCGCCCCAAGAGCTTTGATTCTGCCAGCCAGCCGGCCACCATCCAGTCGCTGGACCGGGCGCTGGACGTGCTGGACGCGCTGGCCGGGGCCAGCGGCATGACGCTGACAGAGCTTTCTTCCGGGCTCGATCAGTCGGCAGCCACCATGTACCGGGTATTGTCCACTCTGGAGGCGCGCCAGATCGTCGAAATGGAGCCGCAAAGCCAGACTTGGCATATTGGCGCGATGGCCTTCCGCCTCGGCTCCGCCTTCCTGCGCCGTTCCAGCGTGATTGAACGCGCCCGGCCGGTAATGCGGGAACTGATGGAGGCAACCGGTGAGACATCGAACCTCGGCATCGAACGCGGCGGCGACGTGATGTTCGTAAGCCAGGTGGAGACCCATGAATCGATCCGCGCCTTCTTTCCGCCCGGCACCACCTCTCCGATGCATGCCTCCGGCATCGGAAAGGCGCTGCTCAGCTGTTTCGGGGAGGATCAGCTGGGCCGATTCCTGCGCGGGCGGACACTGGAGCGGTTCACGGAAAAAACCCTGACTACCGCGGACGCCTTGCACGAAGATCTGGCGCAGATCCGCAGCCGGGGCTGGTCGTTTGATGATGAGGAAAAGGCGCCCGGCATGCGCTGTGTTGCGGCGCCGGTTTTTGGCATGCAGGGAGAGGTGCTGGCAGGGATCTCGATCTCCGGGCCCACCGCGCGGATGCCGGATGGCGGCATCAATGGCATCGGCGCCCTAGTCAAGGACGCCGCCCAGAAACTGTCCTATGGGCTAGGGGCACCCGCCTCAGGTGAAACACCGCCCGGCTGACAGCCGGGCAGCGCCCGGGCACAGATCAGGGCCGGGCGCTGCCCTGCCCGTCAGCGCAGCGGCGCCAGCGGCATGTGGCGGTTCACGTCTTTGTACAGCAGATAGCGGAATTTGCCCGGGCCGCCTGCGTAACAGGCCTGCGGGCAGAAGGCGCGCAGCCACATGTAATCGCCGGCCTCGACCTCAACCCAATCCTGGTTCAGCCGGTAGACCGCCTTGCCCTCCAGCACATAAAGCCCGTGCTCCATCACATGGGTCTCGGCAAAGGGGATCACCGCGCCGGGTTCAAAGGTGACGATGGTCACATGCATGTCGTGGCGCAGGTCATTGGGGTCCACGAACCGTGTGGTTGCCCATTTGCCCTCGGTTTCCGGCATCGGGGTCGGATCGACGTGTTTGTCGCTGGTGACAAAGGCCTCAGGCGCGTCCAGCCCTGCAACCGGCTGATAAGCCTTGCGGATCCAGTGGAAACGGACCGGTGCGCCGCTGTTGTTGCGCAGGCTCCAGTCGGCCTGCGGCGGCAGGAAGGCATAGCCGCCCTCCTCCATTTCATGCGCGGTTCCGTCGATGGTCAGCGTCATCGCGCCCTGCACAACAAACAGCACAGCCTCGGTGCCTGCTTCCGTTTCCGGATGGTCGCTGCCGCCGCCGGGCTGCACTTCGGCGATGTACTGCGAGAAGGTTTCGGCAAAACCGGACAGGGGCCGCGACAGCACCCAGAAACGCGCCTTGTCCCAGAACGGTAAAAGGCTCGTCACGATATCGCTCATCGTGCCCTTGGGGATTACCGCATAGGCCTCGGTGAACATGGCGCGGTCGGTCAGCAGCTGGGTCTGCGGCGGCAGCCCGCCTTCAGGTGCGTAATAGGATCGTTGGGTCATCGGCTGCCTTTCCTGCTGAAGTGCTGACCCATTGATAACTGCCTGTCCGGCGCAACCGAACTTATTTCCGTATCAAGAATACCTGAAGGATTGTCTTGGTATTATTGAAGGTGCGCTGACCGGTGCTAGCCGCCGCTGCCAACATCCTCTGGCGCGATGGATACAGTTTTGACCACTGCATGGCATTCTGCACCTGGTTCCAGCCCCAGCGCCCGGGCTGACCGGCGGGTGATGCGCGCCAGCACCCGCCCCGCCGGCGTCGTCAGCGAGACCATGGCGCCGGGGCCAGCGCCGGACCGGATATGTTCGACCGTGCCTGGAAGGATATTGAGCGCCGACAGCCCTTCGGGGCGCTGGCGCGACAGAATCACCTCATGCGCCGAGATCCTGATCCGGACAACGCTGCCGGGTGCCTTGGCAATCTGCGGCAGGAACAGCGGCACGCCGCCTGCGTCCAGTTCCGTCAGCCCGTCGCTGTGGTGCCGGGCAACCCGTGCCTGCAGCAAGGCGCCTGCGGCACGGACGCCAGCGGGCATGACTGCGGAGTCGCCCAGAACCTCCGCCGCGGTGCCCTGCCGCTGCACCTTGCCGTCCTGCAGCACAACCACGGTAGTTGCCAGCCGCGCGACCTCGGCGGCGGAATGGCTGACGTAGAGCATCGGAATGCCGATCTCGTCCCTCAGCCGCTCGAAATAGGGCAGGATCTCCGCCTTGCGGGCCTCATCCAGTGCCGACAGCGGTTCATCCGCCAGGATCATCCGCGGCGCAGACAGCAGCGCCCGGCCGATGGCGACCCGCTGCTTCTCGCCGCCTGACAAGTGCCCGGGACGGCGCTGCAGCAGCGGGCCGATGCCCAGCAACTCAACAACCCTATCCAGACTCTCTCTCTTGGCGTCGCGTGGCGCAAACCATTGTCCGAACAAGAGGTTCTGCCGCACAGTCAGATGCGGGAACAGCCGCCCTTCCTGAAACACATAGCCCATGCGGCGCTTGTGCGGAGGCAGCCATTGGCTGCGGCTGGTGTCGCACAGCACCTCGCCCTCCAGCGCCACCCGCCCTTGGTCCGGCCTGAGCAGCCCGGCCACCGCCTGGATCACCGTCGTTTTGCCGGTGCCGGAGCGGCCGAACAGCACGGTAACGCCCGGCGGCGCCTCGAACTGCACATCCAGTCCGAACCCCGGCAGCGCATGTTGCAGCGTCACGGTCAGCATCAGCGCCCCCCGGCCCGGTCCGCGGCCCGGCGCGCCAGCAGTTCCGACAGCAGCAGCGCGGTCAGGGCGATTGCGATCGACACCAGCGTCAGCCGCAACGCCGCGGTCTCGCCGCCCGGCACCTGCAGGAACGTGTAAATCGCTGAGGGCAGTGTCTGGGTCTGCCCGGGAATGCTGGAGACAAAGGTGATGGTGGCGCCGAATTCGCCCATCGCCTTTGCAAAGCCCAGCACCGCGCCGGCAATCAGCCCGGGCAGGATCATCGGCAGGGTGATGGTGGCAAAACACATCAGGCGGGATGCGCCCAGAGTGGCGGCGGCCTGCTCCAGTTTGGGGTCCACGGCCTCCACCGACAGGCGGATGGCCCGCACCATCAGCGGAAAGGCCATGATGGCCGCTGCCAGCGCTGCTCCGGTCCAGCGGAAGGCGAAGACGATGCCGATCTGCTGCAATGCGCCGCCGACCGGTCCCTTTGTGCCGAACAGCATGAGCAGCAGGTAGCCGGTTACCACCGGCGGCAGAATGAGCGGCAGGTGCACCAGGCTGTTGACGATCTGCTTGCCGGGAAATTGCCAGCGTGCCAGCGCGTAAGCCGTAAAAACAGCCAACGGCAGTGCCGCCAATGTCGCCCAGACTGAAACCCGCAGCGACAGCATCACCGCTTGCCACTCCTCCGGGCCCAACCATGCGGTTTCAGCACTCAAGGCCCCGGCACTCTAAAGCCGTGCTGGAGAAAAATCTCTCTGGCTGACTGGCTTTGCAAGTAGTCCAGAAAGGCCTTGGCTTCGGTTATGTTGCCATCCGCGACCACTGCAGCAGGGTAAAGGATCGGCGGGTGGCTGTCCGCCGGAAAGACGGCGATGACTGAAACGCGCGCCTCTGCACGGGCATCGGTGGCATAAACAACCCCTATCGGCGCTTCGCCCGAGGCGACCAGTGCCAGCGCCGCGCGCACATTAGCGGTCTGCGCCACTTTAGGGGCAACGTCTGGCCACTGTCCCAGCGCCGTTAATGCGGCCTTGCCATAGATGCCCGCAGGCACCGCATCCACCAGCGCCATGGCGAGGCGGCGCTCTCCCAGCAGACCGGCCAAGTCTGCAGTCTCCAGATCCAGCCGAGGCGCCTTGCGCCCGTGCGCGATCAGAACCAGGCTGTTTGCCAGCAAGTCGCGGCGCGAGGCTTCATCTATCAGACCCTCGTGCTGCAGCACATCCATCCAGCCGGGATTGGCTGAGATGAACAGGTCGGCCGGTGCGCCCAGCTGGATCTGCCGCGCCAGGGCTGGAGAGCCTGCATAGGAGAGGGTGACGTTCCGGCCGGTGCCTGCCTGGTAGGATGCCGCTGCTTGATCCAACGCGGTTTTGGCACTGGCGGCGGCAAAGACGGTGATTCCGGCCTGCAACTGACCAGCCAGTATGAATATTAAAACCCCCGCAGCCGCAAGGGTCCGCCGGAATACCGGCGAAGCCAGGGAGTTCAAAAATAAAGCCAGGTTTGCGCTCATGTCCCCTAAGGGACTACCTCCGCCGGCCGGAACGGGCAAACGGAAATTCTCGTCCGGTGTCAGCGGCTTTGCAGGCCGGGCGCCGGTCCAAGCTGCCGGTCAGAACAGATCGACGGCGCCAGCGCCTGCGGCCGCGGGTGCCGGGGCCGGTGCAGGGCGGGCCGCGGCGCGCAGCTCCATTTCGCCAAGCTGGCGGTCGTCCTTCACATGGGTTTGCTGGGCCGCGCCGGAACAGGCGTGAAAACGTACCCGGCGGGCCGAAGTGCCGCCAACGCTGGAAGAGATCACCGGAATGCCTTCGTCGCGCAGGAAGCGCTGCACGAAATCAGCATTTGAAGCGCCAATGTCCGACAGGTTCGCCGACATCTTGGCGCCGCCGAAAACCTTGGCCTTGAGATTGGAGCGGATCGCGCCTTTCTTGAGAATCCCGTTGATCAGCAGCTCCATCGCATGGATGCCATAACGCGCATTGGCCGCCCCGCCCTGACGGGCATTGGCCAGCAGGAAATGATTCATTCCACCCACACCATTTTCCGGATCGTAAATACAGGCAGCAATGCACGAACCAAGGACCGTGGAAAACATGATCTTCGGATCCGTGCTCACCCGGTATTCCCCTTGCAGAACCGTAACGGATTTCGAATTGGCGAAAACAGTAGTCAAAGTCAGGTCCTTCCTGCGGTTCGATCAGACCTTGCTGGCCTGTAGTAGTGTATTGGCCATCCGGGTCAGAGGCACCTGCTGCTGGGCAGCCCCCATTTCCCAGGCCACCCGGGGCATGCCGTAGACCACCGAGGATTTTTCATCCTGGGCAAAGGTCTTGGCGCCGGCCTTGCGCAGCTCCAGGAGCCCCCTGGCTCCGTCCTGGCCCATGCCGGTCAGAATGGTGGCAACAACGTCCTTTCCATATGGCACGGCAGAGGTGAACAGAGCGTCAACAGAGGGGGTGTGGCCGGAAATATCCGGACCTTCCTTCATCCGCAGGCGCAGCGGTTTGCGGCTGGTCAGCCCCATGTGGCGGCGCTGGCCGGCAGCGATGTAGACATGGCCCGGTTCCAGAGTGATTCCGTCCTCGGCCGCGCGCACGCGGGCCGGGCAGATGCGGTCCAGCAGCGATACCAGGCCGGAACCGAAATTCTTGCCGGTGTGCTGCACGATTAGGGTCGGCGGACAGTCAAAAGGAAAGCCGACCAGAACATTGCGCAGCGCTTCCACACCGCCGGTCGAAGATCCGATCAGGATCAGCTTCTTGACGCTTCCGGCGGTGGCGGAAGGGCGTGCCGGCGATGCGCTTGCGGCGGCCCGGGCACCGCGGCGCGGTGCATTCAGCATCATGTCCAGATACTGGGCGAACTGGCTGGGGTGATCTGATTTGGTCAGTTCGAAAATGCCCGCGCCGACATCCAGGAGCGGTGAGGACTTGCGGGCCGGCGTGGCGCCCTGCGTATCCATCACGGAAACCCACCGGGTATCCATGGCGGAGAACAGCGCCATCATCATTTCAAATTCGGGCAGTTTGGTGAACCCGTCCTCGACAAAGGCAAAAACCGGCTGTGCGGCCTCTGCCTGATTGTAGGCCATCATCAGGTTGTTGGCCAACAGCACTTTCATGCCGGGGTAGGCGGACTCCATGTAACCCTGCAGCGTGCGGGCAAAGTTCCGGTCCGTGGTGATGATCAATAAGTTTCGCGAAGACAATGGGTTCCCCAGTCAATTTGCAGTGTCTGCAGGATTGCAGGCACAGGTTGCCATAGTCTGAAGGCGCCGCGTGTTTTCTGCGGCGCCTCCGGTGAGTTCTCAGAAGTCCTGCCAGAGGTCGCGGGCGGCGTTGCCGCTGCTGGCTGCCGCTGCAGGAGCCGGGCTGGCTTCGATCTGCCAGTCGTCCTCGCCATGCGCCGA
>JABXIA010000292.1 GCA_013373325.1 Paracoccaceae bacterium
CGCCGTCCAGCGCGGCAGAGTCTGACGCCCCGCCCGGCACGCTCGGCTTGATGTCCTCGGCATAGTCGCCAAAGGTCGCGCTGGCCATGCGGATCTCATGGCTCTTCATCCAGTTCAGGTTGACCTTCAGCGTGTTGATCTCGCCGTTATGCGCCAGCATCCGGAACGGCTGCGCCAGCCACCACTGCGGGAAGGTGTTGGTGGAATAGCGCTGGTGATAGATCGCAAAGGCGCTCTCAAACCGCTCATCCATCAGGTCCGGGTAGAACACAGCCACCTGCTCTGCCAGCATCATCCCCTTGTAGATGATCGAGCGGCAGGACAGCGACGCAATATAGAGACCCGAGATCGCAGCCGCATTGGCCGCCTTCTCGATCCGGCGGCGGATCACGTACAGCTCCCGCTCAAACGTCTCCTCATCCACACCCTTGGCGTTGGAGATCAGGATCTGCTCGATTTCCGGGCGGGTCGCGTTGGCCTTCTCGCCCAGGCAGGTCACATCCACCGGCACATGGCGCCAGCCGTAGATGGAATAGCCCATGCGCAGAACTTCGGTCTCGACAATGGTCCGGCAGCGCTCCTGGGCGCCGAAATCGGTGCGCGGCAGGAACACCTGGCCCACCGCCATCAGCTCATCCTGGCGCGGCTCGTGTCCGGTGCGGCGGATCTGGTCATAGAAGAACGGAACCGGGATCTGCACATGGATGCCCGCGCCGTCGCCGGTCTTGCCGTCGGCATCCACCGCACCGCGGTGCCAGATCGCCTTCAGCGCGTCGATGCCGGCCTCAACCACCTTGCGGCTTTTCTTGCCGTCGACCGACACCACCAGGCCCACGCCGCAGGAGGAATGCTCTTCCTCCTCGGAATAGAGACCGTTTTCGGCCATCCACTTGCGCTTGTCTTCCTCGGCCTTGACCCATGCGGCATCAAATTTGGTCATGACGTTCTCCGATTAACTGATGGCGCAGCATGCCGCTGCGGCCGGTTGTGTGTGCAGATCCAAGGCGCGTTCGCCCCAGGCGCGGGGCACCGCGCGGATCCGTTGCATAAGGGTTTTCACGCGGTCCTGATCGTCCTGCCAGACGGCGCCGATCACCGGGTAAAGGATGCCCGCGTCGCGCAGCGGGTCGATCACATCGTGGCTGTCGCGGTCCGCCAGGTAGTGATGAATGCCCGGCCCCTGCGGGAAGGACTGCCAGTGCAGCGCATCCTCGGCGTTGTTGCGGCCATGCAGCAGGGTGTGCCGCACCTGCCCGCCCATCGCCTGATCCAGCGCCGGACGGCTGAAGTCCGTGATCCGGCTGCGCGCTTCGATCCAGCGGCGGTCCGCCGGAAACGTTTCCGGGCGCGGGCAATACTGCGGTGCCAGCGCCAGCGCGCGGCCAGCGCCCAGTTCCGCGGCATAAGACAGCGCGCCATAGCCGCCCATCGACACCCCGACCGTCATCAGCCGACGCAAACCGTGGTGCTGGACATAGCCGGACACGGCCCGAAGGATCGCCGCCGCAACGCCTGCCCCCTGGAACCAGCCCTGGCGGCGGTCGGTGACAAAGATGCAATGGCGCGCGCCGCCGTCCGAGGCGCTGGCCGCAAACTCCAGCAGTCCGCGCTTGGCGGCATTGGCATGATAGCTTGTGAACACGATCATGCCGCCATCCCCGCGCCCTTCCAGCGCACGGATCTCCAGCGCCGCGTCCGCGTGGAGGCAGCGGGATCTCAGGCGGAACATTGCCTGACGGAGGGATTTGCGGATCATCATCGGCATGGCAGTCAGCAGCGGGCCAGGCGGGCCTCAGGCTTCTCCTTCAGCGGTTTCGGCAAACATGGCGCGGCATTCCTCGCCAGTCATCCGCCGGTGGGCGCCGGCAAAACCATAGCCCGCGGGCTTTTCGTCGATGAAGAATTCCAGCTTCAGCGCAGCGCCGCCGGCGTTTTCAAACAGGCCCGCCGAAATCTGCGTGTGGCCATGCATCTTTCCCGGCGCTGTCATCCGGTACCACAGCACCGATCCGCATTCGCCGCAGAACGCCCGTTCCGCCCATTGCGAGGACTGAAAGGTCCGTACCGGGCCCAGCGCCGCATAGCCAGTGTCTGCCTGAAAGCTCAGGAACGGGCCGCTGGCCCAGCGCTGGCACATGTCGCAATGGCAGGCGGTCAGGGACGCCTGAACCGGCGTTGCGGTGACGCTGACCGCGCCGCACATGCACTGTCCCTGCAATTCGCTCATATCCATTGTCCTTCTGCTGGCTGGGTCAGCAATGCTGACCTTGCTGCGGTTCGGTCGCTGCCCCGCCGGTGCACAGGGGGTGCACAGACGGTGTACGGGGGGTGCCGGCTTATTCCGCCGCCACCGCGGCCTTGCTGTTGAGTTTCTCCAGGATCGCCTCGGCGCAGTCGCGGCCGTCCTTGATCGCCCAAACCACCAGCGATGCGCCGCGCACGATGTCGCCCACCGCATAGACGCCATCCAGTTCGGTGGCACCGGTCTTGAACGCCGCCTTGACGGTGCCCCAGCGGGTCACCGGCAGCTCCGGCTGGTTCCACAGGGTGGGCAGCTCTTCCGGCTCAAAGCCCAGGGCTTTAATGACCAGATCGGCCTCCTCGACGTAGTCCGCGCCTTCGATCACTTCCGGCGCCTGACGGCCCGAGGCATCCGGCTGGCCCAGGCGCATTTTCTGCACCATCACGCCGGAGACCTTGCCGCCCTCGTCCGTGAAGCCCTTGGGCGCCGACAGCCATTCAAAGATCACGCCTTCTTCCTCGGCGTTCTGGGTCTCGCGCTGCGAACCCGGCATGTTGGCGCGGTCACGGCGGTAGAGGCATTTGACCGAGGTCGCGCCCTGGCGGATCGAGGTGCGCACGCAGTCCATCGCGGTGTCGCCGCCGCCGATCACCACAACCTTCTTGCCTTCGGCATTCAGGCTGCCGTTGTCGAACTCAGCAACTTCGTCGCCAAAGCTCTTCTTGTTGGAGGCGCACAGGAAGTCGATTGCCTTGACGATGCCTTCCGAACCGCTGCCCGGCATCGCCAGATCGCGTGATTTATAAACGCCGGTGGCAATGATCACCGCGTCATGCTTGCCGCGGATCTCCTCAAAGGAGATGTCTTCACCCACATTGCAGTTCAGCACGAAGGTCACGCCGCCGTCAGCCAGCAGCTTGTTGCGGCGCTCCACCACGTCCTTTTCCAGCTTGAAGCTGGGGATCCCGTACATCAGCAGCCCGCCGGCGCGGTCATAGCGGTCGTAAACAGTGACTTGCACACCTGCCTGGCGCAGCATGTCCGCCGCCGCCAGGCCGCCAGGGCCGGCACCGATGATGCCGACGCTCTCGCTGCGCTCGGCCAGCGGGGCTGCGGGCTTGACCCAGCCGTTTTCCCAGGCGGTGTCGGTGATGTATTTCTCAACCGAGCCGATGGTCACGGTGCCATGGCCGGACTGTTCGATCACGCAGTTGCCTTCGCACAGGCGGTCCTGCGGGCAGATGCGGCCGCAGATCTCCGGGAAGGTATTGGTGGCCTGGCTGGTTGCATAGGCCTCTTCCAGGCGGCCGGTTGCGGTCAGGCGAAGCCAGTCGGGGATGTTGTTGTGCAGCGGGCAGTGGCTCTGGCAGTACGGCACACCGCACTGGCTGCAGCGGCTGGCCTGTTCTTCGGCCTTAGCAGCTGCGTACTCCGCATAGATCTCATTGAAGTCTTCCTTGCGCACACTTGCGTCACGCTTTTGAGGCATGTCGCGTTCGATCTGCACAAATTTCAGCATCGGTTGCTTGGCCACGGGCTGGACTCCATCGTTTGTCTGGCTGCGCTGGCACCCTTTCAGGTACGGATACGCCTTTATGTCAACTTTGCTGACCTATTTTGCCAGCACTTTCCTTCTGATATCGTTTTTGGTGGAAATGTACAGATATTTTAGGTCCGCTTCGGACCTTAATAATGACTTTCCAATCCAGAGCCGGGATTTATACAGAGACGCGACAGTTTACGGCCCTTCCGCGGCCAGCGAAGGAAGATTTCAGCATGCCGCTTTTTCAACTGATTCTGGTTGCGTTGATCCAAGGCATCACCGAATTCCTGCCTGTTTCCTCGTCCGGACACCTGATTCTGCTGCCGGGCCTGACAGGCCTCGATGACCAGGGCCAGGTGATCGACGTCGCTGTTCATGTCGGCACCCTTGCGGCGGTGATGATCTATTTCTGGAGCGATGTGCGAACGGGGCTGGCCGGATTGCCCCGTGCTTTGACGGGCCGAACAGACACGCCAGGCGCACGGTTGGCCATGGGGCTGATCGTGGCCACCATCCCCACCGTTTTGTTCGGCGCCCTGCTGCATTTCACCGGCCTCAGCGATTCCTTGCGGTCGATCACCGTGATCGGATGGACCATGCTCGGCTTCGGTCTTGTGCTCTACTGGGCAGACCAGAAAGGCGCCGCGGTAAAACAGGCCGGCGACTGGAGCCTGCGGGACGCGCTGATCATGGGCCTGTGGCAGATGCTGGCGCTGATCCCGGGCACTTCACGCTCCGGCATTACCATCACCGGAGCGCGCCAGCTGGGCTATAAGCGGGAGGACGGTGCCCGCATTGCCATGCTGATGTCGATCCCGACCATCATCGCCTCCGGTGTGCTGCTGGGAACAGAGGTGGCTCTGGAGGCCAATACCGCGCTGCTGCGGGATGCCGGCATTGCCGCTCTTCTGGCAATGCTGTCAGCGCTTGCTGCACTCAGCCTGATGATGAAGCTGCTGCGATCAGTCAGCTTCACACCTTATGTAGTCTACCGCGTGATCCTGGGTGCCGTGCTGTTGAGCATTGCCTACAGCAGCTGAGGCGGACATGAAAAAGCGCGGGTAATGTCCCGCGCTCTCAAGTTCTTCAGCCTTGCCCCGGATCAGGCGCCGTTGCGCAGATTGCGGGCAGAGTCCGTCATTTCGTCATACTGGCCGGAGGGACGGAACTTCCACAGGTAGTCCGGCAGCACGGAACCAGCGGACACAGGATTGATACCCAGAACTGCAAACCCCTTGGCACCATCAGACACAACATTGTCCAACTTCAGGCTTTTCAGCTGATCGCGGGTCAGCATCTTGTTCTCGATCAGCTGGAAGCTGACAAACTGAAGCACGTCAAAGCCAAACGCCACCAGCTTTGCCATGAAACCCGGCAGCGAGATGATGACGCGGCGGCGGTGGATCACCTCCAGCATCTGTTCCATCAGCGCGCGGAAGGTTTTGACCTCAGGCCCGCCCAGCTCATAGACGCCGCCCTCAGCCTCACCCAGCGCGCCCTTGACCGCAGCCTTGGCCACATCGTCCACAAACACTGGCTGGAACCTGGTGCCGCCTGCTGCAATCGGCAGGAAGGGCGACAGGCGGGTCATGCCGGCAAAGCGGTTGAAGAAGCCGTCCTCGGCCCCGAAGATCACCGAGGGGCGCAGGATAACGGCACCCGGGAAATGCTGTTTCACCGCGGCTTCGCCGGCGGCCTTGGTCCGGGAATACTGGCTGGCAGCATCCGCATCGGCGCCAATCGCCGAGATATGCACCAGATTGGCAACGCCTTGCTGCGCGGCGATGCGGGCAATGCGGCCTGCGCCATCGGCGTGGATGGCGCCAAATGTGTTCTTGCCCAGCTCGTTCAGAACACCGACGCAGTTCACAACTGCATCCGCCCCCTGCATCACAGACGCTACCGATATATCGTCGCGAACATTGCAGAAAACAGGCTCCACCTGGCCCGGAACGCCGTAGGGTTTCACATGCATGGCTTCGTTTGGCCTGCGCACGGCAACCCGCACCCGCCAGCCTTCCTTGGCCATGCGCCGCGCGATGTAGCGGCCCACAAAACCGGATCCGCCATAGATCGTGACCAGTTTGGACATCATTTGGCTCCTGAACTTAGCTGCCCCTATGCTGTAGCGCCGCAAGAGGCGCCAAACAAGGCGCAAATGGCCGCTGCGGTGGCTCAACCAGTCTGCGTGCACCGGTTTTTCCGCATCTTGGGCAAAGGCTTGGCGACCATCAACCAAATATCCTGAAGAATCCGTTTGACGCCCCTCGGCAAGCTGCTTATACGCCGGTTTCACGACACCTGCCCAGGTGGCGGAATTGGTAGACGCGCTAGCTTCAGGTGCTAGTGTCCGTATGGACGTGGAGGTTCGAGTCCTCTCCTGGGCACCATTCC
>JABXIA010000196.1 GCA_013373325.1 Paracoccaceae bacterium
CGCACAGGGTGTACTCGCCGCGCGGCAGCAGCCGTTCGCCAAATCCCAGGGAGCGGAAGGCATAGGCCTGGATCGTTTCAACGCAACTCATGCCGCTGCCTTTCTTTGTGCTTCACCTGCTGCTGTGGCCTGGCCCTTGGTCAGGCGGGTCATGATGCGGTCCAGAACCACTTCGGACACTTTGGTGAAGCAGAGGTAGAACACCAGCAAGGCCGCGAAATACCAGACATGCCAGTTCGGGTGCGGGTAGTCGGTGAAGCGCGCGGTCTTGGTGCCGCCCAGTTCCCGCGCCCAATAGACGATGTCTTCAACCCCCAGCAGGAACAGAAGCGGTGTGGACTTGATCAGCACCATCCACAGGTTTGACAGGCCGGGCAGGGCATAGACCCACATCTGCGGCACCAGGATGCGCCAGAATGCCTGGCGGTGGGTCATGCCATAGGCCTCCGCCGTTTCGATCTGGGCGCGCGGCACGGCGCGCATCGCGCCGTAAAGGACGTTGGCGGCAAAAGCGCCAAAGACGATGGAGAAAGTCAGGACAGCCAGGAAAAAGCCATAGGTTTCATGCACCCACTGCGGCGAGGTGGAGAGCGGCAGCTTGGCCGCGTCGCAAACGACAAAGTCGATGCCCTGGCGGATCGGCTGGTCCCAGTCCGGGCATTTCACCTTATGGCGCATCCATTCGAACGCCTGATCGAGTGCGATGACGAAGAACAGGAAGAAGGCAATGTCTGGCACGCCGCGCACGATGCTGGTGTAGCCCTTGCCGAACCAGCGCAGCGGCAGGAATTTGGAGCGGGCGGCGCTCGCCGCGCCGAAACCGAACAGCAGTGCAACCGGCGCGGTGATCGCCAGTAGGGTCAGCACTACGAAGACCGAGATGTAGAGGTTCACATGCTTGCCGGTGGTCAGATAGCAGCTGAGCCAGCTCAGCCCCTCAAGCGTGGATGGGTCCGTGCAATAGGAAAACATATGTACCCTGTCTTTCTGTGCTCACGCCCGGAGCCTTGGGCGCCGGAAGCGAATGAATGAGGCCCGCGCGCTGCGGCTCGCGGGCCTGCAAGATCCTGGAACAGGATCAGATTACCACTGGGAGGACACTTCCCACTTGGCGATCAGTTCATTGAGCGAGCCGTCGTCTTTCATCGACTGGATTGCCGCGTCGAACTTGCCGCGCAGGTCTGCATCCGATTCGCGGAAGCCCATGCCAACGCCGCCGCCCAGGGATTCGGATTTCTCCAGCATCACCAAATCGTCACCGAGAACGGTGTCGAGGAAGCTCTTGTCGGCCAGAACCGCGTCAGCTTCGCCGTTGCGCACGGCCGCGACGGTTTCTTCCGGGGTGGCGAATTCGACCAGGGTCCAGCCCTGCTCAGCGATGAAGGCCGCCTGGATGGTGGTGGCCTGGGCCGCGATCACGCCGCCAGCCAGATCGACGTCAGCCGACTGTGCCACATAAGCGGACGGATCCGGCGGCGTGTAGGGCTGGGTGAAGTCGATAACTTCGTCGCGCTCGTCGGTGATCGACATGCCGGCGATGATGGTGTCGTAGTTGCCGGAGACCAGGTTCGGAATGATCGAATCCCAGTCGTTCTTGACCCACTCGCAGGTCAGCTCGGCGCGCTTGCACAGTTCGTCGCCCAGCTCGCGTTCGAAGCCGTCGATCTCGCCGGCGTCGTTAACGAAGTTCCACGGCGCATAAGCGCCCTCAGTGCCCAGACGCACGGTGTCCGCCAGGCCCATGCTCGCGGTCAGCGCCAGAGCGGCGGTGCCAAGGATCAGAGATTTCATCAAGTTACTCCCATTTTTGGTTGGTTATTGATTTCGTTTTTATTGCTCGTGGCGGGTCGATGACAAGAATGCCCGCAACCGTTCGGAGCGGGTGCCGCCAAAGACTTCATCAGGTGTGCCTTCTTCCTCGATGAGGCCTTGGTGCAGGAACACCACATGGCTGGACACATCTGCGGCCATTTTCATGTCGTGGGTCACGATCAGCATGGTGCGGCCCTCGGCGGCCAGATCCTTGATCACCTTGACCACTTCCTGTTCCAGCTCAGGGTCCAGTGCGGAGGTGGGCTCGTCGAACAGCAGCGCCTCGGGCTCCATGCACAGGCCCCGGGCAATCGCCGCGCGCTGCTGCTGGCCGCCGGACAGCTGCGCCGGGTAGGCGTCGCATTTGTCGCCGATGCCGACCTTTGCCAAATAGTGGCGCGCTTTCTCCTCGACCTCAGCCTTGTCGCGGCCCAGCACGGTGACCGGCGCCTCCATCACGTTTTGCAGGATGGTCATGTGGGCCCACAGGTTGAACTGCTGGAACACCATCGACAGGTTGGTGCGGATGCGCAGCACCTGTTTGGCATCTGCCGGGCGGCGCGCCAGCCCCTGGCCGCTCCAGGTGATTGGCTCGCCCTTGAACAGGATTTCCCCCTGCTGGCTGTCTTCCAGCAGGTTGCAGCAGCGCAGCAAAGTGGACTTGCCCGATCCCGAAGACCCGATCAGCGACACCACGTCGCCCTTGTTGGCGGTGATGTCGACGCCTTTGATCACTTCCAGCTCGCCATAGGATTTGTGCAGGCCGCGGATTTGCAGAACGGGCGTTGTATCGGTCAAGGTGTCGTTGTCCCTGTGCGTGGAAATTCGTTCTTATTGGACCGAAAAAAAGACCGAATGCAACGTTCAAACCGCACAAGCTGGCACCTGAGGTGTCAAAATGGCGGGTCCGGCGATGCATTTCGGAAGGGGCGCTACGTCAGCTCCGCTGCGCGGATGCGCTGTTCGGTCAGCGCCGGGCCGGGGGGCGTTGGCACCGCCAGATAATCGCTGGGGGTGAACCGTACCAGTCCTTTCAGGTGCAAACACGCCCTGGCGTCCGCATCCAATTCCTGGATGGCGGCCTCTATCGCGGTGAATAGCTCACCCGTGTCCCGGCCAAGGGCGGTGATAAAAGGCAGGGTGGGCGTGGGCGCTGTTCGCTCAATCTCACAAAGGCCCGCCGCAAAATCATCATATTCGCGGATCAACTCCCAGGACAGGGCATCAAGCGCGGCAAAGTCGGCGCGGCCTTCGGCAACAGCCTCGGCAGACCGCCGGTGGCCGCCGGTTTCAACCAGCGAACCGGGCAGGATGTTGCGGTCGTGCAGATGCACCATCGGCGCGGCCCAGCCTGATTGCGACAGGGATTCGTTGTAGGCAAACCGGCGACCGCCAAAGGCGGCGACCGGCTGGCCTGCGTCTTCCTGACGGGCCACAAAGACGCTGTTGTAATAGCCAGGCTCGCAGCCTGGCAGGCCGTAGTCCGGGGTGCCCACAAGCTCCACTTCGCCATACAACCGGGTGCGGTAGGGGCAGCCGCAGGTTTGCGACAGCAGCAGGTCCGGAGATTTCCACACCTGCCAGAAATCTGCATCACGGGTCAGCTGGTCCGGGCCGCTGCCCAGATGCTTACGGATCCCGGCCCAGAACCTGTCGTTGGCCACAGCGGTTTCCGGGCGGTCATACATGCCAAGATGGGCAATCATTTCGCGGCCTCCGCCCGTTTGCGCGCCAAGGCACTGTCCACATCTGAGACCCCCAAAAGGCTGGCAGAGAGCCGCAGCAGCGCGTCCTCGTTTGCATCTCGGTGGCCGTCAGCCAGCGCAACCTGCCACAGGGCCTCGATCACGCCGGTGCGGTCCTCGTAGGCCACTGCGTCCTTGATGGCGCGGGTGAAACGGACGGTATCCGGCGCCTCGGCCTCCATTGCCTCCGCCTGTTCGCGCAGGATCAGCGCGCCGCCAGTATCCAGTCCGTAGCGGGTGGTCAGAATACGGTCGATGCGGTCCTTCTCCACCTCGGAATAATTGTGGTCAGAGCGGGCAATCCGCACCAGCAGCGCCGTCAGGGCCAGTTTGGCGCCTTCGTCGTCCAGCTGCGCAGGCGCAGGCTCCAGCAGCCGGTTCAGCAGTTCCTTGAACATCAGCTGTCCTCCGCATTGGTGCTGAACTTCGCCACGGCGCGGGCGCGGGCCTTTTGGCTGTCGGCGTAGGACAGGCCCATGGCCTTGCGCGCATCTTCGATGATGGTGATTTCGCCTTCGTGCTCATTGCCGTCTGCCAGCACGACTTCCCACAGCGCATCCAGCGCCGCCAGCCGCTCTTCCAGTCCGGTGGTCTCGCGGATCAGCCGCCCGAAAGTGTCGGTCTCGGGGGCTGCGGCATGCAGCTTCTCGCAGGTGGCGCGCACCTTGGCGGCCTCGATTGCGTTGTGCTGATAGAGCCGCGCCAGGATCCGGTCGATCAGGCTGATTTCCTCCAGCTTGTAGTCGCGGTCAGACTGCGCCACCCGCACCAGAAGCGCCCCCAGCGCCAGTTCGGCATCGGGATCCGGAAGCGCAGGCGGCTCAGAGGGGCGGAAGGCTTGGAAGAGCTTCTTGAGCATGGGCATGGTCAGACCTCAGGCAGAGCAGCAGGGCAGGCGCGGTTTATCCGCCATAGCCCTCAATGATTTGCATATCACCCGCCGAAACCGGGTCGCGAAGCGCCTTGGCGTCCTGATAGGCCATTGAATCATAGCAGGCTTTCGCGGTTTCGAAATCCTTGAATTCGATCACCACGGTGCGGGCACGGAAGCCCCCTTCACGGACCTCCCGGTGGCCGCCGCGCACCAGAAACCTGGCACCGTATTCGGCAAAGACCGGACCGTTTGCATTGATGTAGTCCTTGTAGCGTTCCATGTCGTCAATATCCACATGGGCTACCCAGTATCCCCTGGGGGCGGTTTCATCGGGCATGGGCTGCAGCCTCCCTTGTTCTTATGGTTGCGGGCAGGCTGATACAAAACGTCTGCAAAGACAATGGGGCGGTTGTCATGAAATTCCCCGTACTACTGGAAAATTGTATGGTTTCAATGCGATGGAGCGCAAAGCAGAACGCCCGCCAATGGGCGGGCGTTGTTGTTCCGGTTAGGGTCCCGCTCAAGCGATCTCGGCCAGGCGCGCCAGTGCCTCTTTGACCTTGGCTTCCTCTTCCTCGCGTGCGGCAAGGTTCTCCCGGGCTTCCGCCACAACCTCTTCCGGCGCGGAGGCCGCGAACTTCGGGTTGTTGAGCCGCCCGCGCAAGCCGCCCAGTTCCTTGGCCAGCTTGCCCAGGGTTTTCTCCAGGCGCGCCTTTTCGGCGTCGACGTCGATCACATCCGCCAGCGGCAGGCCGAAGGAAGCGCCGGGCGCGGCCACCGAGGCACAGCCCTTGGGGAAGCTCTCCACCTGCTCCAGCGAGGTGATGCGGGCGAGCTTCTGGATCATAGCCTCGTTCTTCTCCCAGGCGCTGCGGGCCTGATCGGAAAACTCTGTCACCACCATCGGGATCTTGGCCCCGGCCGGCACATGCATTTGCGCGCGGGTGGAGCGGATGTTTTCAATCGCGGTGATCACCCAGTTCATCTCGGCGTCAGCCTCGGGGTTGACCAGTTCGGTGCCGTAGGCGGGCCAATCTTCATGCACCAGCATGCCCGAACGTTTAGCAGTGTTGCCCCAAAGCTCCTCGGTGATGAACGGCATGATCGGGTGCAGCAGGATCATGCATTGATCCAGCACCCAGCCCAGAGTCTGACGGGTCTCTGTGATCACCGCTTCATCCTCTGAGCCGAACAGGGGCTTCGACAGTTCGATATACCAGTCGCAGACCTTGCCCCAGACAAAGGCATAAAGCGCATTGGCCGCGTCGTTGAAACGGTAGGCTTCCAGTGCGGCGTCGACCTCAACCCGCACCTTGGCGGTCTCGCCGATGATCCATTGGTTCACGGCCGCCTTGGCGTCCGGGCAGGCATAGGCCGGGACGGTCTCGTCGTAGACGTTGTTGAAATGGGCAAAGTTCACCGCATTCCACAGTTTGGTGCCAAAGTTCCGGTAGCCCTTGAGGCGTTCCATATCCAGTTTCAGAACGCCGCCAAGCGCCGCCATCGCAGCAGAGGAGAAACGCAGCGCGTCGGCACCGAACTCTTCAATGATCTCCAGCGGGTCGACCACGTTGCCGGTGGATTTTGACATCTTCTTGCCCTTGGCATCGCGCACCAGGCCATGCAGGTAGACGGTGTCGAAGGGGATGCGCTCCTTGACCGGCAGGTTTTCGTCCAGCACCGCCAGCTGCATCATCATCATCCGGGCAACCCAGAAGAACAGGATGTCCTGACCGGTGACCAGGGTCGAGGTCGGGAAGTATTTCCTGGTCTCCTCGGTCCATTCCGGCCAGCCCAGGGTGCCGATCGGCCAGAGGCCGGAGGAGAACCAGGTGTCCAGCACGTCGGGGTCGCGGCCGATTTTCAGAATCTTTGCGTCGTAGTTTACGCCCCAGAACCGTCCAGGCGTCAGGTTTTCAACGTAGGATTCACCGAGATCCTCTAGCAGAGAACATCTAGTCTCATCATCCAGAATCTGGTCGGTATCGGCGTCAAATTCGGCAACTGTGTAGTCCACAAACTTTTGCGCATAGTGAGCCTGCGCCAGTTCTTGGGCTTCTTCAATGTTGCTTGCACAGAAAGCTTCAACTTCTCCGCCGACCAGATTGCCGCTTTCATCAAGTTTTGGCCCATACCAAACCGGGATCTGATGCCCCCACCACAGCTGGCGCGAGATGCACCAGGGCTCGATGTTCTCCAGCCAGTGATAATAGGTCTTCTCACCGCTTTCCGGCAGGATCTTCACATCGCC
>JABXIA010000231.1 GCA_013373325.1 Paracoccaceae bacterium
CCAAGATCGTCTTCCTCGACGAGGTCGGCGCCGGCGTGAACCGCACCCTGCTGTATACCATTGCCGACGCCATCAAGCGCCTCAATGAGGAGCGCGGTTACACCTTTGTCGTCATCGAGCACGACATGGAATTCATCGGCCGCCTGTGCGATCCGGTGATCTGCATGGCCGAGGGCAAGAAGCTGGCCGAAGGCACCCTGGACGAGATCAAGGCAAATGAGCATGTGATCGAAGCCTATCTGGGTACCGGCCTGAAAAACAAAGACAAACTGGAGGCGGACGCATGAGCGACAACCCCTACCAGGACGATCACGGCAACAAGGATGCCTCGATCACCAACACGAAAGGCATCGGCACGATGCAGCCCGCCCATCTGAAAAGCGGCCCCACGCATAAGGTCGAGGGCGGCCCGTTCCTGATCGGCGACACCATGACCGGCGGCTACGGCAAGGGGCCGGACATTCTGCACGACTGCACCATCGCCGTCGACAAAGGCGAGATCGCGGTGATCGTCGGCCCCAACGGCGCCGGCAAATCGACCGCGATGAAGGCGGTGTTCGGGATGCTGAACGTGCGCTCCGGCGCCGTGCGTCTGGACGGCGAGGACATCACCCAGCTCACTCCGCAGGACCGGGTGATCAAGGGCATGGGCTTTGTGCCGCAAACCAGCAACATCTTCACCTCGATGACGGTGGAGGAGAACCTGGAAATGGGCGCCTTCATCCGCACCGATGATTTCCGGGACACGATGGAGCAGGTCTATGATCTGTTCCCGATCCTGCGCGACAAGCGCAACCAGCCCGCGGGCGAACTGTCCGGCGGCCAGCGCCAGCAGGTGGCCGTGGGCCGCGCACTGATGACCAAGCCCAAGGTTCTGATGCTGGACGAACCGACTGCGGGCGTTTCTCCCATCGTGATGGATGAGCTGTTCGACCGTATCATCGAGGTCGCCCGCACCGGGCTGCCGATCCTGATGGTGGAGCAGAACGCCAAGCAAGCGCTTGAGATCGCAGACAAAGGCTATGTCCTGGTGCAGGGGCGCAATGCCTATACCGGCACCGGCAAGGAGCTGCTGGCCGATCCCGAAGTTCGCAAATCTTTCCTGGGGGGCTAAGAATGGATCTTCTCAACGCCCTTGTGGCGCTTACCAACTTCGTACTTGTTCCCGGGCTGGCCTATGGCAGCCAGCTGGCGCTCGGCGCGCTGGGGGTGACGCTGATCTACGGGATCCTGCGGTTCTCGAACTTTGCCCATGGCGACACCATGGCGTTCGGGGCGATGGTCACCATTCTGATCACCTGGGCCTTTCAGGCGGCCGGGATCGGCTTTGGCCCGCTTCCGACGGCGCTGCTGGCCCTGCCCTTTGGCATCCTTGGCGCCATCGCGCTGGTGCTGCTGACCGACCGCACCGTCTACCGGTTCTACCGGGAGCAGAAGGCCAAGCCGGTGATCTTTGTCATGGTCTCGCTAGGTGTGATGTTCATGATGAACGGCATCGTGCGTTTTATCATCGGCCCCGGCGACCAGCGGTTTGCCGATGGCGAGCGTTTCATCATCAAGGCGCGCACCTTCAAGCAGATGACCGGCCTGAACGAAGGCCTGGCGATCAAGACCACGCAAGGCATCACCGTGATCACTGCGACCATCGTTGTGGCGGTGCTGTTCTGGTTCCTGAACAAGACCCGCACCGGCAAGTCCATGCGGGCCTATTCGGATAACGAGGATCTGGCGCTGCTGTCGGGCATCAACCCGGAGCGCGTTGTGATGTATACTTGGATGATCGTGGCGGCGCTGGCGACCATTGCCGGGGTTCTCTATGGACTCGACAAGTCGTTCAAACCCTTCACCTATTTCCAGCTTCTGCTGCCGATCTTTGCCTCCGCCATTGTTGGCGGCCTCGGCAACCCGATCGGCGCGATTGCAGGCGGGTTCATCATCGCCTTCTCCGAGGTGACGATCACCTATGCCTGGAAGAAGGTTCTGACCTACGGCCTGCCGGACAGCCTGGCACCTGACGGGCTGGTTCAGCTCCTCAGCACCGACTACAAGTTCGCGGTTTCCTTCGCGATCCTGATTGTTGTCCTCCTGTTCAAGCCTACCGGCCTTTTCAAAGGGAAAGCGGTATGACCGAGACCATGAAACACACCCTTCTTTTCGCCTTTGTAGGTGTGATGATCCTGCTGGAAGGCATGACTGACTTCCTGTTCTTCTCCGGCTCCTGGAACTCGGCGCTGGTGATCCTGAACATGGGGCTGATCTCGGCCATTATGGCGATCGGGGTGAACATCCAGTGGGGCTTTGCCGGGCTGTTCAACGTCGGCATTATGGGCTTTACCGCGCTTGGCGGGCTGGCCGTGGTACTGGTTTCAACACCGGTGATCCCCGCGGCCTGGTCGTCGGGCGGTGTCAGCATCGTCATGGCGCTGGTCATGGGTGCGCTGACGGTGGTGTCAGCGGTGATGATCACCAAGTTCCTGCCCGCAGGCAAACTGCGCATGCTGGTGCTGTCGGCGGTCATGATCGTGGGCTTCATCGTCTACCGTGCAATCTTCGATCCGGCCGTTGGCTCGGTTGAAGCTATCAACCCCGCCCTTCAGGGCAATATCGGCGGCTTGGGCCTCCCGGTGCTGCTGGCCTGGCCCGCAGGCGGCCTGCTTGCGGCAGGCGCTGCATGGCTGATCGGAAAGACCGCGTTGGGCCTGCGCTCGGACTATCTGGCGATTGCCACGCTGGGGATTGCAGAGATCATCATTGCGGTCCTCAAGAACGAGGACTGGTTGTCGCGTGGCGTCAAGAACGTGGTCGGCCTGCCGCGCCCGCTGCCCTATGAAGTGGATCTGCAGGCCGATCCGTCCTTTGTCGAGCGAGCTGCCAGCTGGGGCATAGACCCGGTCACCGCCTCAACCGTCTACGTCAAAGCCGGATATGCGCTGATGTTCACGGTGGTGCTGCTGGCGCTTTTGTGGATGGCTCAGATGGCACTGAAAAGCCCATGGGGGCGGATGATGCGCGCGATCCGAGACAACGAGGTCGCGGCAGAAGCGATGGGCAAGGATGTGACCCGCCGCCACCTGCAGATCTTTGTTCTGGGGTCCGCCATCTGCGGCATTGCCGGTGCAATGATGACCACGCTGGACAGCCAGATGACTCCGGGAACCTACAACCCGCTGCGTTTCACCTTCCTGATCTGGGTGATGGTTATTGTTGGCGGCTCCGGCAACAACTTCGGTGCGGTGCTGGGCGGCATGCTGATCTGGTTCTTCTGGATCAAGGTGGAGCCTATGGGCATCCTGCTGATGGAACTGGTAACCGCTGGCATGGCCGAGGGCAGCGCACTGAAGGCGCATCTCCTCGAAAGCGCCTCGCACATGCGGCTGTTCACCATGGGGCTTATCCTGCTCCTGGTGCTCCGGTTCAGCCCGCGCGGATTGATACCTGAAAAATAAAGCGGCATGGGCCCGGACCAGCACCCCCGGTCCGGGCCTGGCCTCCCTTTTAGGTACCGGCGCCCGGCATGCCTTTGCCGTCCGGAGTGCCAACGTACCGGCACCCAAAAACGCCTCAGCATTGCCCCAGAACGGCGAAAGTGGCGCCTTAATTTATTGTTCTTTTGTGGCTGATACTGCTCAGAAGAGTTCAATGAGGCCGGAAGCCATGCACATCCTTTTGAAATCCTTTGCTGCCATCGGCACACTTGCGGCTTTGACCGGCTGTGTTTCCCCGGAACAATTCGAAACCGCCCCGGTCCAGCTGAGGACCAGCAAAGGCATTGTCACCTGCCAGCTTTATACCAAGGAACGGGTCCTGTGGGACCGCTCGATCGACCGGCCCGCGTCGATGACGGTCCAGGAAGCTGATGACATCTGCAAACGCGAAGGCTACCGGCAGAAGATCGAGGGCTGACTCCAGCCCTGATCCCCAATGCGGGTTTCTGCTCAGCGGCCCTTGAACAGGCTTCCCAGAATGCCGCGGACGATCCGGCGACCGGTTGTGCCCTTCAGTTCCTTGATGACTGCTTCCGACATTGCAGAGGTAAAACTGTCCTTTTGTTTATAGGCGCGTGAAGAGGACCGGCTGACCCGTGATCCGGAGTAGCGGCGGGCGGCATTGAACTCCCGCGCCATCGGTTCCGGAGCAGATTCAGCAGTTCTCTCGGCAGTTTCAGCCTCTTGCGCCGCCGCCTGCGCCCGCTGGGCAAGGATCTCAAAGGCCGATCTGCGGTCCAACGGAATATCGTATTTTCCAGCCATGTCAGACTCTTTCAGCAACGCCTTGCGTTCCTCCGCCGTGATCGGCCCCAGCTGCGTGCTGGGCGGGCGGATCAGTGTCCGTTCGACCACGCCAGGCACGCCCTTCTTCTGCAGCATTGAGGTGACCGCTTCGCCCACTCCGACCTCGCGAATGGCATCTTCGGTCGAAAAGCGAGGGTTCTCCCGATAGGTTTCGGCTGCCAGCCGCAGATTTTTACGGTCCTTGGCGGTGAACGCGCGCAACGCGTGCTGGATGCGATTGCCAAGCTGGCCCAGAATATCCTCTGGGACATCGGCAGGATTCTGGGTGATGAAGTAAACTCCGACACCCTTGGAGCGGATCAGGCGGGCCACCTGCTCCACCTTGTCAATCAGCGCCTTGGGTGCGTCGTCGAAAAGCAAATGCGCTTCGTCAAAGAAGAACACAAGGCGCGGTTTGTCGGGGTCGCCAACTTCCGGCAGTTCTTCGAACAACTCGCTGAGGAGCCACAGAAGAAAGGTTGAGTACAGCCCCGGTGCCGTCATCAGCTTGTCCGCGGCCAGAATATTGACCATGCCCTTGCCAGCCACATCGCAACGCATCAAATCGCCAAGTGCCAGAGCTGGTTCGCCAAACAGCCCGGCGCCGCCCTGGTTCTCCAGAACCAGAAGACGGCGCTGAATGGCACCGATCGAGGCCGTCGACACATTCCCATAGCGCAAAGACAGCTGGCCGCGGTTTTCGCCGATCCAGACCAGCAGCGCCTGCAGGTCCTTCAGGTCCAGCAGCGGCAGCCCCTCCTCATCAGCGAGCCGGAAGGCAATGTTCAGGATGCCCTCTTGCGCCTCGCTCAGCTCCAGCAAGCGTGCCAGCAGCAGCGGCCCCATCTCCGCAACGGTTGTGCGCACCGGGTGGCCCTGCTCGCCGTAGAGATCCCAGAATATGACTGGGCAGGCGTGATAGGAAAAACCGGCAAAACCGATCTTGGCGGCGCGGGATGTGAAAGCCTCGTGCAGCTTGTGGCCTTCCGAGCCCGCCTTTGCCAGCCCGGACAAATCGCCCTTCACATCCGCAAGGATCACCGGGACACCGGCATTGGAAAACCCTTCCGCGAGGATTTGCAGGGTCACTGTTTTGCCTGTTCCGGTTGCGCCCGCGATCAGGCCGTGACGGTTGGCATATTTCAGGTCCAGCCCCTGCTGTTCGCCGTACCCTTCTCCACCGCCGCCAAGAAATATTCTGTCTGACATGCCTGCCCCGCCTGTTCTTTTTCCTGTGGATAACAATACAAAGTTAACTTTTGGATGCGATAGTCAATCTTGCCCGCCCCTGCAAAAGCGGTTGCCGTGGCGGACATTTCCTCCCTGTCAGACTGGCCGTGCCTCGTGCACGGCCTTCTTTTTGGGCAACGATTGCCTGTAAAACGGGCAATTTCCCCTATCCACTCAGCCCAAAGTCTTCAATTTTCATGAAATCTCGCCCGTCATGATTTTTTTTGAACTTGGATGTTGACCGATGGCCAGCCCTTTCGTAACGTCCTACGCAATAACTAAGTCGGCCAGTCCGACGGGGAGATGCAAACACGAGAAAGGGGACCAGCCGGTTCCCTTTTTTGCATTTTTTCAGACACTTCTACAGTTGAGTTGTGGTACGCGGAATTCCCCGCCGATCCCAAGTAATGGGCCTGACACCGTCTGGGCAGCGTGCTAAATGCGTTGGCAGCGTCTTTAAAAAAAAATGAGGCATTCATGTTGAAGTCCCTGACCCCGATCACGCTTGCTGCGGTGCTGGCCATGACCGCGCCGCTGGCGGCGCAGGAAGCGACCACCGATGATACGAGCACCACGGAACAGGCCGCAGAGGCGGAAACCGCAGAGCAGGCAGAACAATCGGGATCGACTGCAGATCAGCTGCTGGACCTGGGCGAACCGGTAAATGACGATCCCAAACTGGGCGACCGCTACTCCAAAGAAAAACACGGCGACTGGGATCTGGCCTGTATCCGGACCGACCAGGAAAACGACCCCTGCTCGCTTCTGCAGGTTCTGGCCGGACCGCAGGGCAACCCGATGGCTGAGGTGTCGCTGTTCCGTATCGAACAGCAAGGCGGCCAGGCGGTTGCCGGCGCGACTGTGATCGTGCCGCTGGAAACCCTGCTGCCGGCAGCGCTGACCATCTCTATCGATGGTGCGCCGGCCAAACGTTACAACTATTCTTTCTGCAATCCGCTGGGCTGCGTCGCTCAAATCGGTCTGACCCAGAGCGACATCGACGCTTTCAAAAAAGGCAAAGAGGCCGTGCTCTCGCTGCGCCCGGCACCGGCACCGGACCAGGTTGTCGAGATGAAACTGTCGCTGAGCGGCTTCACCGCCGGCTATGACGTGGTCGACGTCGTCAAACAGTAACATCTGATATCAGCCAAACATCACGCCGCGCGCCCAAGGGCCGCGGCGTTTTTTTGTTTTAGCGCATCAGATCTTGCGAAGAGCCAGAACCGCGTTCAAACCGCCAAAGGCAAAGGCGTTGGACAGGGCCACTTCGACCTTGGCTTCGCGCGCTTCGTTCGGGACGACGTCGAGCGCACATTCCGGATCAGGCTCCTCATAGCCGATGGTCGGTGCAATCACCCCGTCGCGCAGCGCCATGATGCAGGCCAGAATCTCCACCGCCCCGGTGCCGCCGATCAGGTGGCCGTGCATGGACTTGGTGGAGGAAATCATCAGATTGTCAGCGTGCGGCCCGAACACATCCGCCACTGCAGCGCATTCCGTCTTGTCATTGGCTGCCGTGCCGGTGCCATGAGCGTTTATATATCCAACCTCTGAGGCGTCGATGCGGGCATCCTGCAGTGCACCGGAAATGGCCCGTGCCGCCCCCTGCTTGCTAGGCATCACGATGTCAGCCGCATCAGAGGACATTGCAAAGCCGATGACTTCGCACAGGATTTCTGCCCCCCGGGCCTTGGCGTGCTCGTATTCCTCGAACACGAAAATGCCAGCGCCCTCCCCCTGCACCATGCCGTTTCGATTGGCGCTGAACGGGCGGCAGGCGTCCTTGGACATCACCCGCAGGCCTTCCCAGGCTTTCACTCCGCCAAAACACAGCATGGATTCCGATCCGCCGGTGATCATCACCGGGCTCATCCCGGAACGCACCATTTGAAACGCCTGCGCCATCGCATGATTGGAAGACGCGCAAGCCGTGGATACGGTGAAGCTGGGTCCCTTGAGGTTGAACTGCATCGACACATGGCCGGCCGCTGCATTGTTCATCAGCTTAGGCACGACAAACGGATGCACCCGGTTCTTGCCGTCCTCGTAAACGCTGCGGTAGTTCTCATCCAGCGTCTGCATACCGCCGCCGGAATTGCCCAGAACCACCCCGGCCTTGGCTGACAGTTCGCCATGAAACTCCAGCCCTGACTGTTCGATCGCTTCTTTGGCAGCGGTCAGCGTGAACTGGGTGAACCGGTCATAGAGGCTCATCTGCTGGCGGTTGAAGCGGCCCTCGGCCTCAAAACCGCGGACCTGGCCGCCGATCCTGATGGCCAGCCGCTCCACATCGCGGAAGTCCAGCTGGCCAATGCCGCAACGGCCTTCGCGCATGGCGGCAAGCGTGTCGGGCACCGAATGGCCCAGGGCATTTATTGTTCCAGCCCCGGTAATAACGACGCGTTTCATGACGCTTTACGCTTTTTCCAGAACCAGCTTGTCGATCCCGGCAACAATGGCCGCGACATTGGATATGTCAAAGTCGCTTTTCTCCGGCTCATTGGCGTTGAAGGGAATCGAAATGTCGAACTCCTCTTCGATCGCAAAGATGCTCTCAACCACGCCCAGGCTGTCGATTCCCAGATCCGCAAGCGTGCTGTCGAGGGTCACATCCGACGGCTCCAGAACCGCCTGTTCGGCAATGATTGCAATGACCTTATCCTGCGTGCTCATGTAAAGATCCCTGATGTTCTGCCTGAGGCTGATGTAGGTATTCGACGGTTACTTGAAAACAGCCTTTTTTAACAATTCGATGTCACGCATCAGACGCGGCAGGCGGCGCTGTGCCTTATACATCTCGGTGTTGGTCTCCATCTTGACCGCAGGATAGCCCATGATGACGCGGCCTGCCGGAACATTGGACAGGATCTTGGTGCCGCCGCCGGCAATCACCCCGTCGCCGATGAAGATATTGTCAACCACACCGCACTGGCCGCCCAGCACGACGTTGTTGCCAATATCCACCGATCCGGAGATCCCAGTCTGACCGCACAGCAGGCAGTCATTTCCGACGCGGGTGTTGTGGCCTACATGCACGAGGTTGTCCAGCTTGCTGCCATCGCCGATCACCGTGTCGCGGATAGTGCCATTATCGATGGTGCAATTGGAGCCGACCTCCACATCATCACCGATTGTGACCGCGCCCAGCGAATGAATACGGATCCAGGATTGCGCCTTGGCCTCCCCCTGGTCGCCCAGGGTCTTACGCACGTTTTCCGCACCGGACACTTCGGGCGTGACATAGGAAAATCCATCGCCGCCCACCCGCGCGCCCGGCTGTGCGCGGAAACGCGCGCCGATGGTTGCACGGGCGGATATGGAAACCATTTCACGCAGGTAGGCGTCGTCGCCGATAACGGCATCCGCGCCGACATAGCAGTGCGGGCCAATGACGGAGCGTGCGCCGATTCTGGCGCCTGCACCGATCACGGCCAGCGGCCCGACAGAGACACCGTCACCCAATACCGCTGCCGGATCAATGACGGCAGACGGATGGATGCCCGGCGGGAACCCCTGGCCGCGGTCCAGCATTGCAGTCACACCCGACATGGCCATGCGCGGACGCGGGGCAAAGATTGCCGCCTTCAGCCCGAACGACTGCCAGTCTGCCCCTTCCCAGAGAATGGCTGCCAGCGCCTGGCCTTCCTTCAGGCCATCGGCATACTTCGGCGCCATTGCCATGGCCAGCTGGCCGGCCTGCGCATCCTGAGGCTCAGCCGCATCTGCAACTTGCAGGTCGAGGTCACCCTCGGCATCAGCGCCCAGAGACTCGGCGATCTGGCGGATTGTGAACATGTCAGGCCCTCTCAGAATATCCTGTATGGGCCTGACATTTACCCCTGAACGCTGGGCAGCACCACCCCTGCCCGCTCCAGTGCAGCCCAGACTTTGGCGTCACGGCCATAGACATCCCGGCGGAACTCCGCGCGGCCTTTGCCCGACACCACAGCAGTCCGGTAAATGATGTGCACCGGCACCTTCGTCTGAAGCTCGACCTTGGTTTCCTTGCCGGAATTCAGAATGCGGTGAAAGAAATCCTTGGGGTTTTCGGTCTGCTTGGCCAGCAGCGCATAGGCGAACTCAAACGGCTGAGCCAGGCGGATACAGCCATGCGAAAAGGCGCGAACTTCACGGGCAAACAGGCTCTTCTGCGGGGTGTCGTGCAGATAGATGTTGTATTTGTTCGGGAACATGAACTTGACCAGACCCAGCGCGTTACTGCGGCTGGGGGGCTGGCGCATGGAGAACGGGAAATTCCGCGCAGTATATTGCGAGAAGTCTGCCGAACCGCGGTTCACAACCCTTCCGCGGCGGTCAGTGATCTGTATGTGGCCTACAGCATTCGGGTTGTTCTTCAGTTTCGGCAGATATTCCTTGGTGATGATCGAGCGCGGCACATACCAGCTCGGGTTGATCACCATATGCTCCATTTCATCCGAGAATTCCGGGCTGCGGCGGTCATGGGTGTTCTTGCCGATCACCGAGCGGGTTTCAAAGGTCACGTCGCCGTTGTCGACGATCTTGGCTGTGAAATCGGTCTGGTTGACCAGAATATGACGCTCGCCGCGCTCCGGTGTCAGCCAGCGCTCCCGCTCCATCGCGATGATGATGGACTTCAGGCGCGCGCTGACCGGCTTGTTGATCTCATCAATGGTGCCGGCTCCTGCCACGCCATCTGTTTTCAGACCATGATCGGACTGAAAGCTTTGCACAGCCTTCTCCAGTGCCGCATCATAGGTCCGCGCTGCGCTGCGCTGCATGTAGCCCATCAGCATCAGCCGGTTGCGCAGTGCAATTACCGCTGGTCCCTGATCGCCGCGCTCCAATTTCTTGGCATTTACAGACGGCCCCCAGCCGCCTGCAGCCATGACCTGTTCCAGCCGAAGCTTTTCGCGCATCAGTCCGCGGTATTGCTGAGATGCCGGAACCAGGCTGCGCAAATAGGCATAAGGCTGGGTATCGCGGATCCCCGCCAGGATGCTGGCCCCGTCCACGGTATGTTTCTTGCGCACCATACCGTCATCGATTTGCGAGGGAACCAGCAGCCCGGTTTGCAGATCGGTGGCATATTGCACCAAGGCCCGGCTCAGCGCGGCCTCGACATTGCCGATATCACGCGTCGTGCGAACACCGCGCATCTGCTCTATCAGTGCGCTGACCTCGGCAGAGCGGTCCGGCAGACCATGGGCCTGGGTGTCGCCCAAGGCCGCCAACAAAGCATTGCGGCGCTGGCGCGACGCCTCATCCTGACCGGTCCAGATCGCCTGGTACCCGTTTTTGCGGTAGAATTCCGCCACAGCGTCGCTGCCAAAGGCCGCCTCGGCAACGGCTTGGCGGAAAGCCGCCGAAACTTCAGCCTGTGCTGAACTGGAAACAGCCCCCGCGGCCAAACCGCCCAGTGCCAGGGCAAACAGCCCGGCTTTGATCCCTGGCAAGAAGCTTCCTGCAGTCGCACGAGTCATAATTTCCGGTCCTTGCGCCGATTTTTGTCAATTCTGGCAGTGCCTAACTGAAATTCTGGTAAATGCCAGCCGCTGTTGTCCATTCACAATTGCGAAAAGTCAGCTTTGATGCAGCAATGCCGCGTCTATGAAACCCGGCTGCAACAGTCGCGGGGAAAAGTTCCCTCGCCCTCCCCTTATGCGCAAAAATTCGCCGAAAAACGGGCTATCCGTTACAGCGCGGCAAAGAAATGTTGGATCAGGATTCTCTGTGTGCCATACATGCCGCACGTTAACTGAGATCGTTAACGAGCCCGTAACATCGGGCAATAGGCAGGACTAAAAGCGTACGGGACGGCGCAGTGACAATGGCAAAAACCACGGGCACGGGGATTTCCCGGCGTTCTCTTTTGGGTGTATTTGCTGCAACCGCAGTGGCAGCAGCCCCGACTTTCTCCAATGCAGCAGGCTTCCTTCGCGGCGGCGGAGACATCCGGCGCATCCGCATGTACTCGGGCCGCACCGGCGAGCGTCTGGACATGGTGTATTGGATCGATGGCGACTACATCAAAGACGCCGTCAAGGAAATCAATCACTTCATGCGGGACTGGCGTACCGATGAAGTCAAGAACATGGATTTGCGGACCATTGACATCATGGCGGCTTCGCACAACCTGCTGGATGTGAACGAGCCCTATATGCTGCTGTCCGGCTATCGCAGCCCCAAGACCAACGCCATGCTGCGCAGCCGCTCTCGCGGGGTTGCGAAGAACTCGCTGCATATGCGCGGCCAGGCTGCCGATCTTCGCTTGGCTTCCCGTTCGGTATCCCAGATGGCGCAAGCGGCTGAGGCGTGCCACGCCGGCGGAGTTGGTAAATACCATCGTTCGAATTTTGTGCATATGGATTGCGGTGTTGTCCGCACATGGCGCGGGTAACGCTGCCAGCCCTTGCAATAATGCAAGCCTGCCCACCCGGTGCAGGCTTTTTCTTTTTTCAGCTGCGATGTCGTTCATGCCTAGTCCGCTGAATGGCAGGAATTTGGAAACAGGCAGTTTTTCCCGTTGCAGAGGCAATCAAGCGCGGGTATACCCCGGCTAACAACGCACCTGTAGCTCAGCTGGATAGAGCGCTGCCCTCCGAAGGCAGAGGCCAGAGGTTCGAATCCTCTCAGGTGCGCCACCTCTCTCCCAAGCTGCGGAACCTTCCACTACTGCGCATGATGTTTCAGTGCGTCTGAAAGCGCGGATAGAAGGGCTTTTTGCCGCGGAGATTTCCCGAGGCTCGGCGGCCATGTCAGCCAGTAGCCGTCAATCGTGGCCAATTCGGCGGCTGGCAAACAGATCAACTGCCCGGTCAGCAGCAGGTTGGCAGCCAGCGTCCTGGATCCCAAAACCACCCCCATTCCAAGCCGGGCGGCCCGGAGGGCATGCGCCATGGAATCCACCGAAACAGGCCCGGCCTCGAGCGCCGGCTCTCCCGTCACCCGCGCCCACTCGCTCCAGCCCGGCCGTTCTCCGCGCAACTCAATCGCCGGCAGTTGGCGCCAGTTGGCTGTGTGGCCTGGGGCCGCCATCGGTTGAAGAACCTCATTTGCGAGCAGGACACCGTCGCGGCCCTGCCAGTTGCCGCGCCCATATCTGATATGCAACGCACCGTCCGCCGCTTCGAAATCCAACCGCTTCGGCACGGTTTCCGTGACCAGCCGCAGCTCGGGATGGCTTTCAGAAAACGCTGCAAGCCTCGGCAGTAAAAGCATTTCCAGATGCGATGGCTGAGCAGCGATCCGCAGCTCCCGGACACTGTGCCCAAACAGGTTTTCGGTGCCCTGCTCAAGGGCGCGAAGGGAATCATGGACCAACGGCAGGTAGCTTTCGCCATCCACTGTCAATGCCACGCCGCGAGCCGACCGAATGAAGAGTTGCCGCCCCAGCCAGGATTCCAGATTGCGGATGCGCTGGCTGACAGCGGCCTGGGTTGACCCGAATTCCTCAGCCGCAGCGGTGAAACTGCCATGGCGGCCGGCAGCCTCAAAAACCTTGAGCCAATCAAGCGGCGGCAAGCCCTGCTTGGTCACTTTCTTGGGCATTAGAAAACCTAACTCTCAAACCCTGATTTCAGTCGTTCTCTTGATGGCTCAGCGGCGGTAGCAAGGCAAGCAAGAACCAGGCCAACCGGAGAGACCCTCATGCCCCGTTCCGTATCCGCCGACGCATCCGGCAGCTTTTTGACCCTGACATTTGAAGACGGAAGCGAAAGCCGCTTCCATGCAATCTGGCTGCGTGACAACGCGCTGGACCCTGAAACCCGTTCACCGGGGAACGGTCAGCGGCTGATCACCATCGGTGACATTCCGCAGGACACCAAGATCAGCACTGCGCTGGTGGATGACGGATCTTTAACCGTCACATTCGCCCCAGAAGGAAAGACCGTGACTTTCCCGGGTGCCTGGTTGAAGGCACACGCCTATGATATTGACCGGCCGACGGAATTCGGCCGACTGGCACCTGACATCGAAACCTGGAACAGCAGCCTGCCTGCCCCTGCATTCGACTGGGAGGAAGTGCAGTCCGACCCCAAAGTCAAACGGGACTGGCTGGAGGCGATTGCACGTTTGGGTTTCGCCAAACTGGTGAACGGCCCTGTGACCGAAGGCGCGCTGATCGAGAACGCCGGGATGTTCGGTTTCGTCCGCGAGACGAATTACGGCAAGTATTTCGAAGTGCGCACCGAGGTAAACCCGACCAACCTCGCCTATACTGGCCTGGGCCTGCAGGCCCATACCGACAACCCCTACCGCGACCCGGTGCCGTCGCTTCAAATCCTCTATTGCCTGGAAAACTCTGCTGAGGGTGGTGAAAGCATTGTGGTGGACGGCTTCCGTGCCGCCGAGCGTCTGAAAGCGGAAAACCCAGAGGGCTTTGCGCTGCTGGCAGGCTTTCCGGCCCGGTTTGAATACAAAGGATCCGACGGCGTGCACCTGCGCTCCCGCCGCCCGATGATCGAATTGTCACCCGATGGCGAGATGATCGGGATGCGCTTCAACAACCGGTCCTCTGCCCCGTTTGCCGACATTCCGTTTGACAAGATGGAAGCTTACTACGCCGCTTACCGCCGTCTGGGTGAATTCATCGACGATCCGGACATGGGCGTCTCCTTCAAGCTGGAGCCGGGGGAGAGTTTCATCGTGGATAACACCCGCGTAATGCATGCCCGTTTGGGGTATTCCGGTTCCGGCTCCCGTTGGCTGCAGGGCTGCTACGCAGACAAGGACGGGCTGCTGTCGACGCTCAACGTGCTGAACGCTCAGCTGGAGGGCTGAGAGATGAGCAAGCCAGACGTCAGCCAGCTGAACCGGGACAATATCGTAGACTTCATAGGCGGCATTTTTGATCGCCGCGGCGACGAAGAATACCTGGGCGAGCCAGTCACCATGGCCGAGCACATGCTGCAAGGTGCCACCATCGCTGAGCAGAACGGCCAGCCGGAAGAGATCATCGTGGGGGCGCTCCTCCATGATATCGGCCATTTCACCAGCGAGTTCGGCACATTCTCCATGGATGACACAGAGGACCGCTTTCACGAGGAATCCGGAGCCGAAGTTCTGGAGCAGTTCTTTCCCTCGGTGATCACCGATTGCGTTCGCTACCATGTGGCGGCCAAGCGCTATCTCTGCGCCACCAAACCGGAGTATTTCAACCGTCTGTCAGAGGCTTCTGTCCACTCCCTGAACCTGCAGGGCGGGCCGATGAACTCTGAGGAAGTGGCCGAGTTCGAGAAGAACCCGAACCTCAAGCAGATCATCGCAGTGCGGTATTTGGATGAGGCCGGCAAGCGGGACGACATGGACACCCCGGACTACTGGCACTTTGCGCCGATGGTGCAGCGGATGGTGGACAAGCACATGGGACCAGGAGATTCCGCAAAATGAGCGCACCCGAGTATATCTTTGAGGCCAGCACCAAACCCTCGCTGCCCTGGCATGAGGTACTGCTGATCCGGGCTACCGATGAAAGCGTAAAGGGCTATGGCTGCCTGGTGGACGATCCGGAGAACTTCGAGATCGAAATCGTGCAATGGCCGGCTCAGGGCTGGCGGCCGATCGACGAGGGCACCGGCGACGAGGCCGGCTGGGTCGAGGGTACCTTCCGCGGCGACTGGCGCGGTGATGTGCTCTACGGCGAGAACGAAGCGGTCAACGGCAACTATGTGCTGGGCTGGTCCACCGACCCGCAAAAGGCACAGGCGGACACGCAGACCGCGCCGCGGGACCAGGTGCTGTTGTGGCACATGAACTATCACCCCGACGGCGGCCAGCTGTTCTATCCGCTGGACAACAAGCCCTTCATCATTCCCGCGGCCTTGCCGGGAGATGATCTGAAACCGGAGAAGGTCGTGGCGTTCTGGTGTGACGGGTCCAAGGGGCTCTATATCCATCCCAATATCTGGCACGAGGGAATCTTTCCGGTGGACAACAGCCAGCGTTTCCTCGACCGGCAAGGCAAGGTGCATGCCCGTGTCAGCTGCGACATTGGCAAGGAGTTCGGCGTCTACCTGTCCTGCCCGCTTCGCGAAGCAAAGATCCAGGGTTAAAGCCTGAAAGAAAAACGGCGCCTCGAGGGCGCCGTTTTTTGATTATCAGGTGAAGAGCCTAAGCAAACAATTCATGCGCCAGCTCCAGAGCGTCGACCAGCGTGTCGACTTCTTCCTTGGTGTTGTAGAGGCCAAAGGACGCCCGGCAGGTGGCGGATACTCCAAGATGATCCATTAGCGGTCCGGCGCAGTGATGGCCCGCGCGCACTGCGACACCCTTCTTGTCGAGGATGGTGGAGATATCGTGGGCGTGTGCCGCACCCTCCATGGTGAAGCTGAAAATCGCGGCCTTCCCAGGGGCTTGCCCCTGCACATTGATCCAGTTCAGCCCGCTCAGCCGCTGCATCGCATAGTCGCGCAGGCCGCCCTCGTGCTTGGCAATGTTGTCCATGCCAAGCTCCATCATATACTCCAGCGCCACACCCAGGCCGATGGTCTGCACGATGCCCGGCGTGCCCGCCTCGAATTTCATTGGCGGATCGTTGTAGATGATCGCCTCTTTGGAGACCTCTTTGATCATGTCGCCGCCGCCGATGAAGGGGCGCATCTCTGCCATGCGTTCCGGTTTGATATAGATCGCGCCGGAGCCGGACGGACCGTAGAGCTTGTGACCAGTGATAGCGTAAAAGTCGCAGCCGATGCCCTGCACGTCGACCGGCATATGCACCGCGCCCTGTGAGCCATCCACCAGCACCGGCACACCTTTGGAATGGGCGCCTTGGGTGATCGCCTTTACATCCACAACCGTGCCCAGCACGTTGGAGCATTGGGTAACGGCCACCAGCTTGGTCTTAGGGCCAATCGCATCAATCACCTTCTGCGGATCAAGGCTGCCGTCCGCTTCGGTATCCACCCACTTCAGGACCACCCCCTGACGTTCGCGCAGGAAGTGCCAGGGCACGATGTTGGCGTGGTGCTCCATAACGGACAGGACGATCTCGTCGCCCGCCTCAAACCGCGGCATTGCCCAGCCGTAAGCAACCAGATTGATGCCCTCTGTGGTACCGGAGTTCAGCACGATGGTGTTTTCATCGCCTGCGTTCAGGAACCGTGCAATGATACCGCGCACGGCCTCATATTTCTCCGTCGCCAGGTTAGAAAGAAAGTGCAAGCCACGGTGAACGTTGGAATATTCTTCAGCATATACCTTGGTGATAGCATCAATCACCACCTGCGGCTTCTGGGCCGATGCACCGTTGTCGAGATAGGTCAGCGGCTTGCCGTTCACCTCGCGCGACAGGATCGGGAAGTCGGCACGGATTTTGTCCAGGTCATACATTTTCGGGAAGTCCCAGATTGGCTGGGCCGATCAGACCCACAATAAAAAGAAGGGCAAAGACCAGGATCATACTGGCCATCAAAACCACCCCCAGCGAGCGCCAAACGGAGCCGAACCGGTGCGCCGCGTTAACGAAATGCAGGAGGATGAAGAACACAACGATATTGGCCGCAATATTCAGCAAGGCGGCCAGCGAAGGCATCACCAGAAACACAACCACAATGGCACCGTTCAGTCCTGCCTGCAGCAGCTGCAGCCAGGTCACAAGCGCCAGCAATTCAGGCAAGTTGCCTTGCCCGCCCAGCCAGCGGCCGGTCGCGGACAGCATAGCGATGAAGCACAGCTGCAGGATCAGCACCATGGCGAAATAGACGCCTGGCGTGAAGCGCGGCAGCAGGACCTCAGGCGGCAGCGGGAACAGGATTTTCTGAACTGTGTAGACGCAGGTGTTCAGGACCACCGACAGCAGGAAGGCGGTCCACAGCGCCTCCCGCGGCCAGTCGCGCGCCAGGATCTGATGCGCCGCATCACGCGGCGACTTCAGTGTCAGAAGGGCAAAGGCAGCCAGCGCATTCATGATTTGGCCCAATAGCCCTGGATCATGCCGGACACCCAGAACCAAATAAATACAGCGCACCACAGGATGCCCACCAGGGTCAGGGACGGACCGGGGCCGATGAAACCGGCAACCAGCCCGTTCAACAGCATCAGAGGGCTGGCCGCCAGAAACGCCCAGAACAGCGCCAGCCGGGCGCGGTAGGCATCGCCCTGACCGCCAAAGGCGCGGGCGATCCAATGGGCAACCAGCGCCAGAACATACAGCAGAAGCGGCGCGATAAAGACCAGTGCCAGCAGCGAACCGCCCAGCAGCATGTTCAGCTCCTGCCCGGTCAGATGCGCCTCCCGGGCCAGTTTCGGCATCTGCGCGACAAAGGTCAGAACACAGCCCGCAAGCAGAAACACCAGCAGACGGTCCTCGCGGGCGCCCATGCTCAGAAGCCGCGCAAACACCTTGCGCGGCCCCTTATAGGTCGCCGGGATATCCGTTGTGACGGACATCAGCGGCGCCGGGCCAGCCAGCCTTCAAGGCGGGAAACGATATCCGCGGCGATTTCCGCGTCCTCGATCTCATCCACCGCTTCAGCCAAAAAGGCCAGCGTCATCAGGTCGGTTGCCTCTGCATGCGGCACACCGCGGGAGCGCAGGTAGAACAGGCCCTCCTCGTCGATCGCACCGGAAGTGGACCCGTGCGAGCAGGCCACGTCATCCGCGTAGATTTCCAGCTCAGGCTTGGCCAGAAACTGGCTGTCATCGTCCAGCAGCAACGACTGGGAAATCTGATACCCGTCAGTCTTTTGCGCGCCTTCCTTCACCAGGATTTTGCCCTGGAACACACCGGTGGCACCGTTGCGCAGCACCTTCTTGAACACCTGACGGCTTTCGCAGTTCACGGCGTCATGGGTGATGAAAACGGTGTCGTCGTGGTGGAAGTCGCCGTCGCCCACGCAGGCACCTGCGATATGGGCAACCGCGTCATCACCGGTCAGTTCAATCACCGCCTCATTACGGGTCAGCACGCCATTCACTGTCAGGGTGAAGGACTTGAACACCGACTCTGTGCCCAGTCGGGCAAACAGATGGGTCGCCGCACGGCGCTCGTGGTCGCGGCCCTGGGCCCGCACCAGATGCATCGTGCCGCCATCAGCGATGTCAATTTCCATGCATTTGTTAAAGCGCGACGCAGCCGGGCCGTTCTCCAGGATCGTCACCTCTGCGCCGGTTTCCACGCGGATCACATGGTGCAGGATCGCATCGGAGTTTTCGTCCGAATGCACATAGGTGAAGTTCAGCGGTTTGGAGACCTTGCCTGTCACACGGATTGCAACACCATCACTGGCAAAAGCGGTGTTCAATGCTGCCAGCGGACGTTCCACCGGGGTCTGGCCGCGCGCCTCAAGAACACCGTACAAGTCCTTGGCCCAATGGATATCCTTGCAGCAGATATCCTCAATCCGGTCGATAGTCAGACCTTCAAGCTCCAAATCGTCAGAGGCCTCGGCGTCAAACACGCCATCCACAAAGACGATATTCAGCCGCTCAAACGCGTTGAACATCGGCGCTTCATCAGCGTGGAACACAGCTGCCTTGGGCGCATCTGCCTGCACCAGCGTGTCCGGCTTGGTGTATTTCCAGTATTCGTCGCGGCGCGACGGCAGACCCATGGTCTGGACCCGCGACAGCGCGGCCTGGCGGGCCGCCTTGAGGCAGCCGCTCTCTGGCAGGGTCAGCGCCGACAGCCGCGCCTCGGTTGCGCTTTGCTTGACTTCGGGCAGGGCCATTTACGCCTCCTCTGCCAGGATGCCGGCGTAACCGTTGTTCTCAACTTCCAGCGCCAGCTCCGGGCCGCCGGTTTTGACGATGCGGCCGTTTGCCAGGATGTGCACCACGTCGGGTTTGATGTGGTCCAGCAGGCGCTGGTAGTGGGTGATCACCAGGAAGCCGCGGCCTTCGTCGCGCAGGGCGTTCAC
>JABXIA010000353.1 GCA_013373325.1 Paracoccaceae bacterium
AGGAAGCGGCCAATCAGGCCCTTGCTTTGGGTATCAGCCATGGCGGCGCGCCCTCCGTTTGATGTTGGCCTGCACGACGAAGTAGTCGATCAGCGGTGCAAAGACGTTGCCGAACAGGATCGCCAGCATCATGCCTTCGGGGAAGGCCGGGTTCAGCACCCGGATCAGTACCACCATCACGCCGATGAGGGCACCGTAGATGTAGCGGCCCGCGTTGGTGTGGGATGCGGACACGGGTTCGGTCACCATGAACACCAGGCCGAATGCATAACCGCCCAGCACCAGGTGCCAGTACCACGGCATCGCAAACATCGGGTTGCTGTCAGAACCGATGAGGTTCAGCAGCATCGAGAAGGCGATCATGCCTGCCAGACAGCCTACGATCAGGCGCCAGTTGGCGATCCTGGTGAACAGCAGGAAGCAAAGCCCGATTGCGCAGGCCAGCGTCGATGTTTCGCCAAAGCTGCCCTGAATGGTGCCAAAGAACGCATCCGACCATTCAATGCCCTTGGCGGCCAACGCCTGCACTCCGTCGGCGGCAGTCACACCCAGCGCGGTCGCGCCGGAGAAGCCGTCGACCGGGGTCCAGACAGCGTCGCCCGACATGTTCGCCGGATAGGCGAAATACAGGAACGCACGGCCCACCAGCGCCGGATTCAGGAAGTTCTTGCCGGTGCCGCCAAAGACTTCCTTGCCGATCACCACGCCGAAGATGATGCCAAGCGCCACCTGCCACAGCGGCGCGGAGGCCGGCATGATCAGGGTGTAAAGCATCGAGGTCACAAGGAAGCCCTCGTTCACCTCATGGCCGCGGACGGTGGCAAAGATCACCTCGAAGATGCCGCCCGCAACCAGTGTCACGATGTAGATCGGCAGGAAATACAGGAACCCGTGCGCGATGTTGGCCATCGGGTTCGCCGCATCCAGCGAAATGCCGAACATCTGCAGGATGGCGATCCGCCAGCCGGTGGCCGCATCAGCCCCCAGCGCGGCAATTGCCGAGTTCGCCTGATAGCCGGTGTTCCACATGCCCCACAAAATGCAGGGGATGGTGGCGATCACCACATAGGTCATGATCCGCTTCATATCGACGTATGAGCGGGCATGCGGCGCCACGGTGGTGACGGTTTTTGGGGTATACAGGAAGGACTCCACCATCTCGTAGACGGGGAAGAGCTTTTCGTACTTGCCCCCCTTCTCGAAATGGGGCTCGATCCTGTCAAAGAAGCTGCGCAATCCCATCCGGCTCAGCCCTCCTTTTCAATCTTGGTCAGGCAGTCGCGCAGCGCCAGCCCGTATTCGTACTTGGCCGGGCAGGCAAAGCCGACGAGGCCCATGTCCTCTTCGTCCAGCTCCAGCGCACCCAGCGCCTGTGCGGTGTCGGTGTCCATCACCAGCAGCGCGCGCAGCAATTGCGTCGGCAGGTAGTCCTGCGGCATCAGCTGCTCAAAGGTGCCGGTGGGCACCATCGCCCGGCGGCCGCCGTTGAGGTTGCTGGTGAGGTTGAACAGCTTGCGGCTGAGCGCAGAGCCCAGCACCGGCTGCACCGCATATTTGCCGCCCATCGGACGGATCCAGCCCAGCGGGATCTGCTTGCGGTCTTCTTCGATAATGGCAACCTGGCGGGCAAAACGGCCTAGGAACGCCAGCGGACCAGCCGCCTGGCGGCCCGACAGGATCGACCCGGAGATCACCCGCACGGGACCGTCCGAGGCGATCTCGCCGCGGGTCAGCTCATCGGTGGAGGCGCCCGCAACGGTGCGGACCAGACGGGGGCTGCGCGCGGCGGGACCGGCAATCGCAACCACGGTGGAGGGGTCCAGGTGGCCGGTCAGCAGCAGGCGGCCGATGGCGATCACGTCGGAGTAAGACACGGTCCAGACCTGATCATTGGCGCGGACGGGATGCAGGAAATGGATGTGGGTGCCTGCAAGGCCCGAGGGATGCGGGCCGGAGAAACCTGCCGCCTCAACCCCGGCAAGGTTTGCACCGGGAATGCTGTCGCCTGTCTTCTGGCACAGATAGGTGGTGCCGTCGGTCAGCAGGGTCACGGCCTTGAGGCCGGCCTCAAACGCCTCAGCCGCATCATTGATGATCACGGCGGCGTCGCCAGCCAGCGGTTCGCTGTCCATCGCGGTCACGAAGATCGCGGCGGGCTTGGACCCCGGCTGCGGCATCTTGGAATAGGGACGGGTGCGGAAGGCAGTCCAGAGACCGGCGGCACAAAGCTTCTCGGTCAGGCCTTCGGCAGTGTCAGCATTGCCGGTGGCAGAGAAATCAATGCCGGTATCATCGGCATCGGAAACTGCGATCACGACGCTTTCCAGCACCCGGCGGGCGCCGCGGTTGATCGCCACGACCTTGCCGGTCACCGGCGCCACCATCAGCGCGGCCTCGGCATCCTTGTGGCAGAACAGCGGGGTGCCGCGGCGGACTTCTTCGCCTTCCTGCACCAGCATGCGGGGTTTCAGGCCCATGTAGTCGGGGCCCAGCACGGCCACCGAGGTGATGGAGGGACCGTCGTGGATCACCTGCTCCGGTGCGCCTGTCACCGGCAGATCCAGCCCCTTTCTCAAGTTAAATGTCTTCATATTTGCGCTACGTCCCTCCAAGGCCGAATCCCGTGGCGGTTCTTACCCCGTTCCGGCAGCGGCGGCAAAGAAAACGCACAAAACGCCGTTTTCCGCACATCCGCACAGCCTGTCCTGATTTCCGGCGCACTCGAATCAAATTCGGCACCGAATGGCAAGGCTGTGCCCCTGCCTGTTTCCCGATTTCCTGTGCTTGCCGCGCTTTTATCAGACTGTTGGCGCTCACGCCCTTCGGGAAACCGTCAAAGCGGACAGGCGGAAACGGCAACGCCGTTCCCGCAGGCTCCGCCAGGGCGGGCCAGTCTGCCTTTCAGTCTCAACACGCGGTTGAAACTGATTCTACCAAATACTGCGTATTCAGGCCGCCCAAACGGCCTGCGGCGCGCCCATCAGATCCCTGTCCACCGTTATTCCCAGCCCCGGCGCATCCGGCACCAGCACCCCGCCGTCCTGCACCGGTGCGTCGAACTCTGCCGTTTTCAGCGTCACCATATCGCGGCAGTCCAGAATGCAGCGCAGGGACCGCTCCGGCACCGTCGCGCCCAGATGGGCGATGGCAGAGAACGCCACGACGGATCCAACAGTATCCTGCACGCTGACCGTGGCACCCGCCGCCAGGCACATATCGCGGTGCCGCCGCCCATGGGTCAGCCCGCCCGCCTTGGAGATCTTGAGGCCGATGCCGTCCGCCACATCCTCCGCCAGCATCAGCGCAATGTCCTCATCCTGCTGGACCAGCTCATCCAGGATGATCGGTACTGTACAGCGCTTGCGCAGCGACATGGTCTCGCGCCAGGTCTTGCAGGGTGCCTCCAGCACAAAGTCCAGCCCCTCGGGCAGCATCCGCAGCATCCGCAGCGCGGTTTCCGGCGTCAGCCCGCCGTTGGCATCAACCAGAAAGAACTCGCCCGGCTGCCGGTCCGCCAAGGACGCGCGGATGCGTTCCGCGTCCAGCGCCGGGCCGCCTTCGCCGTCCAGCGCACCGATCTTCACCGAATGACCCAAGTATCCCATCTCCCGGTGCTGCGCGACGCGGGCGCGCATGTCCTCGGGACTGCCTGCATAGATCGACGAGATCACCGGCAGGCGTTTACCGGTGGAGCCGCCCAACAGCTCGCAAACCGGCAGTTTCACCGATTTGCCGAACAGGTCCCAGCAGGCCAGATCAATTGCCGACTTGGCGTGGTTGTGGCCCAGCAGCGCCTCATCCATCGCGTCGTTGATGCGGTCCATCTGCCGCGGGTCGCGGCCCAACAGATACGGCGCAATCTCGGCAATCCCGGCCCGCACCCCCAGGGCATGGGCGGCGATATAAGTGGAGCCGAAGGGCGTGCTTTCGCCCCAGCCCTCCAGCCCGGTGTCGGTGGTGATGCGTACAAAAGTCGCGTCAAAACTGCGGTACTCCCGCGCGCCCGACAGCATGTAAACGCCGCCGGAATAGGGCAGGTCCAGCTGATAAAGCTCGATCTTCTTGATTTTCACCCGGACACCTCCGGGATCATCAGAACCAGCTTGCCGGTATGCTTCTTGCTCAGAAAGTCCTCCTGCGCGGCGGCAATGTCGCTCAGCGGATAGGTCCTGGCGACCAGCGGGCGGATTTCCCCGGCTTCGATATAAGAGATCAGATTGGCGAACACCTCATCCTCCTGGAAGGTGCAGCCCATCAGGGTCAGGTCCTTGAGGTAGAGCGTGCGCACGTCGATCTCGCTGATCGGCCCGGCAATGGCGCCGGCGGTCGTGTAACGCCCGCCCCGGCGCAGCACGTCCAGGAACGACGGCCACTGCGGACCTGCCACCAGATCAACAACCACATCGATGGAACCTTCGCCCAGTTCCTTGACCAGATCGGCGTTGCGGTCGACCACGCGGTCGGCACCAAGCGCCAGCACTTCTTCCGCCTTGGCGGCGGAAGAAAGCGCAATCACGGTTGCGCCGCGGCGTTTGGCCAGCTGCACGGCGGCGGAGCCCACGCCGCCGGATGCGCCTGAGATCAGCACGGTTTCCGCGCCAAGCCCCACCCGGTGCAGCATGTTTTCCGCGGTGGAATAGGCGCAGGGGATCGAGGCCAGCTCCGCATCAGACCAATCGCAGTTCACCGCATGGGTTTCGCGCTCAGGCGCCACTGCAAACTGGGCAAAGCCGCCATCGCATTCGCTGCCAAAGGTCCAGCATTCATAGGGCCGGTAGTCCACATAGGTCCGCAGCATATTGCGCACCAGAACCCGCTCGCCGATGCGGGCGGGATCGACCCCCTCCCCTACTGCTGCGATGCGGCCGCAGGCGTCCGCACCTTGGATGCGCGGGAATTCCAGCGGCTTGCCGGACCAGCTGGCGTCATCGTCGTTGACGCTGTCGAACCCGCTGGCGCCGCCCGCATTGGTGTCGGCATCCACCGCCTTGGAATACCAGCCGATGCGGGTGTTGATGTCGGTGTTGTTGATGCCCGCTGCCGCCACGCGGATCAGCACTTCACCCGGTCCGGGCTGCGGTACCGGCACGTCGGTGCGGTAGTCCAGTTTATCGATGCCGCCGTGGCCGGTCAGCAGGACCGCTGCCATCTTCGTTGGAATCATGCCCGCGCCTCCCTTTTAAGAATTAGATTGGCCGGCCCTCCCCTGCCGGCCAAAACAGGGTGCTGTCCCCGCGGGGACAGCACCCTGAAACTTGTCTCACAGCTCCAGCGGATGCGCGCGGCCGCGCTCCGCCAGACGGCGGTTCAGCTCTTTCGCCTCCGGCAGCCCGGCCTCCAGCGCAAAGACAAAGGCGTGGGTCAGGTAGAAACAGGCGGCGTCAATATTGCCCGCCTGCTCCGCCTGATCCCCGGCCAGCGTGTAGAGCCGGACCAGCTCCGCGCTGTCCTTGTCCTCATGCGCCTGCAGCAGCGCGTGGTCGAGCTCTGCGCGCTCCATCGCTCAGCCCTTCAGCGAGATCGCGATGTTCTTGGTGCGCACGTAGTTATAGAGCGCCTCCAGTCCCTTTTCGCGGCCAAAGCCTGATTTGCCGACCCCGCCGAACGGGGTGGAGATGCCGCCCGCGAACCATTCGTTCACAAACACCTGCCCCGCCCGCAGACGGTTGGCGACCCGATGCGCCCGCGCCAGATCGCGGGTGAAGACACCAGCGACCAACCCGAACTCGGTGCCGTTCGCCATGGCGATTGCCTCGGCTTCGGTGTCAAACGGCGTAAAACAGGTGACCGGGCCAAAGATCTCCTCCTGCGCGACGCGGGACGCGGGGTCCACATCCGCAAGGATCGTCGGCGCCATGAAATACCCTTCACGCTCCAGACGCGCGCCGCCCGAAGCCGCGCGGGCGCCGCTTTGGCGGGCGGTGGCGGTCAGGGTTTCGATCCCGTCCAGCTGACGGGCCGAGATCACCGGGGTGAGGCCCGGATTTTCCAAGCCATGCCCGACGCTCAGACCGTTTGCCAGCGCAGCGGCGCGTTCCACCGCCTCGTCGAAGATCGACCGGTGCACCAGCACCCGCGACATCGCCGAACAAACCTGGCCTGCGTTGTAGAAGATACCGCTTTGCAGGGAGGACATCAGCGTGTCCAGATTGGCGTCCTCAAACGCCACCGCAGCGGATTTGCCGCCCAGCTCCATCAGCGCAGGCGTCACCGGATTGGCGGCGGCACGCAGGATGGCCTGGCCGGTCGGCACCGAGCCGGTGAAGACGATCTGGTCGACCTTCGGGCTTTCGACCAGCCGGGCGCCGAGTTCAGAACCGATGCCGTTCAGGATTGAGACCGCCCCGGCAGGCACCTCGGCGCGTTCCAGCGCCACGCCCAGCATGGCCAGCGCCATCGGGTCCAGTTCCGGCGATTTGATGATCACCGAATTGCCTGCGGCCATCGCGGGCGCCAGCGAGCGCGCCGCAATCGACACCGGGAAGTTCCACGGCACGATCTGGGCGGAAACGCCGTAAGGCTCATAGACCGTAAAGTCAGCGTAATCGGGGCCGAGCGGGATCGACTTGCCCTCGATCTTGTCGGCCATGCCGCCGTAGTATTCGAAATACTGCGCGGCTTCTTCGAACTCGTCATGCGCCGCACTCAGGCTCTTGCCGCTTTCCCGGCACAGCAGATCCGCGCCCTCATCGGCGATGCCCCGGATCTCCGCCGCGATACGCTGCATCAGCTGGCCGCGCTTGGCGGGTTTCATCGCCGCCAGATCGCCGCGCTCGAAACTCGCCCGCGCTGCTTCCAGCGCTTTCGCCAGGCTTTCCTCACCCGCAAGTGCGCAGTCGCCCACGTGCTGTCCGTTGCCGGGGTCCTCGACGGCGATGCGTGCACCGCCGTCGCCTTCAACCCATGCACCGGCCAGGAAGTTCCTGGCCAGCCCGTCCTTCAGGAAGGCACTCATGCCGCGCGGCCCTTGGTCACCTGATCGGCCACCCAGGCGTGGAAATTATGGGTCGGCCCGTCCATTGCCGGGGAGAAGCGCCCGCCATCGAACAGCTCGCCATGACGGCCCTTCTGCATGCCCTCGACAACAAAGACGTCTTCCTCGAACACGGTCTTCCACAGCTTGGCGTTCTCGTCCCGCAGGCCATCCAGCTCCGGCGTGACCTCGGTCGATTTCGCGTAATAAAGCTCGATATGCTCAACGGTGTTTTCGGTGTCGACCGGCTCCAGAATGATCGCAAAGGCGTGGTCGCGCTGCACACCCAAGAGAACGTTCGGGTACACGGCCACATATTCGCCGCCCTCGTCCCACTTGCTGGATAGCCCTTCGAAATCCGGGAACACCTTGCCGTCTTCGCCCTTCATCTGGCGGTAGACCAGGGTACCCTGGCCCGAGTAATGGCCCGGCACCTCGATATTGTAGTGGTCTTCCAGCCGGGAATAGCTGTTGAGGCCCGGATGCACCCACGGCAGGTGGTAGCTTTCGCAGTAGTTCTCGACCGCCAGCTTCCAGTTGGTCTTCACTTCCAGCTTGAAGCCGGAGCTTTCGCCGCCGTGATGCACCGGGGTTTCAAACTCTTTCCAGCGCTCCAGCAGGCCGGCGTGGGCCTCCTCGAACTCCGGCGCGGAGCCGTCGACATTCACGAACACCACGTCGCGCCAGACGTAGGAGCGGATGCGCACGAGGCCCAGCTCGTCCAGCTTGATGTCCTCATGCTTGTTGTTGCCGGGGCCGCCCACATGCGGGGTGGATACCAGGCGGCCATCGAGGCCGTAGCACCAGCTGTGATAGGCGCAGCGGATGGCGCCGCGGATCTTGCCGGCTTTCTCGACCAGGATCATGCCGCGGTGGCGGCAGGTGTTCTGAAACACGCCGATCTCGCCGTCCTTGTCCCGCACAATCAGCAGCGGCATGCCCAGGAAATCCACCGGCTTGGCGTAACCCGGCTCCGGCACGTCCTTGCCAAAGCCGATACCGGACCAGTTGGCAAACAGCACCGAACGTTTTTCTTCGACAAAGACGGCGGGGTCGATGTAATGGGCGTTCGGCAGGCCGTTGGCAACGTTGACCGGAGCCATCACCGGGGCAAGCGAGTCATGCTTGTTCATCTGGGGTCTCTCCAAGGCAGGAAAAAGATGTGCGCGTTTTGCGCCATTGAAGGCAGAGACCGGATTTCCTCAATATCAGGAATTTTCGCGCTGAGGTTAGCTGAGCTCATCCGAGCTTCGATTGACCTCGCCAACCACCCAATTGCGAAGCAAACGGGCGGATTCCGACAGCTCCGCGTCCGGGCGTCCCACCAGATGAAAGCCGTGCGGCGCCGCAAGAACATGCGGGCCGATGGGCACCAGCTGGCCGGAGGTCAGCAGCGGGTGCAGCAGCCGCTGCCAGCCCAGCACCAGCCCCACCCCGTCCTGCGCCGCCTGCAGGGCAACCGCATAGTTGTTCACCCGCACGCCTGTTGCGATGGGACCGTCGTAGCCCTGCTGCAAAAACCAGTCGGCCCAGGTGGTCCAGCTTTTGTCATCGGACTCCAGATGCAGCAGCCGCTGTTGCGCCAGCTCCTCCAGCGGGCAGCCGGTGAGCTTCTGTGCCAGGTCTGCATTGCCGACAGGCACCAGGTGGTCGCGGTACAGTTCGGTCTGCTCCAGCCGGGTGTCGCGCTCACGCCCGTAGCGGATATAGAAATCCACGTCCGGCATGCCGCGCAACGGGCGGTCATTGACGATCTGGTTGACGTTCACATCCGGGTGTTTGCCCCAGAAGCGCACCACCGAGGGCGACAGCCACAGCGAGGCAACGGCGGAGGTGGAGCCAATGGTGACGGTATCCCCGGTCTGGCGGCCGCGGATGGTCTTGAGGCTGAGCGAGATCTTGGAGAACGACGAGGCCAGGGTGTCAAACAGCGCCTCGCCTTCCTCGGTCAGCTCCACCCCCCGGTGCTTGCGCTGGAACAGCGGCGCCTGCAGCTCCGCCTCCAGCGCTTTGACCTGATGGCTGACCGCACCAGGGGTAACGGACAATTCCTGAGCCGCGTTCTTGAAGCTCAGATGCCGGGCCGCGGCCTCAAAGGCGGCCAGGGTGGTCAACGGCGGCAGGTTGTAGTGGCGGCGGGACATCTGCGGCTCCTGGCTGCTGGCTCGGGTGAACGGTCTTCATTCCAATATGGGAAAATCATCTTTGAAGGCCAGCCCGGAAAATCCTGGCGGGTGCCGTTTTCATGTAATGAAAACGGCCATGAAAAATCGATTTTTCATGGCCGGAAACCGCGTCGGTTTCCGGCGGCCTCAGTCAATCCGTCCGCGCTGCAGCATCGGGGTCACGTTAAAGGCTGCCTTGTAAACCCGGGAAAAATGCCCCGGGCTGTCGAACCCGCAGCTGAGCGCCACGTCGGTCACCGAGGCCTCAGTCTGGATCAGCAGGTTGCGGGCCCGCTCCAGCCGCATTTCCATCGAATACTTCTTGGGTGAGGTGTTGAGGTACTTACCGAACAGCCGCTCCAGCTGGCGGGTGGAGATGCCGATCTCCCCGGCAATGCGGGCTGGGGAAATGGGATCGCTGATGTGGTCATGCATCATCTGGATTGCGCGGGCCAGGTGGGCGTTGCGCATGCCGTTGCGCGATTGCAGTGACACCCGCTGCTCTGCGGTGGCGTTGCGCACTGCGTTATAGACCATCTGATCCGCCACCGCGACGGCAAGGTCATATCCATGATCCCGCTCGATCAGATGCAGCATCAGATCCGCCGTGGCGGTGCCGCCCGATGCTGTCATGTGCTTCTCGTCGGACACAAACACGTTGCGCACCAGGTTCACCTCCGGGAACGCCTCCATGAAGCTGTCGTGGTATTCCCAATGGATCGCCGCCTGCATGCCATCCAGAAACCCGGCCTCTGCCAGCACCCAGGCGCCGGAACACAGCGCCCCCACCGCCACGCCGCGCGCCTTTTCCCGCCGCAGCGCGGCCAGCAGCGGCTTGGTCACATGGTTGCGCATATGGATCCCCGACAGAGCAAACAGCCGGTCGCATTTCGGAATTGCGTCAAAGCCGTAATGCACCAGCGTCACCGATCCGTTGGAACAGGTTGCGGTCTCGCCGTTCTCCGCCCCGAAGGACCAGTCATAAAGATCCTGGCCGCTGACAAGGTTGGCAATCCGCAGCGGCTCCACCGCGCAGGAAAATGCCAGATGCGAAAACTCCTCAACCAGGAGAAAGGCGAAATGCTGGGTTTTGGTCATGGGTCAACCGCCTGACAAGAAACGCTGGGCGGGCCTGGCTGCGCAGCCCTTGCGGCCCGGACAGGGTAAGCCCCCTGCCCTGCTGGCCGCAAGCCGCGATGCGCCCGCTGATTGCACACACCATATTTTTTCTGTGTACACAATATGTATTTTCATGCCATAGAAGCCGCGAACCAGAGAATCCCGTTCCCCCGCGGCAGCAGGAGAAAAGCCCATGAAAGACGCCTCAAAGAACCGGAAGGCTGCACTCTACAGCCGCCTCAAGACCGCGATCATGACGCTGGAGCTGCGCCCCGGCGCCGATCTGGACGAGGCGAAACTCTCTGAGGAGTCGGGCCTGTCGCGCACCCCGCTGCGCGAGGTGCTGCGGCAGCTTGCGGGCGAGGGCTATGTGGATCTGCGGGAAAACCGCGGTGCGCGGGTCAGCGAGATGTCGCATATGACCCTGCGCGATTTCTTCCTGGCCGCGCCGATGATCTATGGCGCGGTGATGCAGCTGGCTGCCCAACACGCGACGCCCGCGCAGATCTCGGCGCTGAAAGAGGCGCAGGAAGCCTTCAGGTCCGCCCTGCGCACCGGCTCCAGTGCCGACCGGGCGATGGCCAACAACCGGTTCCACGAGATCACCGGCGAGATGGCCGACAACATCTATCTGCTGCCGTCCTTTCAGCGCCTGCTGATCGACCATGCCCGCATCGGCATGACCTTCTACCGCCCGCAGGACGCCCGGATGGCTGAAAACCTGGATGAAGCCAGCCGCCAGCACGACGCCATCATCGCCGCCATCGAGGCCGGCGACGAGGCAACGGCGGGCCAGCTGGCCATTGATCACTGGAACCTGTCGCGCGACCAGATTGAGCTGTTCGTCATGCCCGCCGGGCTGGACCTGCCGCTCGGAACCGTTGCCCGCAAAACCCCTGCATGAGGACGCAGATGACCCCTATTTTCAAGTTCGAAGGGATCTACACCCCCGTGGTGACGCCCTATCACGAGGACGGCAGCGTCAATTGGGACGCGCAGGCCGACGTGATCGAATATCTGGTTGAGAACGGCGTGCATGGCCTGATCTCCGGCGGCTCGACCGGCGAGAACTACGCCCAGACAGTCGAAGAACGGCTGGAGCTTGCGCGCTTCACCCATGATCAGCTGAAAGGCCGCCTGCCGCTGGTTGTCGGCACCGGCGCCATGCTGACTGGCGATTCCGTTGCGCTGGCGACCGGTGCCAAGGACATCGGCGCCGATGCGATCCTCTTGGCCTCGCCCCCCTACTCGGTCCCGACCGACCGCGAAAACGCGCTGAATGCGCTGGCGATCGACAAGGCCGCCGATCTGCCGGTGATGCTCTACAACTACCCGCACCGCACCGGCACCATGATGGGCGAGGAGTTCCTGGACCGCGTGGGCCGCTCCCGCAATTTCTGCGGCATCAAGGAAAGCTCGGGCGATATCAACCGGGTGCACCTTCTGGCCCGCGACTATCCGCATATCCAGCTGGGCTGCGGCATGGACGACCAGGCGCTGGAGTTTTTTGCCTGGGGCGCCCCCTTCTGGGTCTGCGGCGGCTCGAACTTCCTGCCGCGCGAACACGTCGCGCTCTATAAGGCTTGCGTGATCGAGGGCAACTTTGCCAAGGGCCGCCGCATCATGTCAGCTATGATGCCTTTGATGCGCGTCCTCGAACAGGGCGGCAAGTTCATCCAGACCATCAAGCACGGCGTCACCCTGAACGGCATCGCAGCCAGTGCCATGCGGCCGCCGCTGAAGGGCCTGAACAAGGACGACAAACGCGCGCTGGAACAGGTCGTGCGGGTGCTGAAACAGAAAATCGCAGATATCAAGGCGGAGGGCTGATCCATGACGCTGCTGACCCAGGACGAGTACAAATCCATCGCCGCCAATCTGGACCTGCCGACGGCGGCGTTCATTGACGGCAAATACTGCCCGGCGGCCTCCGGCAAGACCTTTGAAACCGTGAACCCGGCCACCGGCGAAAAGCTGACGGATATCGCGGCCTGCGGTGCCGCGGATGTGGATGCCGCGGTTGAGAAAGCCCGCGAAGCCTTCGACGATGGCCGCTGGTCCCGCCTGCACCCGTCCGAACGCAAGGACATGCTGATCCGGCTGTGCAAGCTGATGACCCGTAACGCCCGCGAACTGGCGGTGATGGAAAGCCTAGACAGCGGCAAGACCATCTATGACTGCGAAACCGTCGATGTGCCGGAAACCATCCACTGCATCAAATGGCACGCCGAGGCGATCGACAAGATCTATGACCAAGTCTCGCCGGCGTCAGACGATCACATCGCCATGGTGGTGCGCGAACCCATCGGCGTCGTGGGCCTGGTGCTGCCGTGGAACTTCCCGCTTTTGATGCTGGCCTGGAAAATCGGCCCGGCGCTGGCCGCAGGCTGCTCCGTGGTGGTGAAACCCGCCGCGGAAACCACCCTGACCGCGCTGCGCGTCGCGGAACTGGCGATGGAGGCCGGCCTGCCCCGCGGCGTGCTGAACATCGTGCCCGGCGGCGGTGCCGAGGTGGGCGAACCCATCGGCCGCCACATGGATATCGACATGGTGTCCTTCACCGGCTCCACCGTGACCGGCAAGCGCTTCTTGACCTACTCAGCCGAGAGCAACGCCAAGGAAGTCGTGCTGGAGATGGGCGGCAAGAACCCGGCCATTGTGATGGACGACGCCGAGAACCTGGACCGGGTGGCCCAGCACATCGTCAACGGCGCCTTCTGGAACATGGGCGAGAACTGCTCCGCCTCCTCCCGCCTGATCGTGCACAAGGACGTCAAGGCAGAGCTGCTGGAGCGCATCACCCATCACGCCAAGGCGTGGAACATCGGCGATCCGCTGGACCCCGAAACCCGCATGGGCGCTCTGGTTTCATCTGCGCATTTCGACAAGGTTTGCGGCTATCTGGAACAGGCGGAAAACGTGGTTCTGGGCGGAAAGGCGCAGGACGGCGCCTTTGTTGAACCCACTGTGGTCGAAGTCCCCGGCAACGACGTCACGCTGGCGCGCGAGGAAATCTTCGGCCCCGTCCTGTCGGTGATTGAGGTTTCCGGTTTTGACGAAGCAATCCAGATCGCCAATGACACCCAGTACGGCCTCTGCGCCTCGATCTTCACTGCCAATGCCAAACGCGCGATCCGTGGCGCGCGGGCCATCCGGGCAGGCACAGTGACAGTGAACAGCTTTGGCGAGGGCGACATCTCGACGCCCTTCGGCGGCTACAAACAGTCGGGCTTTGGCGGCCGCGACAACTCCGTCCATGCCCACGACCAGTACACCCAGCTGAAGACCATCTGGATCGACCTGGCCGACGACGCAGACGAGGCCGTGGATTGAGCCGCTACGACGCCAAACGCCTGCCCCGGCAGACGGGTGCTGCGGGATGGAATGCCATCCTGCCGCCGCAGGACGCCCTGCCGGTGCTGGACCGGGATCTGACCGCCGATGTGACCATCATCGGCGGCGGCTTTGCGGGCCTTTCCGCCGCCCGCCGCCTGCACCAGCTGGACCCCTCGCTGAAGGTGGCGCTGCTGGAGGCCGGGCGCTTTGCCGAAGGCTCCGCCGGGCGCAACTCCGGTTTCATGATCGACCTGCCGCATGATCTGGCCTCGGACAATTATGCAGGCGACGCATTGGAGGCTGACCGGGCCGCCATCGCCATGAACCGAAAGGCGATATCCTTTGCCACGGAGGTGGCCGGGGACTGCGCCCTGCCGCAGGAGATGTTCGACCCCGCGGGCAAGATCAACGCCGCCGCCACCCGCGCAGGCGACAAGCACAACCGCGATTTCGCCGCCCATCTGGAGCGGCTGGGCGAGCCGCATCAGCTGCTGAGCCAGCAGGAGATACAGGAACGCACCGGCAGTCCGCATTACACTTCCGGTCTCTATGCGCCGGGCACGGTGATGATCCAACCCGCCGCCTACATCCGCGCCCTGTCGGCGCATCTGGCGGGGCAGATCAGCGTCTTTGAAAACACCCCGGCCACCGGGTTTGAAAAACAGGCGGGCGGCTGGCTGGTCACGACCCCCAAAGGGTGCATCAGCACCGGTAAAATCATCCTCGCCAGCAACGGCCACCTGGAAAGCTTCGGTTTCTACCAGCGCCGCCTGATGCATATCTGCCTTTACGCCTCGATGACCGAACGGCTGACACCGGAGCAGATCAAACGCCTGGGCGGCACACCGCGCTGGTCGGTGACGCCCGCGAACCCGATGGGCACGTCTGTGCGGCGGATTTCCGGCTCTTACGGCGACAGGATTCTGATCCGCAGCTGCTCCAGCTTTCACCCCACCCTTGAGACCAGCCAGATGCGCCTGCGCAACGCGGGCTGGGTGCATGACCGCAAGTTCAGAGAACGGTTTCCGCAGCTGGGGGGCGTGAAGATGGAACATCGCTGGGCCGGCATGCTCTGCCTCAGCCGCAATGGTTCCGCCGCTTTCGGAGAGCTGGACCAGAGCGTCTATTCCGCCTGCTGCCAGAACGGCCTTGGCATCGCCCGCGGCACCTTGCAGGGGATGGGCATTGCCGAATTGGTTCTGCAGGGCGGTTCGCAGATCGCCCGCCATTTCCAGGCCCAGCCGCTACCGCCCAAACTGCCGCCGGAACCCTTTGCGTCGCTGGGCGCCAATACCTACCTGATGTGGAAGGAATGGCGGTCCGGCAAGGAATAGAGGCCGGAGGGGGCGCTGCCCCCGGCCTGCGGCCTCCCCCGGAGTATTTTTTACAAAGGTGAACAGGCGAAGGTCCGCCCCCGCGCGCCAGTTCCGTCTTCCTCAAAAGGTTGCCACAGGTGCGCCGAACAGGCTTTCATCCGGAGCGATGCCCAAGCCCGGCCCTTGCGGCAGGGTGATATATCCGCCCTCAACGCAGATGCCGTTTTCGCTGTCGTAATGCCCGTCAATATACGGCGCGGCGATCCAGACGCCCTCCAGCAGGTCAGGGCGCACGGTGGCGCCGATGTGGGTGCAGGCGGCGGCCAGGATATCGCCGCCCCAGGCATCGTCGCAGGTATGGGGCACACCGCCCGCCTCGCAGATATCGCGAAATGCGCGCATCTGGTGCAGCCCGCCGATCCGGGTGAGCTTCATGCCGAAACCATCCGCCTGCCGGCGTCCGACGGCCCCGGTCACAATGCCCAGATCCTCTGAGCTTTCGTCCATATAGAGCGGATGGCACAGCAGCGGGCGCAGCGCTTGCAGCTCCTGCAGGCTGGCGCAGGGCTGTTCGATCACCAGCGGAATATCCGCACAGCCGCGGCTGACAAACTGCGCGTCCCGCATGGTCCAGCTGCGGTTGGCATCCAGCGCCAGCCGCATGCCGCTGCCGCGGATCTGCTCCCAGACATTGCGGGCCACGGCGATGTCTTCCTGCACGTCGCGCCCGCCCGCCTTGACCTGCAGCCGCCCGTAGCCCTCGGCGCGCTTCTCCCGCGCGATGCGGGCGGCCTCTTCGGGGCTTTCGATGCCGATCGCATAGTAGCTGGGCACCCGTTCGGTCACCGCACCGCCCAGCAAATCCGCCACCCGCAGCCCCAGATGCTTGCCCAGCACATCATGCAGGGCGATGTCCAGCGCCGCCTTGGCATAGGAATGCCCCGTCAGCAGGCGGTTCATCCGCCGGTGCAGCGCCAGCACCTGGCACTCCAGCCCAATGAGCCCCGGTGCCATCTCTGCCAGTGCCGCCCGCGCGCCGTTGGCATGCGCCGTGTCATAAACCGGCCCCAGCGGGCAGGTCTCGCCCCAGCCAATCAGGCCGTTGTCCGTCACCAGCTTGACCAGCGTGGTGTCGAGCGCATGAATCTGCGATCCGGCCATGGTGTAGGGGCCGTTCTTCACCGGCAGATCATACTGGCAGATATGGATTTCCGCGATTTTCATGAATTTGCCCTGATGGAAAAAAGCCCGCCCTCTATCGCGGGGGCGGGCCAGTCGGGGAGGAAACCTAGTAGCTTTGGTTCAGCTCATCCGCCGCGGGGATCTCCCGCTCGCGCCGGGCGATATATTCCAGCAATTCTTCGTTCTTCGCCTGATCCAGCTTCGGCTCCTGGTATTCCGCCAGCAGCTTTTTCGCGCGGGCCAGGGCGCGTTCGGTGATCTCGACGCTGCCTTCAGCCTGCCATTGCTCGATCGAGTTATTGTCGAACAGCTCCGGCATGAAGAATGCCTCCTGGAAGTTCTCCTGCGTATGCGGATGCCCCAGGTAGTGGCCGCCAGGGCCGACATCCGGCACCGCCGCCAGTGCCTGTTCAAAATCGTGCCATTTCGGGCCTTCCGCCATCCGGTAGGCCATGGCGCATTGCTCTGCATCGACGATGAATTTGGCGACAGAGCAGTGCATGCCGGCCTCATTCCAGCCCGCCGAATGCCAGATGTAGTTGGCGCCCGCGTGCATGACCGCCGACAGGGTGGTTGCGGATTCATAACCCGCCTGCGCATCAAAAGTCTTGGCACCGCCCAGGGTGTTGGAGGTCCGCCATGGCACACCATAGTACCGCGCCATCTGGCCGATCATGAAATTCATCAGGCTGATCTCGGGCGTGCCCGCCATCGGCGCTCCTGATTTCATGCTGACGGTCGACAGGTAATGGCCGTAAATCGCGGGCGCGCCCTTGCGGATCACCTGGGTATAGGCCAGCGCGCTCAGCGCCTCGGCATTCAGCTGCGCAACGGTTGCCGGGACGGACGCAGGCGTATTGGCACCACCCAGCACAAAGGGAGAGCAAAGCACCGGCTGGTTCCGCCGGCAGAAGGCGCGCATGGCGCCCAGCATGGTCTCATCCCAGACCAGCGGCGAGTTGCCGTTGCAGTTGCCCGTAACAACCGGGTGGCTGTCGATGAAGTCCTCTCCGAACAGGATCGCGCACATGTCGATCACATCCTCGGCGTTCTTGGGGCTGGTGGTCATGCCCATGAACGTCTTGTCGGAGTATTTCATCGAGGAATAGGTGATCCGCAGATGCCGCTGGCTGATCGGGTGATCATAGGGTTCCACGATGTGATGCGCCGAGGAATGCATCGCCGGCATCATTTGCGCCAGCTTGTGGAACATCGCCAGGTCTTCCAGCATCGGATTGCGGCGCACGTCGTCCAGATCACGCAGGAACGGCGCGCCGGTCATCGGGATGAACATCGAATGCTTGCCGCCAAGGCGGACATTCTTCTTGGGGTCGCGTGCGTGGTAGGTGAAATCGCTGGGAATGGTCTTGATAAGTTCCCGCACCAGGCCGCGGTCCAGATACACCAGCTCGCCCGCGACCTTGGCGCCTGCGCGTTTCCAGTCCTCCAGCGCGATGGGGTCGCGGAACTGGACGCCCACGTTTTCCAGAATGTCCATCGAGGCGTTGTCGATCATCTCAACCTGGGCGCCGTCCATCACCTCGCACAACGGGATATTGCGGGTCAGCCCCGGCAGCATGTCGAATTTCGGGGCGGTGCGCAGGGCGCGGCGGGCGTGGCGGCCGCCGGAGCGGGTGCGCGGGGCAGTGGCTTGCTCAGTCATCGCAGGGGTCTCCTTTGACAGTGAGTTTCACCAAATGAATCGGGTTTCACCTGCAGGATTGCGAAATCCGGTTGCAAAAACCGACACTCTGCCCGGCGGAACCGTCCTGGGGGCAGGACCCGTTAATCCCGCACAAGGCGCAGAACATGCGAATAGACCCTAAACATGCAGTTTTTCCGGGAATCTCCCTGGCTTTGCGACTCGCGGTCCCCATCGTTATTGCGCATCATGCATACCGCATCGAAAAATTATCCACAGGCCGTGAATGCGCCTCTGACACCTAACGCATCATTCAATTTCAATGGTTTACAGGAAATTTAATCGAAATACACCGTGTCAGGCGGGGAACCGGCAAGCCCCGCTGCAACCTCTAACTGAAGGAATCTATTGCACAACTGCGTTCGCATTGCGTATAGAAACGATAAATAAAGCGCTGACGCAAAACAGCGTTACTATCGAGAGGGCAGCAGGTGGCAGTAGCACTCCATATCAATCAGCGTATCCGCGAAAACGCGGAGAACCTCAGTGCGGCCCTCAACAGCCACATGCTGGCCAGTTTTGCGCCGGATGCAAGGAAGGAATTGCGTCTGTTCAGCGCCGGCGAGGCGGCTGAAATGCTGGGGATCTCTCCCAGCTTCCTGCGCAAGCTGCATTTTGACGGCAAATTCCCCGAGGTGCACACCACCCCTGGCGGGCGCCGCCACTATTCCGCCGCCGACCTGATGGAGATGCGCAAGATCCTGGATGCCGCGGCCAAGACGCCGGGCACCTACCTGCGCGGCCGCCGCGAGGGCGACAAGGTGCAGGTGCTGTCGTTCCTGAATTTCAAGGGCGGATCGGGCAAGACCACATCGTCCATTCACACCGCACAGCGGCTGGCGCTCAAGGGCTACCGGGTGCTGGCGGTGGATATCGACCCGCAGGCGTCGCTGACGACGCTTTTCGGATACCGTCCAGAGGTCGATTTCCTTGAAACAGGGACAATTTATGACGCAATCCGCTATGATGACCCCCTGCCCCTGCGCGACATCATCCAAGAGACATACTTCGCCAATCTGGACCTCGCCCCCGGCGGGCTGATCCTGCAGGAGTTCGAACACGAGACCCCGCAGGCACTGATCAACAACGTGCAGCCCGCGTTTTTCTCGCGCATGGCCGCCGCGCTGCAGGAGGTCGAGAAGGATTACGACGTGATCATCTTCGACTGCCCGCCGCAGCTGGGGTATCTGACCATGTCGGCGCTCTGCGCCTCCACCGGCGTGATCATCACCGTGGTGCCGAACATGCTCGACATCGCCTCGATGTCGCAGTTCCTGCAGATGTCAGCCGAACTGTTGGACGTGGTCTCCAACGCAGGCGCCGCGCTGGAGTTCGATTTCCTGCGCTTCCTCATCAACCGTTACGAGCCGAACGACGGCCCGCAGCAACAAGTGGTTGCATTCCTGCGGCAATTGTTCGGCGAGGAAGTGATGGTCGCCCCGATGCTGAAATCCACCGCGATTTCCGACGCGGGCCTGACCCAGCAAACCGTCTATGAGGTCGAAAGGTCCATGTTTCACAGGTCAACCTACGACCGTGCGGTGGATTCACTGAATCAAGTTAACGATGAAATAGAATCGCTCCTTCAACAAGCATGGAGGCGTTGATGGCACGCAAAGGCATTCTCAGCACGGCACTCAGCAGCCCGGCAGCATCCGCTGGCGGGCCGAAACCCAAGATGATGCCCCGCGGCGCAGTCGGCGCGCTGCAATCCTCGCTCAGCAAGCTGCAGGAAAGCGCGGTGCAGGAGATCGACGCAGCGCTGATCGACGACGCCGGTTACGAGGACCGTCTGGGCCTCGACGGCGCTGCGCATAATCAATTGAAGGAGAGCCTGCGGACCTATGGCCAGCAGGTGCCGGTGCTGCTGCGCCCGCACCCCAAGGCGCCGGGGCGGTTCGAGATCGTCTATGGCCGCCGCCGCCTCGCAGCCTTGCGCGAACTTGGCCTGCCCGTGAAGGCGATGGTGCGGCAGCTGGACGACCACGCGCTGGTGATGGCGCAGGGGCAGGAAAACACCTCGCGCCTGGATCTCAGCTTTATCGAAAAGGCCTCCTTTGCGGCCCAGCTGCAGAACGACGGCTATGACCGGCCGACAATCGCCGCGGCGCTGTCGATCGACCTGCCAATGGTCTCGCGGATGCTGAAGGTCGGCACCGCGTTTGAGCTGCCCTTCCTGCGTGCAATCGGCTCCGCCCCCGGCATTGGCCGCGACCGCTGGATGCTGCTGGTCAAGCTGTTTGACGATCCCGCGGCGCGGGCGCGGGCCATCACCCGGACAAACAGGCCCGATTTCACCACTTTTGACTCCGACGGCCGGTTCGAGGCGGTTCTGACCCATGCCCAGGGCGTGAGCCAGGAGGTGAAAGCCCCCCCTGCCCCGCCAAAGTCCCGCACCCTGCCGGGCAGCAACGGCGCCGCTGTGGCAGGCATCAAGACGACCGCCAAGGGCATCACCCTGACGATTTCCGGCAAGGACACGCCCGGCTTTGACGCCTGGTTCGACAAAAACGCAGAAGAGATCATGGCAGAGCTTCACGGCCGCTGGCAGCAAAACCAGCCCGAGCAGCCGGAAGACTGAAGAATAGCAGATAAAACAGGACAGGAGGCACGTAAGCAGGCAAAAGAAAAGCCCCCCAGGACATTACATCCCAGAAGGCCGTTCTCAGATTTAGCACCTTTGGAATAGCCCTTCAGACTCGTCACTGTCAACTCCATGCACCGCATGGGGGCGGGAATTCTTTGTCTTTCGTGAAAATAATCATGGAACAGGCGTCCCAAATCGCATTTGGGCGGCAGGATCCGTGCGGCCGGCTGGCGGGTACTCACGACAAGTGGGATCTTCTGGCCGCGCTGACGCACGCCGCCGCGGAATTTGAACTGAGCCACCGCACCCTTGGCGTGCTGAAGGCATTGCTGACGTTCTTTCCGGAACGCGCATTGCCAGCAGACCCGGACAGCGCCATCGTGTTCCCCTCGAACCGCAAGCTGATGGAGCGCTTGAACGGGATGCCCGAAAGCACCCTGCGCCGCCATCTGGCCGCGCTCACCCGGATCGGCATTGTCAGCCGGAAGAACAGCCCCAACCGCAAGCGTTACGCGCGCCGCAGCGGTGATGACACGGCCCTCGCCTTTGGCTTCGATCTCTCCCCCCTCGCCCGCCATGCCGGTCAGATCTTCGGTGCCGCGCTGGAGGCCAAGGCCCGTGCCGAGCACCTGGCAGTGCTGCGCGACCGCGTTGCCGTTCTGCGGCAGGAACTGCTGGAATTGGCTGACGGCACGGCAGAGGCATTGCTGGAGACGGCCCGCAAACTGCTGCGCCGCAAACCCTGCGAAGCGGACCTGTCGGACATGGCCAAGCTGCTGCGCTCGGAAATTGCCAGCCGGGCACCGGAGGAAACGCCGCAAGCCGCCCTGCCCGCTGCAGGCAAAATGAGCGCCCCTGTCAGCCGGAATGAGCGGCACATACAGGATTCAATAAAAAAAGATTCTGACTCTGAAGCACCGCAGGTTACAGCGCCCTGCCCTCAACCGCATACCACAGACGGCAAGGCGGGAAAGGCAGAGAATGCGCATGATCTGGCCAAGGTCCTGCGTGCTTGCCCTGAGGTTCAAACCTATTACCCCGGCGCGCTGCGAAATTGGCAGGATGCCGACCGCATCGCGGAAACCCTGTCACCTATGATGGGCATCGACATGCCGGTGCTGAGCGACGCACGCGCCGCCATGGGCCGCAAGGAGGCCGCAACGGCGGTGATCTGCATGCTGGAGAAACTCGGTACCATCCGCAATCCAGGCGCCTATCTCAGGCGCTTGGCGCAAAAGGCGCGAGCGGGCCAGTTTTCCACGGCACCGATGCTGAATGCGCTGCTGCAGGCAGGGAAACAGGCGGAAGTTGTCAGCTGACAATTTTCGGGAACACCACCAATCCCGCCTGCGTGCGAATCCGTTTACCGTAAGGAGCACGGATGTGGAGCGCCGCAGTTACGAGGGCTGAAATTCACATCGGTGCATGCCGGCACCGGCGCGTTCTGAATGAAATTGTCAGCTGACAATTTTCACCTTCACCTCGGCTGCGGCTGCAGGGGCCATTGCTTTCCCGGCCTCCCGGCGGCCACAGTGGCGGGGATATTCCCAGCCACAAGGCAAGGCCCCCATGCTCTCCATCCTGCGTAACCGGACGTACCGGCACCTGTTCCTGGCCCAGATTGTGGCGCTGACTGGCACCGGCCTAGCGACCGTGGCGCTTGGCCTTCTGGCCTATGATCTGGCCGGGGAACGCGCGGGGGTGGTGCTGGGCACGGCGCTGACGATCAAGATGGTGGCCTATGTCACAATTGCCCCCATCGCCGCCGCCTGGGCGGAACAGCTGGACCGCCGCCGGATGCTGATCAGCCTCGACATGGTGCGGGTGGCAGTGGCGGTTTGCCTGCCGTTTGTCACCGAGGTCTGGCAGGTCTATCTGCTGATCTTTGTTCTGCAGTCTGCCTCAGCCGGGTTCACGCCCGCCTTCCAGGCCTCGATCCCCGATGTGCTGACGGAGGAGAAGGACTATACCCAGGCGCTGTCGCTGTCGCGGATGGCGTATGAGCTGGAAAGCCTCATCAGCCCGATGCTGGCGGCGGCGCTCTTGGTGCTGGTCAGTTCCTCGACGCTGTTCTGGGGCACCGCGGCGGGGTTTACGGCCTCAGCCTTGCTGCTCGTCTCAATCGTTCTGCCGTCGCCAGCGCCCAAGGCGCCCCGGCCCATCTGGCAGCGGACCACCCGGGGCATCCGCAACTATCTGCGGACACCGCGGCTGCGCGGGCTGCTGGCAATGAACTGGGTGGTCTCGGCAATGGCCGCGATGGTGCTGGTCAATACCGTTGTGCTGGTGCGCGCCGGGCTGGGGCAGGGAGAAAGCGCGGTGGCGCTGGCACTGGCCTGTTTCGGCGGCGGTTCGATGATGTCGGCAATGCTGCTGCCGCGGCTGCTGGAGCGTGTTCCCGACCGCAGCGTGATGCTGGCGGGCGGCGCGCTGGGGACTGCCGTGCTGATGGTGCTGGCATTGACCGTGCTGGCGCAGCCACTGGATTTTGCACGGCTGGCAATTGCCTGGTTCGTGATCGGCCTTGGCTATTCCGCGGTGATGACACCCTCGGGGCGGCTGCTGGCGCGCTCGGCCCATGCAGCGGACCGTCCGGCCATCTTTGCCGCGCAGTTCACCCTGTCGCATGCCTGCTGGCTGGTGTTCTATCCGCTGTCGGCCTGGCTGATGGCATCCTGGGGGGCAGGGGCCGCAATGCTGGTGCTGGCACTGCTGGCTGCCGCGGTACTGGCCGCCGCACAGCGCCTGTGGCCTGCTGACAGTGCAGCGCCGGTTGCGCATGAGCACCCGGACCTGCCGCCGGATCACCCGCACCTGCAGGGCGGCCACCCGCATGCGCATCCGATCATCATTGACGATCTGCACCCGCGGATACCGCAGAATGAGGGACCCTAGCATCGCCGGGTAAAGGCGCCGCTTATTCATTTTATGACTAGACATAAAGCCCTAAATGAGTAGCTTATTGCCAAACCGGCATTGAAGCGACTCAAGGGGGATTTGTGTGACTGGCAACTACGTTCTGACAGGTGCACGCTTGGCCACGATGGCCGATTCAGACACGCCTTACGGTCTGATTGAGGACGGTGCCGTTGCGGTTTCGGGCGGAAAAATCGTCTGGGCCGGGCCGCGGGCAGAATTGTCAGCTGACAATTTTCCCTGGAAGCATGTCGATCTGGACGGGCGGCTGGTGACACCAGGCCTGATCGACTGCCACACTCATATCGTCTTTGGCGGCAACCGCGCGATGGAGTTTGAGATGCGCCTGAATGGCGCCACATATGAGGAGGCTGCAAGGGCAGGGGGCGGCATCGTCTCCACCGTGTCTGCCACCCGCGAGGCCGCGCTGGAGGATCTGGTGCAGGGCGCGCTGCCGCGGCTCGACGCGCTGATCGCCGAGGGTGCGACGGCGGTAGAGGTGAAATCCGGCTACGGGCTGGACCTGACCACCGAGCTGAACATGCTGCGCGCCGCCCGCCGCCTGGGCGAGCTGCGGGATGTGACGGTGAAAACCACCTTCCTCGGCGCCCATGCCACCCCGGCTGAGTACAAGGGCCGCGACGACGACTACATCGACGAGGTCTGCATCCCCGCCCTGCGTGCCGCCCACGCGGAGGGGCTGGTGGATGCGGTCGACGGCTTCTGCGAAAACATCGCCTTTGCGCCTGCCCAGATTGAACGTGTGTTTGAGGTTGCCAAAGAACTTGGCCTGCCGGTGAAACTGCACGCTGAGCAGCTGAGCCATCAGGGTGGCACCGCGCTTGCGGCGCAGTACGGCGCATTGTCAGTTGATCACATCGAATACGCGACCGAGGACGATGCACGGGCGATGGCCGCCGCGGGTTCTGTTGCGGTGATCCTGCCCGGTGCCTTCTATACCATCCGCGAAACGCAAATGCCGCCGATCGAGCACTTCCGGACCCACGGCGTACCGATGGCGCTGGCGACGGATTGCAACCCCGGTTCCTCGCCGCTGACCTCGCTGCTCTTGACGATGAATATGGGCTGCACCCTGTTCCGGATGACGCCGGAGGAGGCGCTGGCAGGCGTCACCCGCAACGCAGCCCGCGCATTGGGGCTGACGGACCGCGGCCGGATTTCCGCCGGTATGCGCGCCGATCTGGCGGTCTGGGACGTGGAGAGCCCTGCCGAGCTGGCCTACCGCATCGGCTTCAACCCGCTTTACACCCGTATTTATGAGGGAAAACGATGATCG
>JABXIA010000109.1 GCA_013373325.1 Paracoccaceae bacterium
CCCCCCCCCCCCCCCCCCCCCCCCCCCCCCCCCCCCCCCCCCCCCCCCCCCCCCCCCCCCCCCCCCCCCCCCCCCCCCCCCCCCCCCCCCCCCCCCCCCCCCCCCCCCCCCCCCCCCCCCCCCCCCAATACGTTTCAGGAGAGCTGCACATGCAGGTTGATTACGAATCCCTGGCCAAGACCATCGCGGCGCTGACCGAAGGCGAAACAGACGAGGTGGCGCTGATGGCCACTGTGGCCTGCGAGGTGCATCACGCGGACGGCCGCTTCAACTGGACCGGCTTCTACCGCACCGTGGCGCCGGAGCTGCTGAAGATCGGGCCCTATCAGGGCGGCCATGGCTGCCTGCAAATCCCGTTCTCCCGCGGCGTTTGCGGCGCCGCCGCGCGTACCGGCGAGGTGCAGCTAGTGCCGGATGTCGATGCCTTCCCGGGCCATATCGCCTGTGCCTCCTCTACCCGCTCGGAACTGGTGCTGCCGGTTTGGAACGGCGCCGGGGATCTGATTGGGGTGTTTGACATCGACAGCGACCAGGCCGACGCCTTCACCCAGGAAGACGCTGACCAGCTTGATGCAATCCTGCGGCAGGTGTTCAGCCGCGGCTGATTCGCATGTCTGAGGCTCTGCCCCCAGCCTCGCGGCTTTATGCCAAGGGGCTATAGACCAGAAAAAATGCCGCCCGGCGCCTGAAGGCGCTGGGTTTTTTCATGGCATCCTTCCGGCTCGTGAAAAAATGCTTGGAAATTTCACGAGCTCGGTCCATCGTGAAAAACGAGGCGAATTTTTCACGAAACGGGGAGGGAGCCGGTGAACGATCAGACGGTGGCAACGGCGACACTGGGGGCGGATATCCGGGCCTTGCGCAAAGCGCGCGGGCTGACCCTGTCGGATATTGCCGCGATGCTGAATCGCTCGGTCGGCTGGCTGAGCCAGGTAGAGCGCGACATGTCCGAGCCCTCGATCTCCGACCTGCGGCAGATTGCCGAGGCGCTGGGCGTGCCGATGTCGATGCTGTTTGCCCACTCCGGCGCCCCGGCAGATGAACATGGGTATATCGTGCGTGCCGGCTCCCGCCGGCCGATGGGATCCGGCGAGGAAGGGCTGATCGAAGAACTGCTGTCGCCGGATCTGACCGACGATTTCGAGATGGTGCATTCCACCTTCCAGCCGCGCTCAAAGATGCAGACGCCGGCCAACCGGCCGACACAGGAGGTCGGCTACATGATCTCGGGTCAGCTGGACCTGCTGATCGGCGGCCGCAGCTTTACCGTTGGTCCCGGCGACAGCTTCCGGATCAAGCATGAGCCGTATCAGTGGTCGAACCCTTACGACGAGCCTGCCGTAGCCGTCTGGGTGATCGCGCCGCCGGTTTACTAGGAGGGGATTATGATCAAGGGATCCTGCCTTTGCGGCGATGTCCGTTTTGAAACCGCGGCTGAGCCCGCGGGTGCATCAATGTGCCATTGCAGCCAGTGCCGCAAGCAATCGGGTGGCATATGGGCCTCGGCGCAGGTGCGCGACGAGGACCTTGCCATAATCGGCCTGGTGAGCTGGTTTGAGGCGACGCCGCAAGCCAGGCGCGGCAGCTGCCCGCGCTGCGGCTCCTTCCTGTTCTGGAAGGGCAAGGGCGAAGACACCACCAGTTTTGCTTTGGGCGCTGTCGACGGGAACACCGGTCTCCGCGTCGAAAAGCACATCTTTACCGCCTCCAAGGGCGACTACTACGAAATCGCGGACGGCGTGCCGCAAGAGGACTGAGACTAGGGAGCGAACATGTCTGATTTTCCAACCAAGGCCCGTGTGGTCATCATAGGCGGCGGCGTCATCGGCTGCTCGTCGCTTTATCATCTGGCCAAGAAGGGCTGGACCGATTGTGTTCTGCTGGAGAAGAACGAACTGACCGCCGGCTCGACCTGGCACGCGGCGGGCAACGTCCCGACCTTCTCGACCTCCTGGTCGATCATGAACATGCAGCGCTATTCGACTGAACTCTATTCCCGCCTCGGCGAGGAGGTCGACTATCCGATGAACTACCACCAGACCGGCTCGATCCGCCTAGCGCATACCAAGGAGCGGATGCAAGAGTTCGAGCGCGCCTGTTCCATGGGCCGATACCAGGGCATCGGGATGGAAATCTGGACGCCGGAGCAGGCCAAGGAGAACTATCCTTTCCTGGAAACCCACGATCTGGAAGGGGTGCTGTGGGATCCGTCTGACGGCGACATCGACCCGGCGCAGGTGACGCAGGCGCTGGCCAAGGGCGCCCGCGACATGGGCCAGAAGATCATCCGCTTCTGCCCGGCCACCGGCGTGACCCAAAAGGAAGACAAGACCTGGATCGTGCACACCGAGAAGGGCGACATTGAATGCGACTATGTCGTGAACGCTGCCGGCTACTATGCCCAGCGTGTGGGTGAGTGGTTCAAGGAGTACGGCGGCCGCACTGTGCCGATGATGGTGATGGGCCACCAGTACCTGCTGACTGAGCAAATCCCTGAAGTGGAAGCCTGGAGCAAGGAGCACGGAAAAAAACTGCCGCTGATCCGCGACGTGGATGTCTCCTATTACCTGCGCCAGGAGAAGAACGGCTACAACCTCGGCCCCTATGAGCCGAATTGCAAAGGCCACTGGATGACCGAAGACGACCAGATGCCGGACGACTTCTCGTTCCAGCTGTGGTCGGACGATCTGGACCGGATCGAGGACATCGTGACCGACGCGATGGAGCGGGTGCCGCTGATGGCCTCCTCCGGCGTGTCCAGCGTGATCAATGGCCCGATTCCCTACGCCCCCGACGGTCTGCCGCTGATCGGCCCGATGCCGGGCGTGGACAACGCGTTCGAGGCCTGCGTCTTTACCTTCGGCATTGCCCAAGGCGGCGGCGCCGGCAAGGTGCTGGCGGAATGGATCGTAGACGGCCACACTGAATGGGACATGTGGGCGGTCGATCCGCGCCGCTACACCGACTACACCGACCAGGATTACTGCGACAAGAAAGGCATGGAAGTCTACGGCAACGAATACGCCATGCACTTCCCGCACCACGAATGGCCTGCCGCACGCGACAAGAAGGTCAGCCAGGTTCACGGCCGCATCAAGGAGCTGGGCGGCGTGATGGGCGCCTACAACGGTTGGGAGCGTGCAAACTGGTTCGCCAAGGACGGTGACGACACCTCCGAGGATGCCACCCACACCTGGGGCCGCTCCGGCCCGTGGCAGCAGCGCATCAAGGAAGAATGCGAAGCGGTCCGCGACGGCGTAGGCGTGCTGGATCTGCCGGGCTTCTCCCGCTTCAACCTGGAAGGCGAAGGCGCCGCAGAATTCCTGCGCGGCCTGGTCACCGGCGGCCTGCCCAAGGTGGGCCGGATGAACCTGGTGTACTTCTCGGACGACCGCGGCCGCATCCTGACCGAGATGTCCTGTGTCCGTCATGGCGAAGACCACTTCACCATGATCACCGCAGGTTCGGCCCAGTGGCACGACTTTGAGATCCTGAAGAAGGCGCTGCCCGCAGGCCTGATCCTGACCGACCGCACCAAAGACTTCGCGACCATGATCGTTACCGGCCCGAAATCGCGGGAGCTGTTTGCCTCTCTGTCCGACGCTGATCTGTCCCTGGGCTGGCTCACTCACCAGGAAGCCACCGTCTCGGGCAAGCCCGCCTTCCTCGCGCGGGTGTCCTATGCGGGCGAGCTGGGCTGGGAGGTGCACTGCGCCAACGAGCACCAGCCGGCAATCTACGACGCCCTGCTGGCAGGCGGCGCCAAGCCGTTCGGCATGTATGCGCTGAACTCCCTGCGGATCGAGAAAGGCTACCGCACCTGGAAGGGCGACCTGAGCACCGACTACTCGCTGCTGGAAGGCGGGCTGGAGCGGTTCGTCAAACTGGACAAGCCGCAGGACTTCCCTGGCAAGGCCGCGATCCAGAACGAAAAGCAGCAGGGCGCGAAGAAGTCCTTTGTGACCCTGATCGTCGAGGCCGGCGACGCAGACGCGCCTTACATGTCCTGCATCTGGAAGGATGGCGCGATCGTGGGTGAAACCACTTCGGGCGACTGGGGGTACCGTGTGAACGCCTCCATCGCGCTGGGCATGGTGCGCAGCGATCTCGCAGTGCCGGGCACCGAGCTGGAGGTCGAGATCTACGGCGAGAAGTGCCGCGCGGTGGTTCAGAGGGACGAACCGCTGTGGGATCCGGCCAACGAGCGCCTGCGCGCCTGATGTGCTACGGTCGGCCCGTCACGCTTAATTCAGGAGGCTTCAGCGATGGCCCAGATGATGAAAGGCGTCTGTTTGACCCGGCATGGCGGGCCGGATGCGCTCGAATGGCGTGAAGATATTCCTGTTCCGGTCCCTGGGCCGGGGCAGGTGCTGGTCAAGGTTCTGGCGGCCGGCGTCAACAACACCGACATCAACACCCGGATCGGCTGGTATTCGTCAGATGTGACGGGGGCCACCGATGCGGTCGGCGATGACGCAGAGGTCGAGTCCGGCGGCTGGGGCGGCGCCCTTAACTTCCCCCGCATCCAAGGCGGCGACCTGTGCGGCGTGGTGGTTGAGACCGGCCCGGATACCGGTGCCATCCGTGCGGGGCAGCGGGTCACCAGCCAGATCAATATTCCCCGGCCGCAGCCGGACAATCCGGTGGCCTTTGTCGCCCTAGGGTCAGAGCTTGACGGTGCTTTCGCGCAATACTGCCTGATGGAGGCAGCAGAGCTGTTCGATGTCAGCGCTTCTCCCCTGTCAGATACCGAGATTGCGGCCATGCCATGTGCTTATGGAACCGCCTGGAACCTGCTGCACCGGGCTGGTGTCTCTAGTGGCCAGCGGGTTCTGGTGACTGGCGCTTCCGGCGGGGTCGGGCTGGCTGCGGTGCAGCTGGCAGCTCATCTCGGCGCACAAGTCACCGGCCAGACATCGCCCGCCAAGGCGGAGGCGGTGGCCGCGATGGGGGCGGGCAGGATCATTGGCCGCGGGGAATCCCCAGAACCGGGCAGTTTCGATGCCGTCATCGACGTGGTCGGCGGCCCGGCATGGCCCGCGCTGATACAGGCGCTGCGGCCCGGCGGCCACTACGCGGTTTCCGGCGCCATTGCCGGCCCGATCGTCACAGCGGACCTGCGCGAGATTTACCTGCGCGACATTACTATCCACGGCTGCACCTTCTCCCCCCAAGCGGTCTTTGCCGAGCTGGTGAAGCTGATCAATTCCGGCGCTATCCGCCCCTTGGTCTCGGCAACCTACCCCCTGCAGGACATCGCTCGGGCGCAAGCCGATTTCATGAGCAAGGCGCTTCCGGGCAAATTGGTCCTGATTCCCCCGCAGGAGGCCCCATGACAGAAATCATCCTCCTTGACGGCTCGATCGGGCAGGAGGTCGTCAAACGCTCCGGCGACCGGGCGACGCCGCTGTGGTCAACCTCCGTGATGATCGAAAAGCCGAGTGTGGTTGGCGGCATTCACGCGGACTACTTTGCTGCCGGGGCAACGGTTGCCACCATGAACACCTATGCGGTGCTGCGCGACCGTTTGGCCCGTGCCGGGATCGAGGGGCATTTCGAAGAACTGCTGGCCAAGGCTGCGGCACAGGCAACCGCCGCACGGGACGCCCACGGCTCGGGCCGCGTTGCGGCTGCGCTGGGTCCGCTGATTGCCTCTTACCGCCCGGACATCTGCCCGCCGCACCAGGAGGCCGCACCTGTCTACGCAGAGCTTGTTCAGCTGCTGGAGCCGCAGGCAGATCTGTTCCTCATCGAAACCGTGTCCTCGGTTGAGCAGGCCAGGGGCGCCTTGCTCGGCTGTACCGGCACGGCCAAACCGGTTTGGCTGGCGGCCTCCGTCTCCGATGAGGACGGAACGCTGCTGCGCTCCGGCGAGCCGCTGGCGGACCTCGCGCCGTTGGTTGAGGAGTTCCAGCCGGAGGCGGTTCTGCTCAACTGTTCGCGCCCCGAAGTTGTCGGCGCAGGCCTGGAAATCGTAAAGAGCTTCGGCAAGCCCTTCGGCGCCTACGCCAACGGCTTCACCCGGATATCCGAAGGCTTCCTGCAGGATGCCCCCACCGTGGACGCGCTGGAGCAGCGCCAGGATCTGGGGCCCAATGCCTACGCTGAATTTGCCATGGGCTGGGTTGCCCAAGGCGCCACCATCGTCGGCGGCTGCTGCGAAGTCGGCCCGGACCATATTGCCGAACTGGCCCGCTGCTTGCGCGCGGCCGGGCATCGGATCGTCTGACCAGGGGAGGGGATCAGCATGGCAGCTCCGGAAAAACTCAAAGCGGCAGACCCGGCCCGGGTCTGGAACATCGACATCATCGTTACCGAAGGTTTCGTTCTGATCGAGATGTCGGCGATCCTGGAGGTGCTGCGGATCGCCAACCGCGTGTTGGCCCAGCCTCCGTTCAAATGGACCGTCCGCTCGCTGCAGGGCGGCCGTGTGGGCTGCCGGGCAGGCCTCAGCGTGGATACCGAACCCTTCGCGGCCAAGCCGGACGCTGATTTCGCCTTTTTCCTTGGCAATTCGGACCCGGATCATCCGGGCCTCAGCTTGGGGCGGGTGATCTCCAGCTACACCTGCCGCGATATCAAAGTCTATCTGCTGGCCGAGGCCGCAGCGCGCTACATTCGCGACCAGGGGGGGGCTGCCGGGCGGCTGACGACCCATTGGGAAAACTCTGCCCTGCTGCGGGAGCGGATGGGGCTGAACGACTCCAGCCACGCGCTGGCCAGCGAGGACGGGATGGTAGTGACCTGTGCAGGCATGGGTTCCACTGTCGATATCATCCTGGCGCTTGTCGGGCGGCTCACGTCTGCAGCAGCTCAGATGACCGTTGCGAACATCATGCTGCATGAACAGGTGCGCGATTTCTCCTCGCTGCAGCCCTTTGCCGGCGCCAAGCCTACCATCACCGGCGACAGTGATCTGGACCACTGCATCCGCATCATGCAGGACAACATCGAGGAGCCGGTGCCGATCAGCGATATCGTTGATGAATTGGGTATTTCCACGCGTTCTCTAGAGCGCAAGTTCAAAACCTTCCTGGGAACAACTCCAAATGGCTTTTACCGGGAAATGCGGTTGTCAAAGGCCAACAACCTGTTGCTCAACACGACGATGAGCGTGCGGGAAATCGGTTTGGCTTGCGGGTTCCCGAACGGGTTTTCCAGTCTCTACAAAAGCTTTTTCGGCATTACGCCCTTTGCCCTACGCAAGCGCCGGCGGCTGGGTGAGGACGGATCGGAAAAAACCCTGAAGGCCGGAGAATAATCCTGGCAGCCTGACGTTTTTGATGCATTTTGCGCCGCCTGTTCGTGATAATTAGGCGCAAACCTTCATTCAGGAGCGATGATATGAGCGATCTTCCCAACAAGGCCCGCGTGGTGGTTATCGGCGGCGGTGTGATCGGCTGCTCGGTGGCCTACCACCTGACCAAGCTCGGCTGGAAGGATGTGGTGCTGCTGGAGCGCAAGCAGCTGACTTCTGGCACCACCTGGCACGCCGCGGGCCTGATCGGCCAGCTGCGCGCGTCCTCTAACATGACCAAGCTCGCGCGCTATTCGGCAGAGCTGTACCTGGGGCTTGAGGAAGAAACCGGCGTTGCCACCGGCATGCGCCAGGTCGGTTCGGTGTCCGCTGCGCTGACCGGCGAGCGGCTTGAAGAGCTCTATCGCAACGCCGCCATGGCCCGCGCCTTTGGTGTGCCGGTGGAAGAACTGTCGCCCAAGGAGGTCAAGGAACGCTACGAGCACATCAACCTGGACGGCGTAACGGGCGGTGTCTGGCTGCCGACCGACGGGCAGGCGGATCCGGCCAACATCGCGCTCGCCCTGGCCAAGGGCGCCCGCCAGCGGGGCGCGCTGGTCAAGGAGCGCATCAAGGTTACCGGCATCTCCAAAAACGGCCGCCGTGTCACCGGCGTTGACTGGGCCAGCGATGATGGCCAGTCCCAGGGCCACATTGAGGCCGACATGGTGGTGAACTGTGCAGGCATGTGGGGCCACGAGGTCGGCCGCATGGCAGGTGTCAACGTGCCTCTGCACGCCTGTGAGCACTTCTACATCGTGACCGAGGGCATCGAAGGCCTGACCCAGATGCCGGTGCTGCGGGTGCCGGATGAATGCGCCTACTACAAGGAAGACGCTGGCAAGATCCTGCTGGGCGCCTTTGAACCCAACGCCAAGCCCTGGGCGATGAATGGTATCCCCGACAACTTCGAGTTCGACCAGCTGCCTGAGGACTTCGACCACTTCGAGCCGATCCTGGAGGCCGCCTGCAACCGGATGCCGATGCTGGCAGAGGCCGGTATCCACACGTTCTTTAACGGCCCGGAATCCTTTACTCCGGACGACGCCTACCACCTCGGCCTGGCGCCGGAGATGGACAACTTCTGGGTTGCCGCAGGCTTCAACTCGATCGGCATCCAGTCCGCAGGCGGCGCCGGCATGGCGCTGGCGCAGTGGATGGAAGACGGCCAGAAGCCGTTTGACCTCGGCGATGTGGACATCTCCCGCATGCACCCGTTCCAGGGCAATAAGCATTATCTGTTCGAGCGTTCAAAAGAGACCCTGGGCCTCCTGTATGCGGACCATTTCCCCTACCGCCAGAAGGCCACGGCCCGTGGCGTGCGCCGCACCCCCTTCCACTACCAACTCAAGGAACAGGGCGCCGTTTTCGGCGAAATCGGCGGCTGGGAGCGTGCGAACTGGTTTGCCAATGAAGGCCAGGAGCGCGAGTACCAGTACAGCTGGAAGCGCCAGAATTGGTTTGAAAACTCCGCCGCTGAACATCGCGCTGTCCGTGAAAACGTCGGCATGTACGACATGTCCTCCTTCGGCAAGATCCGCGTCGAAGGCCCGGATGCCGAAAAGTTCCTGAACTACATCTGCGGCGCCAATGTCTCGGTTCCCGCGGGCAAGATCGTCTACACCCAGTTCCTGAACTCCCGCGGCGGGATCGAGGCGGATGTGACCGTCACCCGCCTGAGCGAGACCGTCTATCTGGTGGTGACACCGGCGGTGGCCCGCCTCGCCGACCAGACCTGGATGATGCGCAACAAGGGCGGTTTCAACGTCGTGCTCACCGATGTGACCGCAGGCGAGGGGGTGCTGGCAGTGATGGGTCCGAACTCCCGCGAACTGCTGCAGAAAGTGTCGCCCAATGATTTCTCCAATGAGGTGAACCCCTTTGGTACCGCGCAAGAGATCGAACTGGGCATGGGCCTCGCTCGCGTGCACCGGGTGACCTACGTGGGTGAACTGGGCTGGGAAATCTATATACCGGCGGAAATGTCCGGCCATGCGTTTGAAACCCTGTGGGACGCAGGCCAGGACATGGGGCTGAAGCTCTGCGGCATGCACATGATGGACAGCTGCCGGATCGAGAAGGGCTTCCGCCACTTCGGCCACGACATCACCTGCGAGGACAACGTGATCGACGCAGGCCTTGGGTTTGCAGTCGCCACCGGCAAGGACGATTTCATCGGCAAGGCCGCGGTGCTGGACCGCAAGGAGAGCGGCCCTAAGAACCGCATGGTTCAGTTCAAGCTGACCGACCCCGAGCCGCTGCTGTTCCACAACGAGCCGATCATCCGCGACGGCAAATATGTGGGCTATCTCAGCTCCGGCAACTACGGCCACACGCTGGGCGGTGCCATCGGCATGGGTTACGTGCCCTGCGAGGGCGAAAGCGCAGTGGATGTGCTGGGCTCCACCTACGAGATCGACGTCTGCGGCGTGAAGGTGCAGGCCGAGGCCTCGCTGAAGCCGATGTACGATCCGAAGTCGGAGCGGGTGAAGGCCTAAGCACCTCTCCAGTGCATTCACCTGCCCGCATCGCGTCCCGGCCTTGTGCCGGGGCGTTTTTCGTTGCTGTCCCCGCGGGGACAACGGCGGGTTCTGCTGCAACGTTTCCTCCGGTTTCACGGCCCAGCCGTTCAGCCCCTCTTGACCCCGCCTGAAATCCCTTGGAGAAATCCATAAAAAGCCTTGTGCGGCAGGGGTAAACAGGTAGGTTGCTTGTCCCGGCCACTGACACGGGCCTGACGAAGAGGATTTGGGACATGAAGATCAGCATCGAACGCGGCACGCTCCTCAAGGCCGTGGCCCAAGCGCAGTCTGTGGTCGAGCGCCGCAACACCATTCCGATCCTGGCGAATGTGCTGATCGAAGCTGAGGGCGACAGCGTCCAGTTCCGTGCAACCGACCTGGATATCGAGGTGGTCGACAAGGCCCCCGCACAGGTGGAACGCGCCGGCGCCACCACCGTCGCCGCCACCACTCTGCACGAGATTGTCCGCAAGCTGCCTGACGGCGCGCTTGTCACTCTGAGCGCCGACGCCGCAACCGGCCGCCTGACCGTCGAGGCCGGGCGTTCCAACTTCTCGCTGGCGACCCTGCCGCGCGAGGATTTCCCGGTGATGGCTTCCTCTGAGTATCACTCTAACTTCGCCGCCAAGGCCGCCGTGCTGCGCCGCCTGTTCGACAAGTCGAAATTCGCGATCTCCACTGAGGAAACCCGGTATTACCTGAACGGTGTCTACCTGCATGTGTCATCGGGGGATGGCGGCAAGGTTCTGCGCGCCGTGGCCACCGACGGCCACCGCCTGGCCCGCATCGACGCGGAACTGCCGCTGGGCGCCGAGGACATGCCCGGCGTGATCGTGCCGCGCAAGACCGTGGGTGAGCTGCGCAAGCTGCTGGATGATGACGACATGGATATCGCGGTCTCGGTCTCTGAAACCAAGGTGCGCTTTGCCACCCCGAACATCACCCTGACCTCCAAGGTGATCGACGGGACCTTCCCCGACTACACCCGCGTGATCCCGGCCGGCAACACCCGCCGCCTGGAAGTGGACGCAGCCGAGTTCGCACAGGCCGTTGACCGGGTTGCCACTGTTTCCTCCGAACGCTCCCGCGCGGTGAAGCTGCAGCTGGAAGAGGATCGCTTGATCCTGTCGGTGAACGCACCAGACAGCGGCGCCGCCGAGGAAGAGCTGGCCGTCGCCTACAATGACGAGCGGCTGGAAATCGGCTTTAACGCAAAGTACCTGCTGGAAATCGCCAACCAGGTGGACCGCGAAAACGCCGTGTTCATGTTCAACTCCTCAGGGGATCCAACCCTGATGCGTGAGGGCAACGACGAAAGCGCCGTTTACGTCGTGATGCCGATGCGGGTCTGACGCGCCTGACGGTGCGGCCTCCGGCGGGGATATTTTAAGCCAGAATAACTAGGGAGTTCCCGCGTGCTGGCTCTGACTTCACTCGTTTTGTCTCATTTCCGCTCGCATCTGCGAGCGGAATTGCGTTTGGACGGGCGTCCGGTGGCCCTTCACGGCAACAACGGCGCGGGCAAGACCAACATCCTGGAAGCGGTGTCCCTGTTCTCCCCCGGCCGCGGCCTGCGCCGGGCCAGCGCAGCGGAGATGGCGCGCCAGCCGGAGATGCTGGGCTGGAAGCTGAGGGGTGAGCTGCAGGCACCGTCGCAGACTTTCGAGGTGGAAACCTGGTCCGAGGGCGGCAATGCCCGCCAGGTGAAGATCGACAACAAGTCCGCCAGCCAGCTGGCGCTGGGGCAGGTGGCGCGCGTGGTGTGGCTGATCCCGGCAATGGACCGGCTGTGGATTGAGGCAGCCGAAGGGCGGCGGCGGTTTCTGGACCGGATCGCGCTCAGTTTCGAGCCTGGTCATGCTGAGGCCTCGCTGGCCTATGAAAAGGCAATGCGCGAGCGCAACCGGCTGCTGAAGGAACAGATCCGCGATGCAGCCTGGTACAAGGTTCTGGAGGATCGCATGGCTGCCGCCGGGCACCGGATTCATGCCGCCCGTGTACAGGCAGTTGACCTGTTGCAAGTGGCACAGGCTGAGGCGGAAACCGCCTTTCCCGCTGCGGAACTGGAATTGATTCAATCGGAGGGCAGCATGCCGTCCACAGAGGCCGATTTCAAAGAGGTTCTGGAGGAAAGCCGGTTCCGCGATCTGGCTGCTGGACGCACCTTGGTGGGGCCGCACCGCACTGACCTCATTGGCACTTACCTGGCCAAGGGAACTCCGGCCAAGGACTGCTCCACGGGCGAGCAGAAAGCGCTGCTGGTGTCACTGATTCTGGCCAATGCGCGGGCATTGGCAGAACGCGAGGGTGCGCCGCCGATCCTGCTGCTGGATGAGGTCGCGGCGCATCTGGATGCTGCCCGCCGCGCCTCACTTTATGATGAAATCTGTGCGCTGGGCGCCCAAGCCTGGATGACCGGCACTGGCTCGGAGCAGTTTGCGGAGCTGGGAGACCGGGCGCAGGTTCTGGAAGTAACTGAGAAAGAAGGTGTGTCGGAGGTGGCGCAGAAATGACAGTTACGCCTTGGGACCTTGCGCTTTATGCCGGTGCCTTGCTTGTTCTGTTTCTGACCCCGGGCCCGGTGTGGCTGGCGCTGATGGCGCGCTCGGTTTCCGGCGGGTTTCAGGCCGCCTGGCCGCTGGCGCTGGGAGTGGCGTGCGGCGACATCTTCTGGCCGTTGATCGCGGTTGCCGGCATGTCCTGGCTAGTCTCGGAAATCGAGGGCATCATGGCCGTGCTGCGCTGGGTGGCCTGCGGGATGTTCTTGGTAATGGGATACCTGCTGATCCGCCACGCCGGCGACGCGGTGGAGGAAAACCGCACCCTGACCCGTCCCGGCCTCTGGGCTGGTTTCATGGCCGGTATCGCGGTGATCATGGGCAATCCCAAAGCGATCCTGTTCTACATAGGTGTGCTGCCCGGGTTCTTTGACCTGTCGGGAATCTCCTGGACCGACATCGCTGCCATTGTGACCCTGTCGTTCCTGGTGCCGCTGCTGGGCAATCTGGCGCTGGCGGGAATGGTGCACCGGGTGCGCCGTGCGGTGACATCAGTCCGGATCCGGCGGCGGATCAACCTGGTTTCCGGCGGACTGCTGATCTGTGTCGGGCTGGTGATCCCCTTCACCTAACGGGCGGGCTTCAGCCAGGCTTTCAGGTAGGGCTCAAGCGCCTTTGCAGGCGGCGTTTCATCATCGTGTTCCATGCAAAACCACACGCCCAGGACGTGGTTCAGGAAGGCCTGAATGCCTTCTGCCAGCAGTTCCGGCGGCTGATCCTGGCGAATTCGGCCTGCCGTCTGCAGAACCTCCAGCCAGCGCGTCAGCAGCGTGACCTGCCGGATGAAACCGGCAGTGACCACTTCGTCCGGTTCTGCAGCCGTGGTGCCGGAGTAGCGCAGCAGCAGATCGAAGATCACCCGGTCCTGGCCAACGTAGTCCAGATGTGGCGCGAGCCTGGCGGTCAGTTCTGCCGCACCCTGAGGGGGGGCACCTGCCTCCATACCGTCCAGAAGGCGCATGACTTCATCCCCGATCAGCACGGCCAGCAGCCCGTCCTTGTCCTTGAAGTGCGAAAACAGGGTGCCCTTGGCCACACCTGCGCGGGCGACCACATCCTCCACCCGCAATCCGCTGTAGCCCTGCTCCTGCACGATTGCGGCTGCCACCTCCAGTAGTCTTGCCCGGGTTTCCAGCCGCCGTTTCTGCGGTGCACGTGTCATGTCTCAGCCTCGCGGATATTTTTTGACCGTGGTCATTTTTATAATTGACCGCGGTCATTTTTGATTCAATAAAGTGACCGTGGTCAACTTACCTAATGGAGAGCGAAATGTCTGCCCGGAAAATCCTGATTCTGAACGGCCATCCGGCTGCCAATACCTTCACCGGGGCGCTTTGCGGCAGCTATGCGTCTGCCGCTGACAGCGCCGGTCACGACGTGCGCATGCAAAAGCTGTCGCTGCTGGAGTTTGATGCGGATTTCGGGCAGGCCGGGTTCTCCGGCGCAAAGAAGCTGGAGCCCCAAATTGAAGCGGTGCTTTCGGACTTTGAATGGGCGGACCATGTGGTCGTTGCCTTTCCCCTGTGGTGGGGTGGCCTGCCGGGTAAACTGAAGGGGCTGTTCGACCGGATCCTGCTGCCCGGCCGCACCTTTGATCCCCGCATTGTCACAGATGGCCTGCCCAAGCCGCTTCTGACAGGAAAGTCAGGGCGGGTCCTGATTGCGTCAGACACGCCGCCAGACTTGATGGCGCAGTTCTACGACAATGCTGCACATGTTCAGATGGAACGTCAGATCCTGAATTTTGTGGGAATTGACCCAGTTGAGACCTGCCATTTCGGTGCTTTGCAGGGGTCAAGCAGCGAGGAGCGCGAAGCCTGGCTCCGCACCGCAGCGGAACTTGGAACGCTAGGCGCATAATCGTCTGATAGGCTCATGAAAAAAGGGGGCTTGCGCGTGACAATCCTGGTCAGGTTTCGTATAAAATCCCGAAGCTAAAACAGGAAGATGTGAATGTCCGGAAACGAGCAGGCCCCCGCAGAATATGGTGCGGACTCCATCAAGGTTCTCAAAGGGTTGGAGGCGGTCCGAAAACGCCCCGGCATGTATATCGGGGACACGGATGACGGCTCGGGCTTGCATCACATGGTGTACGAGGTCGTGGACAATGGCATCGACGAGGCCCTGGCAGGCCACGCTGATCATGTAACTGTGAAAATTCATGCAGATTCCAGTGTCTCGGTCAGCGACAACGGCCGCGGCATTCCGGTGGATATCCACGCCGAGGAAGGCGTCTCTGCAGCCGAAGTCATCATGACCCAGCTGCACGCCGGCGGTAAGTTCGACAGCAACTCCTACAAGGTCTCTGGCGGTCTGCATGGTGTGGGCGTGTCGGTGGTGAACGCGCTCAGCGACTGGCTGGAACTGCGCATTTGGCGCAACGGCAAAGAGCATGTGGCGCGGTTTGAACGCGGTGATACCGTCAAGCACCTGGAAGTGGTCGGCGACTGCGGCGACCAGACCGGCACCGAAGTCCGCTTCATGGCGTCGACCGATACATTCTCGAACCTGGAGTATTCTTTCGAGACGCTGGAAAAGCGCCTTCGTGAGCTGGCGTTTCTGAATTCAGGCGTGCGGATCATTCTGGAGGATGAGCGCCCTGCAGAGAAGCTCTCGGCGGAGCTGTTCTACGAGGGTGGCGTCAAGGAATTCGTCAAATACCTCGACCGGCACAAGACACCGGTTATGGAGGCTCCGGTCTATATCGTGGGGGAAAAGGACGACATCGGCGTCGAGATCGCCATGTGGTGGAATGACAGCTACCACGAGACGGTGCTGCCTTTCACCAACAACATTCCCCAGCGCGATGGCGGCACCCATGTGGCGGGCTTCCGGGGCGCACTGACCCGGACCATCAACAACTACGCGCAGACGTCGGGCATCGCCAAGAAAGAGAAGGTCTCTTTCACCGGTGACGACGCCCGCGAAGGTCTGACCTGTGTTCTGTCGGTCAAAGTGCCGGATCCGAAATTCTCCAGCCAGACCAAGGACAAGCTGGTCTCCTCCGAGGTGCGCCCGGTGGTCGAAAGCCTGATGGGCGAAAAACTGGCCGAATGGTTCGAGGAGAACCCGAACGAGGCTAAGCAGATCGTCGGCAAGATCGTCGAGGCCGCACTGGCCCGCGAGGCCGCCCGCAAGGCGCGCGAGCTGACTCGCCGCAAAACCGCGATGGATGTGAACTACCTGGCGGGCAAGCTCAAGGATTGCTCCGAGAAAGACCCCTCCAAGACGGAAGTCTTCCTGGTCGAGGGTGACTCGGCCGGCGGCTCCGCCCAAACCGGGCGGGACCGGATGACCCAGGCAATCCTGCCCCTGCGCGGCAAGATCCTGAACGTGGAGCGCGCGCGCTTTGACCGGATGCTGTCGAGCCAGGAGATCGGCAACCTGGTGATGGCGCTGGGCACCGGCATCGGCCGCGATGAATTCAACATCGAAAAGCTGCGCTACCACAAGATCGTCATCATGACCGACGCCGACGTCGACGGCGCCCACATCCGCACCCTGCTGCTCACCTTCTTCTACCGGCAGATGCCGGAACTGATCGAGGGCGGCTACCTCTATATCGCGCAGCCGCCGCTCTATAAGGTGGCGCGCGGCAAGTCCGAGGTTTACCTCAAGGACCAGGCGGCGCTGGATGATTACCTGATCAACCAGGGCGTCGACGGCGCGGTGCTGAAACTGGGCGACGGGTCTGAAATGGCCGGCGCCGACCTCACCCGCGAGGTGGATGAGGCGCGCCAGCTCAAGCGCGTGCTGGATGCCTTCCCGACCCATTACCCGCGCCACATTCTGGAGCAGGCCGCCGTGGCTGGCGCCTTTGTGCCCGGCGCCGTGGATTCCGACCTGCAGGGCGTTGCCGACAAGGTCGCCGCCCGCCTGGACGCTATCGCATTGGAGTATGAGCGCGGCTGGCAGGGCCGGATCACCCAGGACCACGGCATCCGCCTGGCCCGCATCCTGCGCGGTGTCGAGGAAGTGCGCACCCTGGACGGCCCGATGCTGCGCTCCGGCGAAGCCCGCAAGACCGGTAGCTTCACCCAGAGCCTGCAGGAGGTCTATGGCACCACCGCGCAGCTGGTCCGCCGAGACCGCAGCCAGATGATCCATGGCCCGTTGGGGCTGCTGAAGGCCATTTTGGAGGAAGGCGAAAAGGGTCTCACCCTGCAGCGCTACAAGGGTCTCGGTGAAATGAACCCTGATCAGTTGTGGGAAACCACCCTCGACCCGGATGCGCGGACGCTGCTGCAGGTGCGTATCGACGATATGGTCGAGGCGGATGATCTGTTCACCAAACTGATGGGCGACGTGGTGGAGCCGCGCCGGGAGTTTATCCAGAAAAACGCCCTCAGCGTGGAGAACCTGGACTTCTGAGAAACTTGTAGGATCGCCCAAAAGCGTGTTTTAGACCCATACTTTTGCGCTAATTGCCCATAGTTTTGGTTTTCGCACACGCTAGGGGTGAGACAGGTGCTGAGAACTGCGAAATCCTCTTGCCAGGGTTGATCGCAGGGCTTCTTGCTCTGCTGCATCTTTCATGATTGCCGTTCTGGTAGCTATAGTCTCCATGAGCGCAGTGAACTGTGGGCTCAGGAAGGCTTCAAGCGCAAACAGGCCCTAAAGGGCTTCCAGGAAGCCCTGTGCATTCCCCTCCGCATGGTTGTTTGCTGCCTTCTAAGAGGCGCTAAAGGTACTCCGTCGCCAAGCATCCCTCGCAGGTGCAGCAGGGGAGCATCGATGCAATGCAAGCGTTCGAGGCCCGGCTGCCTAAAGGCTGCTGAGCGAGACGCTGCTACCGTTCGCTGCGGCCGCAACCTGGGTATTGGTCAGTGTCAGCTTCGCTGCAGAACTGACTTTGCAAAGTTTTAGAAACCTGCACCATCGTGCTCTAACCTCATGCCGACCGGGGCAGCGATGCAGCATCACCAAAGCCGACGTTCGAACGTTGCATCTTTATCTTGGATATCTATGCTGCGGTAGTGAGTGTTTAGCCTGACAGGTCTGGTAGGTTGGGGTTCGATTCCCTTTCATGTTCTCTGTCTCGTTGGCCTTCTAACCTTCATTGTCCTCTGGGGCGTGGCTTATGCCGTTGAACTGTCAACAACGAATGGAAAGGAGAACCATATGAGCAAAGAAGTAGTCCGAAAGATCGAGAAACCAAAACTGAAACTGGCCTCGGCCATGACCACAATTTGGGCTATCGGGACGGGCGCATGGTCTGGAGTGGCCCTGTCTGGCTAAGCACTCAAAAAAGGTACTGCACGGAAAAAGCGATTGAAGTAAATCGGGACTACTCCCTATTTTCAAGGCTCTACGGGGTGAAATACCGATTGTGACTAGTGAAATTAGAGTTCCAACCCTAGAAGAATACAATCAGTATACGGGGCTTCACTGCCACAGGCTCTGGAAGGATGTTGGTGACTTCTTTGTTTGCCCCGCATGCCAAAGGAACAAGTTTCAGATTCTAAGATGGACAACCCGGTTTCCTCGTTCTCGGGATGCTTTCAAAGACTGGGTGGCGGTTTTACATCGTCATCATGACCACTCAGACAACAGTTTTGGTCGTACATCCGGCAGGTTTCCTACTACTGTTATATGTGATCAATGCAATGCCGCCGATGGTGCTGCGAAACGGAAACTTGGTTTGCCGAGTAATTTCTCCTTTTCGCCTCACGAGATTGCTCAATTTGTTGTTGCCACACCGCACTCGCCGCACCAAATCGACTTTGACAGGGCAAGGAACATTTACGCGGCTTTGCAGTCGAAGGGATGAACTACGCTCTGAACTGTCAAAAGCCATATTTGGTGCGACGAGTAGTAAAGGCTTGTTCGCCACCTTCCAGCAGTTCTTTGATAAGTTGTTGAACCGATGCCTTATCAATCGAACCGCAGTCATCATCGAAGATTTTTGTGCGATCACCGGCCTCTTCCACAATAGGCGTTAGCCCAACAATCTGGTCGGCATCGCCAAGCACTGGAATGTTCGGATTGTGGCTCGAAAAAATGAACTGTCTCCGCTTCTTGCCAGTGCGCATAATAGGCACCACCCGGCCAGCAATGAACTGGTTGTCCAAATCATCTTCAGGCTGGTCGATAATCAAAGGTGCGTCCGCGTCCAGTAAGAGCAACAAGAGAACTGCCGTTGCCTTTTGGCCCGCTGACAGGTTTTCGAGCCTCTTCCAGTTGTCGGCACCCTCACGCCCGACGTTTAACTCTATTAGTGCTTCGGGAGGTATCCGGCACTCCTCCACCTCCAGAGCAAGGGGCTCGCCCGCATCTGCGATCTTCTTGGCGCTGAATTCAGAGAAACCATAGTTTGTCTTTAGGGCGTCGGCCCCGTCCCGGATCTTTTCCGCGAGCTGGGACAAAGATAGCGCTTCGGTCTCTTCGAGCTTTCCAATCGCCGCACTGATGTTCCCGTCAACGTGACCTCGCAACACTGCTCGTAGCGGTTCAATGTTCGAGCTTGGTTGAATGACGGCCTTCACCGTGCCTCTCAGCTTCTTCGAAACCCTTTTCGCGGCTTTCTCAAGCTCGGTGTAGGCGCGTGTATCGGTCTTTTCCCATTCGTCTATGATCCCTTGGCGGATTCGACGCAGCGACGCCAATTCTTCTACAAGGCCGTCCTTTTCAGACTGTTTCGGTTCGAGACGCGCCACCTGGTCGTCAAGGCTCACATACTCTTCTGGATCGTACCCTTCCTCACGTAGTTCTGCCTTCACGTCATCAAACCGCTTGCCAGCCGCATCACGAAGGGGTTCCCAATTCCCTCTGATCGTTTCCAGGTCCGCAGCGGCTTTTTCGTAGGCTGTGGTCAACGTGTCCGACGCCGTCTGCAAGGCATCGTTCAAGTCTTGAGCGATCTTCTGCAGAGGCTCCAATGTTGTCCGATTGGGGAGCTTTTGGTCCGTTTCGGCAGGCAAGACGGGATCTGCCACCCTCTGCGGCGGCCGTAGCTCTTTTATCTGGGCTTCAACATCCGAAATTGTACCCGAGACCTTTTCAAGCAATCTAGCTTCAGCTTGAACCGCTGTTTTTTCTTCGGCGCGCGCTTTTAAACTTGTGGCTTGAAAGCGTTTGAGTTTTTCGCGAAGGCCTGGCAGCGCCGCCAAAGCTTCATCCAACTCCCCGATCTTTCTACGCTTCTCAGTGATCAGCCCCACTTGAGTGGTCCAATTTGATTGTTAGTGCATGACCGGCCTTTGGTCCATCTGGACGATGGTTTCCGGGGCCGGAGGGCGGTAGCCCAGAGCACTATGTGGGCGTTTCGTGTTGTAGTGTTTCCTCC
>JABXIA010000208.1 GCA_013373325.1 Paracoccaceae bacterium
CCCCAGGCGCCCAGCGTCGGGCTTTCCCAGTCATCCTCGACAAAACGGATGTCATGCATCGCCATATCGACGCCGATCGCCTCGAGGCTGCCCAGATACAGCTCCTGCAGGTTCGGCGGGCTGGGCTTGATCAGCACCTGATACTGGTAGTAATGCTGCAGCCGGTTCGGGTTCTCGCCATAGCGCCCGTCGGTCGGGCGGCGCGAGGGCTGCACATAGGCCGCGGCCCAGGCCTTGGACCCCAGCGAGCGCAGCGTGGTCGCCGGGTGGAAGGTGCCGGCGCCGACTTCCATGTCGTAGGGCTGCATCACCGCGCAGCCTTTGGCGGCCCAGTAATTCTGAAGCCTCAGGATAATCTCTTGGAAGGAGCGCGGCGCGCCGTTGGTCTGGGTCATCTCTCATCCCTTTGGGGGCATCTGGGGCAGCAATTGCGGTGTTCTTCCTATGCAAGGCTCTTGGCAGGGTCAACGCCCTCTGCCTGCCGAAGCCCCGTCCTGGACCCGATGCCCGCAGCGCATCGGCAACAAAAGTGCGGGAATGCGGCAACGGGCCGGGAATTCCCCCTGTCATGAGGAGTTCCCTTTGCCGCCGCAAAATGCTTTATCTCCGCCTCAAAGAATAAGAGTACTTCCGGGATACGAGGCCCTGATCATGAAAAAACTGTTTTCCGCTCTGGCCCTGCCGCTGATTGCGCTGGCCATTGCGTTCACGGCGCCGGTTTCGGCGCAAAGCAGCCGCGATGGCGTCTGGATCCAGATTGCCGCCCGCCCCTCCCTGCGCGAGGCCGAAAACGAGGCCCGCAGCTATGCCGCACGTCTGCCCGATGTCTCCGGCTATGCGCTTGGCGGCGGCTGGTACGGCGTTGTGCTAGGCCCCTACGCCCGTGAGGACGCAGAGCGCGTGCTGCAGGTCTACCGCGCCGAGGGCCAGATCCCGCGCGACAGTTTCATCGCGTTCCAGCGCAACCTGCGCAGCCAGTTCTACCCGGTCGCCGCGGATGCCACCCAGCCCGCGCAACCTGCTCCGGCACCTGCCCCGGTGGAACCCGCGGTGCAGGAACCCGAACCGCAGCCGCAAACCGCCCTGCAGACCACCCTTCCGGATGAAACCCCGGCCCAGGCACGGCGCAGCGAAAGCGCGCTCAGCCGTGAACAGCGGATGGAGCTGCAGGTCGCCCTGAAGGCGGCAGGCTTCTACAATTCCGGCATCGACGGCGCCTTCGGCCGCGGCACCCGCGCCTCGATGAGCGACTGGCAGGCAGCCCGCGGATTTGAGCCGACCGGCGTGCTGACCACCGCGCAGCGCCAGGTGCTGATGGATGAGTACAACGCGCCGCTGATCTCCGTCGGCATGGCCCGGGCCGAGGACGCCAAGGCCGGCATCGCGCTGCAGATCCCAGGCAGCGAAGTGGGTTTTGACCGCTATGAATCGCCTTTTGCCCACTACACCAGCAAAGGCGACCTGGGCGCCCAGCTGCTGCTGATCAGCCAGCCCGGCGACAAGCGCACCCTGTTCGGCCTCTACGACATCCTGCAAACGCTGGAAATCGTGCCGCTGGACGGCCCGCGCGAACGCGGCGCTGACAGCTTCACCATCGAAGGCCGCAACGCCAGCATCGTCTCCTTCACCCAGGCCAGCCTGAAAAACGGCGAGATCAAGGGCTTCACCCTGGTCTGGCCCGCCGGCGACGAAGACCGCCGCGCCCGCGTTCTGGCCGCGATGCAGTCCAGCTTCACCCGGCTGGATGGCGTGCTGGACCCGGCTGAGGGCGGCGATGCGGTGCAAAGCGTCGACCTGGTCTCCGGCCTGGAGATCCGCAAGCCGAAGCTGTCGCGCAGCGGTTTCTTCGTGGACGGCAATGGCAGTGTTCTGACCACTTCGGACGTGGTGGCCGGCTGCACCCGGATCACCCTGGACCATGGCTATGAAGCCAGCGTCGCCGCCAATAACACCGCCGACGGCATCGCAGTGCTCAAACCCGCACAGCCGCTGGCGCCCGCCGCTGTGGCAGGCCTCAGCACCGCTTCCCCGCGGCTGCAGTCCGAGGTCGCGGTCTCCGGCTTCTCCTACGAGGGCGTGCTCGGCGCTCCCAGCCTCACCTGGGGCAAGATCGCTGACGTGCAGAGCCTGGACGGCAACACCAATGTCGCCCGGCTGGAGCTGGCAGCCCAGCCCGGCGACGCCGGCGGCCCGGTGCTGGATGCAACCGGCGCGGTGCTGGGGATGCTGCTGCCGCAGCAGTCCGGCGGCAAACAGCTGCCCGAAGGTGTCAGCTTTGCGGTGAACGCCGAGGTTATCCGCGGCGCCTTGAACGATGCGGGCCTCAGCCCCGCCGCGCAGCCCGCCTCCGGCGGCAGCCTGCCAAACGCGGCAATGACCCGCCTGGCCTCCGGCATGACCGTCCTGGTCAGCTGCTGGGAATAACCCCTGCCCCGCTTGCGGGGCGCAGCACGCAAACAAGAAAGCCGGTGTGCCCAGCACGCCGGCTTTTCTCTTTTCAGCATCCGCAGTCTCCCGCGCAGCGGCGCGCTCCCGCCCGGCACCGGGCCCTGCCGGGCCCTCAGCCCGTTGGGCAGGGCACCGTACCTGCGCACGGTGCCGCGCCGCGCATCCGCGCGGCGCCCGGCCCAAGGCCGCCAGGGCGGCTGGCATAGTCAGGCGCACGCGGGCGCGGGAGCCCATTCCTGCCTGGCGCTGGAAGATCAGTAGGGGTGGATGCGGCCGTCCCAGGTGTGAAAGCAGCCGCTAGTATCCAGGGTCAGGACATCGAACTCATTGATCAGCCCGGCGACCGACTCCTGCACCGTGATATCGCCGTCATACCCGCCCATGTCGGTTTGCACCCAGCCGGGATGATAGATGCCGACAGCAATCCCTTCCGGCTTCAGGTCGGTTGCCAGATTGCGCCCGATATTCAGCGCCGCCGCCTTTGACGCACGGTAGGCATAGCTGCCGCCCGGCGCCCTGTTGTGGCTGGCCATCTGCGACGACATGATGGCGATCTTGGGGTTTTCCGCCAGCCGCAGGTTCGGCAGCATCGCCTGCACGGTCAGGAACACGCCGGTCACATTGGCCGCCAGAGTCTTGGCCCAGACCTCGGCGGAATAATCCTCCAGACCCATTGCCTTGTCGATATAGACGCCGGCATTGCAGACCAGCAGATCCACAGGGCGGCCCTTGATCTGGGCGGCAAAGCGCGCCTGCTGGCCAGGATCAGAGACATCCAGCTTGACGCCCGAGGAATGGTCCCGCGAGGTGCCCGTCACCTCATGGCCCGCCTCCCGCAGCTGCTTTACCAGCTCCTTGCCGATCCCGCGGCTGGTTCCCGTTACAACTGCATGCATTCTGCCCTGTCCTTCAGTTTTCTGTCCCTCAATTTGATTTGCGTCCGGGACGGAAGGGCAGCGGCATCACCGGCACCCCTTCCTCGATCAGCTCCCGCGCGTCTTCCAGCCTGGCCTCGCCATGGATCGCCCGCTCCGGCGCCTCGCCCAGATGCATGGCCCGGGCCTCCCGCACGAAATTGCCGCCCACATAATCGGAGTTTTCCTCAACCTTCTTGCGCAGCTCGGCCAGCGCCTTTTCCACCTCGCCAGAGGGGCGGCTCAGCATGCCCGGCCCTGACGCAGAGTGCACAGCTGCGGGGGCCGCAGGCGCAGGGTCTGGCGCAACTACCGGCGCTGCCTTCGGTTCCGGCTCGCCGACAGCAGACACGGCCTTGCGGCCCGGGCGCACCCGCGGCGCCATGATGGCTTTTGTCACCTGCGTGCCGCCGCAGACCGCACAGGAGACCATCCCGGCTGCCGCCAGCCTGTCAAAAGCCGCCGCCGACTGAAACCAGCTGTCGAACGCATGCCCGTCCGCACATTTGAGGCTGTATTGAATCATGCTTACTCTCTTAGCAGGAAAGGCTGATTAAATCTGCCTTTCCGGCAAGCGCAAGAGGTCTCTGTGTCAACCGTGCAGCTAGCGTGCTGCATCCGGGCCCTGCAAGCGCTGCCGCAGCCGTGCCGCCAGCTCCTCCGGCGCCTCATCCGCCTCGACCGCCAGCCTTCTCAGGCCGAAATGCACATGCGCCATTTCCCGGTAATAGCCGGAAAACACATAGTTCACCGCCGCCCCAGCCACCGCACCTGCAATCGGCACCGCCTGGGCGGCCAGTTTCTGCCCCAGCACTGTGCCCAGCTTGGGCGCCACCTGCGCAATGAGCTTGTGCAAGCCCCCGGGCAGCCCCAGCCGGACCGAGACAAACCCCAGATCCGCCCCGTCATCCTCCGCCAGCGGTCCCGCCGCGGCAAAGACCCGTATGCAGTCAAAGGTCACGCTTTCAGCGTCCGGGTCAAACCCCTCCTCTGCCGCCGCGCTCTGGATGGTGCGCAGCAGAAAGGCGGCGGTGGCCGGCAGCTCCACCAGAGCGCCCGGCAGGCCGGCAGCGCCGCCCGCGGCCCCCATCGCCGCGCTCACCATCCGGTCAACACCGGGCTTCTGGTCCGGCACCAGGCGGCGCGACTGGCTGGCGCCCTTCATCGCGACCCGCAGCGCGGTCTCCGTGGCACCGGTCAGCCCGGCCCGCACCGGTTCCGGCAGCCGCTCCAGCAGGCTCTCGCCGCTGCCGCCCAGCCGGTTCAAGAGGTCAACGCCGAACCCGCCTGCCGCCCGGTACCGCGCCGCCAGCGCGTCCAGCTCTGCGTCGATCTCCTGCGGGGTATAGGTCCGCGTGTTTGTCAGAACATCTGCCACATGTGTCTCCTCTGCCCTTCTGAAGATCGGCAGCGAGAGGCACAATTTCAAGCCCGCCAGCGGCTCACCTGCCCCTGTACGCCATCCCAGGCGCCCGCCTGCAGTTCCAGCCCCAGAACCCGATCCGGGTTGGTCGGCGGCGGCATTTCCACCCCCGTCAGCCTGGTAAAGCCGAACCGCCGGTAATAGGGCGCATCCCCCACCAGCATCACCCTGGCCCATCCGGTTTCCTCTGCCTTGGCCAGGCTGTCGCGAATCAAAGACCCGCCCAGACCCTCGCCCTGCCGCGTCGGGTGCACCGCCACCGGACCCAAGAGCAGCGCAGAGGCTCCGCCAATCAGAACCGGCCAGTACCGGATTGCTGCGGCCAGAATGCCGTCGCTGTCGCGCGCCACTTCGCTCAGGCCCTCAACCGGCGGCACCCCGTCGCGCAGGCGGTAGGACGACAGCGCTTCGCGCCCGGGCGCAAAGCACAGGTCATAGAGCGCCTCAACCTCCCACCGGTCCTCCGGCTGCTCTGCCCTCAATTCGATCACGCCGTCCCTGCCTCCGCATTCTTCCCTGCAGGCTGGCGTTTGGCCTAGCATGGGCGTAAGCCTTGGGCAAACATCTATGACCAGAGCAGGAAACAGAAATGTTCTACCGGCCCGAGGACGGCCACGGCCTCCCCCACAATCCATTCAACGCCATTGTCACGCCCCGCCCGATCGGCTGGATCTCCAGCCGCGCGCCGGACGGAGTGAACAACCTGGCGCCCTATTCCTTCTTCAACGCCGTCGCCTATACGCCGCCGCAGGTGATGTTCGCCTCCACCAGCGCCAAGCCGGACCAAGACGGCACCAAGGATTCGGTCGCCAATATCGAGGCCACCGGCGTCTTTTGCGTCAACGTGGTCTCCTACGCGCTGCGCGACGCGATGAACGCCAGCTCCGCCGCCCTGCCCAAGGGCACGGATGAGTTTGCCCATGCGGGGCTGGAGGCTGCGGAATGCGAGACCATCGCCTGTTCCCGCGTCGCCGCCGCCCCCGCGGCGCTGGAATGCAAGCTCACGCAAATCGTCACCCTGCCGGGCGAGGCCAACAAAGTGGTCTTCGGCGAGGTCACTGGCGTGCACCTGCGCGACGACTGCCTGCGCGACGGCACTTTTGATGTCACTGCGTTCCAGCCGCTGGCCCGCCTCGGCTACCGCGACTACTCAGTAGTGCGCGACCTGTTCCCTCTGACCCGCCCCGACGACTGAGACCCGCCATGCCGCTCCCCGATCCCCGCAAGCGCAACCCGATCATCCTGCCCGGCGGCACGCCCCACGCGGGCACCGTGATGCTGAGCCAGGTCCTCGATCATCCGAACATCAAGGCAGGCGATTACTCCTACGCCTCCGATTTCGACCCGCCGCAGGACTGGGCGCAGCACCTGGCGCCCTACCTGTTCCCGGGATCGCGCGAGCGGCTGATCATTGGCCGCTTCTGCCAGATCGCCCACGGGGTGCGCTTCATCACCGCCTCTGCCAACCACGCGCAGGACGGGCTCAGCTGCTACCCTTTCCCGGTGTTTGACCCGGATCAGATGGCTGGCTTCCAGCCCGACACCCGCGACACCATTGTGGGCCATGACGTCTGGATCGGCTACGGCGCGCTGGTTTTGCCCGGCGCCCGCATCGGTGACGGCGCCATCATCGGCGCAGGTGCGGTGGTGCGCGGCACGGTGCCGCCCTATGCCATCGTCACCGGCAACCCAAGCGCGGTGCACAGCTACCGCTTCTCCAAACCGCAGATCGCCCGGCTGCTGGCGCTGAAATGGTGGGACTGGCCCGCCGACCTCATCACCCGCGCCGAACCAGCGCTCTTGTCCGGCGACCTCGACATGCTCGAAAGCATCGCGCCGGACTGACACCCCGCCCTCGCATTTGCTGGTCCGGAGCCGCCGTCGCCTGAGACCGGACAGGCACCGCCCGCAGCACCGCGCCAGCAGAATTGCCGAGGCTCCGCGCCGCCAGGCGTGGATGCGGCCATTGTGCTGGCGCGGTGCGAGGACCGGTGGCAGGCACGGATCAGGGGATGGGGGATGCGGACCAGCGTTTGCTGGTATGGTGGGCCAGAAGCCCCCTCTTCAAATCAAAGGCCCGCGGTTCGCCGGAACCGCGGGCCTCAGTATTCAATCCATCAAAACTCAGTGGCCGCCCAGGATCCCGGTCTTGACCGAGTAATCCACCGCGACCTCGTACTCCGGGTCGTCGTCGCTATCGACCATCAGGTGGCCCGCCTTGGTCAGCAGCTGGTGGCAGTCGCGGCTCAGATGCCGCAGCACCAGCGTCTTGCCCTCGGCTTCATACTTGCCGGCCACCGCCTCGATCGCCTGCAGCGCCGACTGGTCCACCACCCGGCTGCGGGCAAAATCCACGATCACATGGCCCGGATCTCCCGCCGCATCAAACAGCTCGATGAACCCGTCGGTGGAGCCGAAGAACAGCGGCCCCTCGATCTCATAAACCTTGGCGCCCTTGTCGCTCTCGGACTCGCGGGTATAGGCGTGGATGCGGCGCGCGTTGTTCCAGGCATAGGCCAGGGCTGAGACGATCACGCCCACAACGACGGCAACCGCCAGGTCCGACATCACGGTGACAACCGTCACCAGCACGATCACAAAGGCATCCATCAGCGGCACTTTGGTCATGATCTTCAGGCTGTTCCAGGCAAAGGTGCCGATCACCACCATGAACATCACGCCCACAAGGGCTGCCAGCGGAATCTGCTCAATCAGCGGCGAGGCCGCCACGATGAACAGCAAGAGGAACAGCGCCGCGGCAATGCCCGCAATCCGCGTCCGCCCGCCTGATTTCACGTTGATCATCGACTGGCCGATCATCGCACAGCCGCCCATGCCGCCAAAGAAGCCTGTGACCACGTTGGAGGCGCCCTGCGCAATGCACTCCTGGCTGGCACCGCCGCGCTTGCCGGTGATCTCCCCCACCAAGTTCAGCGTCAGCAGGCTCTCGATCAAACCAATCGCCGCCAGAATGACCGCATAAGGCAGGATGATCCACAGCGTCTCCAGCGTGAAGGGCGCCAGCGCAGTGCCATAAAGCCCTTCACCGGTGCCAAACGGATTGTGGAACGACGGGAACCCGCCCTTGATCGAGGCCATATCGCCCACCGTCGGCACGTCGATGTTCAGCGCAATGACCAGAACCGCGACAATACCGATCCCCGCCAGCGGCGCCGGGATAACGGATGTGATCTTCGGCATCCCCCAGATGATCAGCATGGTGAGGCCAACCAGCCCCAGCACCATATAAAGCTGCATCCCGCTCAGCCACTCGGCACCGTTTGAACCCGGCACCTTGAACTGCGTCAGCTGCGCCAGGAAGATCACAATCGCCAGCCCGTTCACAAAGCCCAGCATCACCGGATGCGGCACCAGCCGGATAAACTTGCCCCAATGCATGACGCCCGCAATGATCTGCAAAATCCCCATCAGGACCACGGTGGCAAACAGGTATTCCACCCCGTGCTGCGCCACCAGCGCCACCATCACCACCGCCAGCGCGCCCGTCGCACCGGAAATCATGCCCGGCCGGCCGCCAAACACCGCGGTGATCAGCCCCACCATGAAGGCCGCATAAAGCCCCACCAGCGGATGCACCCCGGCAACAAAGGCAAAGGCCACCGCCTCCGGCACCAGCGCCAGCGCCACCGTCAGGCCCGACAAAAGCTCAGTGCGCACGCGGCCCACGGTAAAGCCCTCGTCCTGCATGATCGAAAGATTGGGCGGAGAAATCTGCTTGGCCAGCAAAGCCATGGCTGCGCGTCTCATGTCAGGTACCTGTGCTCGGGAGGAGGAGTGTTCGCCGCCCGCCCCTAGCGGAAAACCGCCAACGGGGCAAGGGCGCGGGGCATTTGAGGCCCCCCTGCGCGCCCGGCTCGCCTCTCCCGGCAGTTCCGCAGCGGCTTTTTCTCAAATCCCGCGGGAACCGAACCCGGGCGCGGACGTTTACCTGCTGAGTACTCAAGCACGAGCCACCAACACACCGAGGAGTGAACGCTATGAAAAAGCTGCTACTTTCCACGGCGCTTGCCGCCGTGACCACCCTGCCCGCCTTTGCCTCCGACACCAAGATCGAGGAGTCCGCCGAGGCAACCGCCGAACAGGGCGCTGAACTGGCGTCCGACGCCGCCAACGCGGCTGAACAGGCCGGCGAGACAATCGCAGAAGAAACCAGCGAAGCGGCGGCTGAGGCTGAAGCGGCAGCTGAAACTGCGGCAGAAGAAGTCGCCCAACAGGCTGCAGAGGCCGAAGCCGCGGTGGAAGCAGAAACCGCTGAATCCGAAACGATGAGCGAGACCGGAACCACCGCCGCCATGCAGCCCCGCACCCCGGTTGAGCGCGACGGCTACATGACCGCGGAAGAGACCGACCTGACCGCCGAGAAACTGACCGGCGCCGCCGCCTATGACGCCAACGACGAATGGATCGGCGAGGTCTCCGAACTGCTGCTGACCGACGAAGGCAAGGTCAAATCCGCGGTTGTCGACGTCGGCGGTTTCCTGGGCCTTGGCGAAAAGCCGGTTGAGCTGGACCTGTCCAAGATCGACATCCTGCGCGCCGACGACGGCTCTGACCTGCGCGTCTACATCCCGATGACCGAGGAAGAGCTGAAGGCAATGCCCGACTACGAGGGCTGACCCCAGCTGCGCTGCCCCCTGCAGCCCCCAAGACCCCGCCGCCCGGCGGGGTCTTCTTTCCAGCTCCAGAGGCTTCGCCGCGGCGCTCACCGCGACTCTCCGGCACGAAAAGCCCCTGCTCTTTCATCTTGCCCCAAATACTCGCGTCCCGCTGCCCGGCAGGCGGCTTTGCCGCCGGGAGGGCAGGCTCCCCCACCTGCAGCACCCGCCCGGTGCACAGGGGGTGCACAAGGGGTGCACGCCTGTCACCCCCTGTTTACCGCCCCGCTCTTGCCAAATCCCGCCCCGCTTGCGCATATCCAAAACCAGCAGCAACAGGAGGCCAGGATTTGACACAGGAAACCATGATCGCCGTGATCGGCGGCTCCGGCATTTATGAGATCGACGGGCTGGAGGATGCCAACTGGGCCACGGTCGAAACGCCCTGGGGGGCGCCGTCGGACCAGATCCTGACCGGCACGCTGGACGGCGTCAAAATGGCCTTCCTGCCCCGCCACGGCCGCGGCCATGTGCATTCCCCGACCGAAGTTCCCTACCGCGCCAATATCGACGCGCTGAAGCGGCTGGGGGTGACGGATGTGTTCTCCGTCTCCGCCTGCGGCTCCTTCCGGGAGGAGATGGCGCCGGGCGATTTTGTTGTTGTGGATCAGTTCATTGACCGCACCTTCGCGCGCGAGAAAAGCTTCTTTGGCACCGGCTGCGTCGCCCATGTCAGCGTGGCGCACCCGACCTGCGAACGGCTCTCGGACGCGGCAGAAACAGCGGCGCGGGAGGCTGGCGTCAAGGTCCACCGCGGCGGCACTTACCTGTGTATGGAGGGGCCGCAGTTCTCCTCGATGGCCGAGTCCAAACTGTACCGCGAGCAATGGGGCTGCGACGTCATCGGCATGACCAACATGCCCGAGGCCAAACTCGCCCGCGAGGCGGAACTGTGTTATGCCTCCGTGGCCATGGTCACCGATTACGACAGCTGGCACCCGGAGCATGGCGCGGTGGAAATCACGGATATCATTGCCACTTTGCAGGGCAACTCCGCCAACGCCCGCGCGCTGGTGCGCCGCCTGCCCGGCCTCTTGGGCAAGGAGCGGCAGGACTGCCCGCATGGCTGCGACAAGGCGCTGGAATACGCCATCATGACCGCCCCGGAGAAACGCGATCCGGCACTGCTGGCCAGGCTGGACGCCGTGGCGGGCCGGGTTCTGGGCTGACCGGCAGCCTGTCCTTTCAGCAGCACACGGGGGGCGGTCATTTCAAACCGCCCCTTTTCTTTGCCGCCGGCAGTTCCTTTATCCTAGCAGGACAAGTTCTTTTCACATTCCTGATTTCACGGGGGTTTCATGCGTTTGCACGGATTGGACATCGCCCGCTACCTGGCCTTCTGCGGCATGGTGCTGGTGAACTTCCGCATTGCTGCTCAGGTGACGCCGGGCACTGATACTGCATCGCTGCTCACCAACGCGCTGGAGGGGCGCGCCGCCGCGCTGTTTGTGGTGCTGGCAGGCATCGGCCTGTCGCTCGGCCGCCCGGACCGCACAACAGTCTTCCGCCGGGCCGTGTTCCTGTTTGTGATCGGGCTCTTGAACCTCACGATTTTTGAGGCCGACATCCTGCATTTCTACGCGCTCTACTTCCTGCTGGCGCTGCCGTTCCTGACCGCCCCCGGCCGGATGCTCCTGCGGGCCGCGGCGGGCACCCTGCTGATCGGGCTCATTAGCCTGCTGGCCCTAGATTACGAGGCGCATTGGACCTGGGAAACCCTTGAATATGCAAACTTTTGGACGCTCGAGGGCTTTCTGCGCCATTCCTTCTTCAACGGCTGGCACCCGTTGTTTCCCTGGGCTGCGTTCCTTTTCCTCGGCATGTGGGCCGGCCGGCTGGAGCTCTCGAGCCGCCGGGTGCAGGCGCATCTGGTCCTGTGGGGAGCTGCAGCCGCGGTGCTGGGCACCGTTCCCGGCATGCTGGTCCAGGACCCGGAACTGGCAGAGCTGTTCGGCACCAGCGCCATCCCGCCCGGCCCCTTTTACATCCTGTCGGCTTCCGGCAGCGCGCTGGCGGTTACCGGGCTGGTGCTGGCCCTCACCCCGATGCTCGACAAGGCCGGACTGGCGGAATGGCTGGCAGCACCGGGGCGGCAGGCGCTCAGCCTTTATGCGGCGCATATCCTTCTGGGCATGGGCACACTGGAGGCCATGGGGCAGCTGGTCGGCGCGCTCAGCCCCACGCAGATCTTCGGCTTCTCGCTGGGGTTCTGCGCCCTGTCGATGGTGCTGGTGTGGTTCTGGAACCTCTTTGCAAAACGCGGGCCCTTGGAAGCGCTGATGCACTGGAGCACAAGCCTGGCCCGCTAATCAGAACACCGCCGCGGGCCGCCGCCTGCTTTTCCTTGCAACAAGGCCCTGGATCGTCCAAACCGCTGCTGGCCCGGCCCTCTGCCGGGCCTCAACACCGACATAGCCCGAGAGAGCCGCGCAGATGCCCAAGAAACAAGCCGTCAAGGACTACATCCGCACCATCGTCGACTTCCCGCATGAAGGGATCATGTTCCGCGATGTGACCACGCTGTTTGCCGACCCGCGCGGGTTCCGCATGGCCATCGACCAGATGCTGCACCCCTATGCCGGGGAACAGATCGACAAGGTTGTGGGCCTTGAGGCGCGCGGCTTTATCCTCGGCGGCGCCATCGCGCACCAGCTGGGCACCGGCTTCGTGCCGATCCGCAAGAAGGGCAAGCTGCCCGGCACGACAATCAGCCAGGACTACAAGCTGGAATACGGCGAGGCGATTGTGGAGATCCACGACGATGCGATCCAGCCCGGCGAGAAGATCCTGGTCGTGGATGACCTCCTCGCCACCGGCGGCACCGCGGGCGCGGGCATCAAGCTGATCGAACGGCTGGGCGGCGAGATCGTCTCCTGCGCCTTCATCGTTGATCTGCCGGAACTGGGCGGGCGCAAGCTGCTGGAGGACATGGGCATGGACGTGCATGTGCTCTGCGAGTTCGAGGGCCTCTGAATATCCCCCACTGACCGCCCCTGTCCGGCCGGAAATCTCCCGCCGGTCAGGCGCCTTTCCGGGGAAAGACTGTTCCCGTTGGGCATGGCCCCTTCAGGCCCTTTGGGCCGGAAGGGGCGCGCCGCGCGGATGCGCAGCGCCGGGCCCATAGCCGCCAGGCGGTCCGGCGCAGCCGGGCAGCCGCGGGTGCGGGAGGACGCCGCTCACGGCACGCCTCACTCCGCGCGCAGCACCGCACCCGGGTTCATGATGCCATTGGGGTCCAGCGCCTGTTTGATGGCGCGCATCGCCGCCAGCTTGGCCGGGTCGCCGTAGCGCTCCAGATCGCCGGTTTTCATCCGCCCCACCCCGTGCTCGGCACTGAAAGAGCCGCCGAAGGCCTGCACCAGATTATGCACCGCCTCTTTGACCGCTGCGCGCAAATGGTCATAGTCCTCCCGCATGCGGCCCTTGGCCGGGAACACGTTGTAATGCAGGTTGCCGTCGCCCAGGTGGCCAAAGCAGTTGATGCGGAAATCCCCAAGCCGGGCCACCACCGCCCTGCCCTGTCCGATGAAGGCCGGGATCTCAGAAATGGGCACCGAAATGTCATGGCTGGACACCGATCCGATGGCCTTGTTGGCCAGCGGGATATGCTCCCGTACGGCCCACAGCGCCTGCCGCTGGCTGTCCGACTGGGCAATCACCCCGTCGCTTGCCAGCCCTGCCGCCTCGGCGGCTGCAAACAGCGCAGCCAAAGTGTCCTCCGCCTCCAGGCCGCGCGGCAGCCCCAGCTCGATCAGCACGCACCACTCCGGCGCGTCCGCAAAGGGCTGGCGGACCTGCGGCAGCGTCTCCGCCAGAAAGTCCAGCCCTTGGCCATGGATCAGCTCAAAGGCACTGACACCCTCGCCTGCGTGATCGCGGGCCAGGGCCAGCAGATCAATGGCCGCCTGCGGGTCCGTCACTGTGAAAACGGCCGTGCCCTGCGACGCCGGGACCGGCGACAGTTTCAAGGCAGCAGCAGTGATCACCCCCAATGTGCCCTCCGCCCCGATCAACAGGTTCCGCAGGTCATAGCCGGTGTTGTCTTTCCTCAGCCGCGACAGCCCGTGCCAGATTTCACCCGTGGGCAGCACCGCCTCCAGCCCCAGGCAGAGATCGCGGGCATTGCCGTAGCGCAGCACGTTGACGCCGCCGGCATTGGTCGCAAGGTTGCCGCCAATCCGCGCCGAGCCTTCCGCCGCCAGCGACAATGGGAACAGGCGGCCCGCCGCCTGCGCCGCCGCCTGCACATCCGCCAGAATGGCGCCCCCCTCTGCGATCAGCACATTCTCCCGGGCATGCACCGCGCGGATCGCCGCCATCCGCTCCAGCGAGATCACCAGCGGCGCCACTCCGTCCGCCATCACCTGGCCGCCCACCAGCCCGGTGCCGCCGCCATAGGGCACCACCGGCACCCGGGCGGCATTGGCTTCGCGGACCAGGGTGGACACGTCCTCCACGCTGCGCGGCAGCGCCAGCAGCGCCGCCTGCCCCTGATACCGGCCGCGCGGCTCTTCCAGATACCGTGGTTCGGCATCCCGCAAAACGCCCTCGGGCAGAAGGTGGGAAAGACGGGCAGCAAAAGCGGGATCGGCGGGGTTCAGCGTCATGCCCTATCCATGCCGCAAGGCCCCGCGGCTGGCAAGACGGGTCACTCGCCCTCCAGCAGGTACCTTGGCCGCAGCACATGGATGGTCGGGCGGCCGGGCAGGCTGCGCAGCGACACGGTCAGTTCGCTGTTGCCTGCATCCACCACATCGAATTCCGGGCCGATCCGGGCCAGGAAACGCTCCAGCGACGTGTCGCTGAACCAGTGCATCGGGATGATCACCGAGGACCGCAGCCGGCCCAGCACCTCCAGCATCTGATCCAGCGGGAGGGTTATGCCGCCATCCACCGCCGCCATTACAACATCGAGCCGCCCCAGCGCCGCGTATTGCTCTGGTGTCGGCACATGGTGCAGATGGCCCAGATGGCCGATGCACAGGCCCGCGGCCTCAAAGACAAAGATCGAATTGCCGCGCGCCTCCACCCCGCCGAACATGTTGCGGATATCTGTGGGCACATTGCGGATCAGCATCTCACCCAGGTCGAGGTGATGCTCTATGCCAGCGCCGAACGGCCCCCAGCCCTCCAGCACATGCGGGATCGCGGGGTCGGGATGGGCAGTCCAATGGGTCTCATGGGCGTGGTTCATGGTAACCACATCCGGGATCATCGGCGCAGCGCCGGTGAAGCCGGTGAAATCAGTGACCACATTCAGCCCGCCCGCGGTGCGCAGCAGAAAGGACGCATGGGCGATGTAGCGGATCTGCACGCTGTCCTCGGCCACCGGGTCCTGCCAGCTGGCCTGCTGCAGGTATTCCAGACCGGGCGCGGACCGGGCCAGCGCGATGCAATGGCTCTGCCGCCGCTCCTGCGCCTGAAGGGCCGCGGAACACAGAATGAAACACAGGAGAGAGGCCAACGCGCGCATGAGGCAGGTTCTAGGGCGCAAACCGGCATTGTCAGCCCTGATCCCGGAAAATTTGCCCCGCAAGCTCTCCCGCCTGCTGAGGCGGAATTGAAAATTCCGCCCTGCAGTTGGGCATGGCGCCCTGCTGGCGCAGGGCGCGGCACCGCCGGCCAAGCACACCGCGCCGCACCGCAGGGGCGGCGCCCGGCCCAACGGGAGCGGCGTATCTTCTGATGCGCCAGCGATGGGCGGGAGCATCTGGTAGAGAGAATGACCGCCCTCGGGTCCTGCCCGCTAGGCCTGCCCGGCCAGTGTCTTGCCGCGGCGGTCGTGGCGCAGCGAGGCGTAAAGCACATGGGTGCGCCAGCGGCCATTGATCTGCAGATAGGACTGGGCCACGCCCTCGTATTTGAAGCCGGACTTCTCCAGCAATCCGCGCGACGCCTGGTTTTCCGGCAGGCAGGCCGCCTCTATCCGGCTCAGGTCCAGCTTGGTGAAGGCATGATGCACTACTGCGCCGATGGCCTCGCGCATGTAGCCCTGGCGCGCAAACGGCAGCCCGGTCCAGTACCCCAGCGTGCCCGCCTGCGCCGGGCCGCGGCGGATGTTGTCCAGCGTGATCGCCCCCACCAGAACCTGATCCTCGCGCCGGATCAGGAACAGCGGCAGCGCGGTGCCGCCGGAAACCGACCGCCGCGCCCAATAGACCCGGTTGGTAAAGCTCTTGCGGCTGAGGTGGTCCGCCGCCCAGCTGGGTTCCCAAGGCGTCAGATAGGGCTGGCTCAGCAGCCTGAGCGCCGCCCAGCCGTGAAAATCCGCATGCACCGGCGGCCTGAGGGTCAGGCGCTCGGTTTCGATACGGACCTTGCGGCGGTTGAGCAGCATCAGGCGGCGCGCCTCTCCTGCAGCCGCTCCAGCGCCGGGGCATCAGCGACCGGGCCGTACAAAGCCAGCGCCGCAGGCGCCGTCACCGCCATGGTCTCTGCCAGCGCGCGCACGTCCTTGGTGGTGACGGCATTGATGCGCTCCACCGTGCGTTCCAGCGACGGCACCTTGCCCCAGATCTGCACCAGCCGCGCCAGCCGTTCGGCCCGGTTCGAGGGGCTTTCCAGCCCCATCAGCATCCCCGCCTTCATCTGGGCGCGGGCGCGCTCGACCTCGGCATCGCTCATGTCATCCGCGGCGCGTTTCATCTCGTCAATAGTGATGCCCGCAAGTTCTTCCAGCTGCTCACCGGAGGTGCCCGCATAAACCGTCATCGAGCCGGTATCGGCATAAGAGCCCGCCTGCGAGAAAATCGTGTAGCAAAGGCCGCGCTTCTCGCGCACCTCCTGAAACAGCCGCGAGGACATGCCGCCGCCAAGCGCACTAGCGTAGATCTGCGCGGTGTACATCGACTGGTCGCGGTAGCCCGGCCCCTCAAAGGCCAGCGCGAAATGCGCCTGCTCCAGATCCTTCACCTGCCGCGCCTCGCCGCCGGTGAACTGCGCGCTTTCGGCGGTGAACTCCGGCTTGGCCTCCATATGGCCGAACAGCTGCTCCGCCAGTTTGACCAGCGCGTCGTGATCCACGCCGCCCGCTGCCGCCAGGATCATCTGGCCGGGGCCGTAGTGCTCGCCGACAAAGCCCTGCAGATCCTCGCGGCTGAAGCTGCGCACCCGCTCCGCAGGCCCCAGAATGGTCCGCCCCAGCGGCTGCCCGCGGTAGCTTTCCTCCTGCAGCCAGTCAAAGATCACGTCATCCGGCGTGTCCAGCGACTGGCCGATCTCCTGCAGGATCACCCCGCGCTCAACCTCGATCTCGCGCTGGTCGAACACCGGATTGAGCAGGATATCCCCGATCACATCCACCGCCAGCGGCACGTCACCCTTCAGCACCCGGGCGTAATAGGCCGTCACCTCGCGCGAGGTGTAGGCGTTGATATAGCCGCCCACATCCTCGATTTCCTCTGCGATCTGCAGGGCCGAGCGCCGCTTGGTGCCCTTAAAGGCCATGTGCTCGAGGAAATGGGCAATGCCGTTCTGCTCCAGCCGCTCGTGGCGGCCGCCGGCGCTCACCCAGATCCCGACCGCCGCGGATTCCAGGCCCGGCATATGCTCGGAGACGATACGGAACCCGTTGGCGAGTGTGTGCTGCTGAACTGTCAATTCGCGATGTTCTTTCTGATGTGATCCTCGAGGGCAGCCAGATCGTTGGCGATCCGGGTGACCCGTTCCGGCCTCTCATACAGGTCTGCCATGCGCGCAGGCAAGGGCGGATGAATGCCGCTGGCCTCTTCCACGGCGGCCGGGAATTTCGCCGGATGCGCGGTGGCCAGCGTGATCATCGGCACGTCTGAGCTGCGATGCTCATTTGCGACCTTCACACCGACCGCGCCATGCGGGCACAACAGCTCGCCAGAGGCCGCCAGCTCGGACTTGATGGTCGCCAGGGTTTCCTCCTCGGAGGTGCGGCCGGAGACGTAATTCTCCGCCAGCGCCTGCATCGCGCCTTGCGACACATCAAAGCCGCCCTCCTTCAGCTCGTCCATCAGCTGTGCAATGGCCTTGCTGTCCTGGTCATAAGCATAGAACAGCGCGCGTTCGAAGTTCGAGGACACCTGGATGTCCATCGAAGGGCTGATCGAGGGCTGGGTTTCCCCCTTGTAGTACCCCTGCCCCGACAGGCAGCGGTGCAGGATATCGTTCTGGTTGGTGGCAACCACCAGCTGGTCGATCGGCAGGCCCATCTGCTTGGCAATGAAACCTGCAAAGATGTCGCCGAAATTGCCGGTCGGCACGGTAAAGCTCACCTTGCGCTGCGGCGCGCCAAGGCTCACGGCAGCGGAGAAGTAATAAACCACCTGCGCCAGCACGCGGGCGATGTTGATCGAATTGACGCCCGCCAGCTTCACGCCGTCGCGGAAGTCGAAGTCGTTGAACATATCCTTGACGCGCGCCTGGCAGTCGACGAAGTCGCCATCGACGGCCAGCGCATGCACATTGGCGTCCTGCGGGGTGGTCATCTGGCGGC
>JABXIA010000146.1 GCA_013373325.1 Paracoccaceae bacterium
CACACCGGCGCCAAGGTCTGCATCCTGTTCGAGGGCCGTGATGCGGCGGGCAAGGGCGGGGTGATCAAGCGGAACACCCAGCGGCTGGACCCGCGGGTGGCGCGGGTGGTGGCGCTGCCGGCCCCGAACCGCCGCGAGCAGAGCCAGTGGTATTTCCAGCGCTACGTGCCGCATCTGCCGGCGGGCGGCGAGATCGTTCTGTTCGACCGCTCCTGGTATAACCGCGCGGGCGTCGAACGGGTGATGGGCTTCGCCAGCGACGATCAGGTCGAGCAGTTCTTTCAGGACGTTCCGGAATTCGAGAGGATGCTGGTGCGGTCGGGCATTATCCTGCTGAAATACTGGTTCTCGATCACCGACGAGGAGCAGCAGTTGCGGTTCATGATGCGCATTCACGATCCGATGAAGCAGTGGAAGCTGTCGGCGATGGATCTGGAGAGCCGGATCCGCTGGGAGCAGTACACCAAGGCCAAGGAGGCGATGTTCAAGCGCACCAACATCCCCGAGGCGCCCTGGTATATCGTCGAGGGCAACGACAAGAAGCGCGAGCGGCTGAACTGCATCGAGCACCTGCTGACCAAGATCCCCTATGAGGAAGTGCAGCACGAGAAGGTGGAGCTGCCGGACCGCAAGTACAATCCGGACTACGAGCGCCAGGTGCTGCCGGATGAGCTGTATGTGCCGAAGATCTACTGAGGCCTGACAGGCACGGAAAAGGGGCGCCGCGGCGCCCCCTTTGCTGTTTGCCCGGCGGGGAAACGGGGATCAGAACAGGAAGTCGCCGGAGCTGAGGTCCTGTGCGGTGATCCCTGCCAGCAGCATGCTGTCGCCGTCGGTGTCGGTGATCAGCAGCCCGTTTGCGGTCTGGCTGGCGTGGCTGGTCATCAGATCGCTGAAGCTGGTGATGCCGTCCGCGCTGCGCAGGTCGATGCGTTCGCCGGTGACAGCCGGGCCGAAGTCGGCGACGGTGTCGTCTCCGGCCGAGAAGATGAACAGGTCGGCGCCGCTGTTTCCCTTGAGAAGATCATTGCCGGCGCCGCCGTCCAGCGTGTCGTTGCCCTTGCCGCCCCACATCTGATCAGCGCCGCTGCCGCCAGACATCCGGTCATTGCCTGCCCAGCCGCTCAGCTTGTCGTTGCCGCTGTCGCCGTTGAGCACATCGTTGTCCCGGCCGCCGATCAGCGTGTCGCTGCCGCCGCCGCCATAAATCGTGTCGTCCTGCTTGCCGCCCTGCAGCAGATCGTTGCCGCCGTTGCCGATGAGCACATCCTCACCGGTGTTGCCGCGCAATGTATCGTTGCCGCTGCTGCCGGTCAGCTGGTCATCTCCGGCCATGCCGCTGAGCTCACCGCTTGATGCAAGAGAAAGGGTATCACTGCCATCCGTCGGCTGGGGAGGCAGCGGGGTGCCGCCGCCTGAGCCGGTGTCGAGCTGCAGCGGTGCGCTGGTCCGGGCGAAGTTCTGGGTGACCATGACCGCGTCCCAGCCGTTGAAATTGCCCCGCTCGATGCCGATGCCGATCACCTCGACATTGGCGTTCAGGATGTTGGCGCGGTGGCCGGGGCTGTTCATCAGCGCATTGTGCAGGTCGATGACATCGTCCGCCAGGCCAGGGGCGCCGCGTTCGCTTTGCCAGGCGATGTTTTCCGCCCAGGTCCAGCTGCCGGAAAAGACAAAACCCGCGTCCTCCATCCGGTCGCCTGCGCTGGAGCCGCCGGCGCCGGTGTGGGAAAACACATCCTGCTGCAGCATCCAGTCGCTGTGATCTTCGGCGGAATCGTTGAGGCGCAGCTCCAGCTGCACCGGATTGAGCCCGCGCGAAGTGCGCTCTGCGTTGATCAGCTCGAGCATCTGCCGCTCGAGATCGCTTGCCTGTGACATCGTAAACTGCTCCGTGAGTGAGCCGACTGTGCGGCGGTGCCCTGATCCGTTAACGAAATTTTATGGCACTGAAAGGGCGGCCCTGCGCGGGCGGCGGTTACCGGCGAAGCTCTGCCCGGGACACGGGCGCGGGTACGCGGATTATTGCGTGTTTGTGCCCTGCACCTGCTTGGCCGGGCCGCATGGGCTGCGGCGGCTGTTTTCTGCTGCCTGCCTGCGGGCTAGGCGGCTGGCCGGATTCGGGTGGGATGGGCGGGAAGCAGGCCGGGGATTTGCGGAGAAGGGGGGCGTAAAACGGACCGGACGCCGCCGGGGGGAAACTGGCAGCGTCCGGAAAATTTGGAAACCCTGATAGAGGAGCCTTGTTTGCAGGGACCAAGACCGGCGCTGGTTATAGGGGGGAGCGCCACCTGCCCAGGGTTTCGGAGAACCGGGTGTTCCAAGCCCGGCCGGCGGGGCAATGGTTAGGGAAACGCAACTGATCTGCCCTGCCGTGAATCTGTTATAGCAGAAGGTTGTAGAGAAATACACCCTAAAGATGTATTTGCTGTCAATTTGATATTTTTACGTGTGCCCTTTCAGGAGAGGGCGGCCCGCCGCGGGGCGCGATCAGCCGAAGGTGGTGTCCCAAATGACAAACCCCCGGGCAGGGCCGCGGGGGTCGTCTGATCTTTTCGGCGGGTCCTGAAACCTGCCATAGTGCTGTCCAAAGCTGGAGAGCGGGGCCGGCTTACAGCAGACCTTCGCGCTGGGCTTTCTTGCGTGCCAGTTTACGGGCACGGCGGATCGCTTCAGCTTTCTCGCGCGCTTTTTTCTCGGACGGCTTTTCGAAATGTTGCTTGAGCTTCATCTCGCGGAAGACGCCTTCACGCTGCAGCTTTTTCTTCAGGGCACGAAGCGCCTGATCGACGTTGTTGTCGCGAACACTAACCTGCATGTGGTTTTCACCACCTTTCTAAGTTGAGTTGCAAGGATTTGCAGGAGGTGGCCGTATAGCAAAGCGCGTATATTTTGTCTAGTAGGGTATCAGGACGCTGCCAGCGGGAGGCTGAGATGACCAAAGACCACGATCACGCACCGGACGCTATCAAGGATAAACTGCTGGATGCGGCGCTGAATCATGTGCCGTTTGACGGCTGGTCAGAGGTGACGTTCCGGGCCGCCTGTCAGGATGCGGACGTGCCGGAGGTGCTGGCGCATGCGGTCTGCCCGCGCGGCGGGGTCGACCTGGCGCTGGCGTTTCACGCCCGGGGCGATTCGCGGATGCTGGAGCGCCTGCAGGCAGAGGACCTGTCGGGCATGCGGTTCCGGGACAAGGTTGCCGCGGCGGTGCGGTTCCGGCTGGAAGCGGTCGAGGACAAGGAAGCGGTGCGCCGCGGCACCACGCTGCTGGCGCTGCCGCAATATGCCGGCGACGGCGTCAAGGCGATCTGGACCACCTGCGACCTGATCTGGGACACGCTTGGCGACGGTTCGGATGATCTGAACTGGTACACCAAGCGCGCCTCGCTGGCCGGGGTCTATTCTGCCACCGTGCTGTTTTGGCTGGGCGATGACAGCCTGGAGCATCAGGCGACCTGGGATTTCCTGGACCGCCGCATTGATAATGTGATGAACTTCGAAAAGCTGAAGGCCGGCCTGCAGAAAAACCCGCTTTTGAAGCCCTTGCTGGTGGGGCCGAACTGGCTGGCCGAACAGATCAAGCCGCCAAAGGGGCGCGATGATCTGCCAGGGTCGGTTGATCCGCGGCGCTGAAGGGGGGCAGTCCCGAGGCTGGATGCCTGTCTGCTGGCGGCACGGGACTTGCCGCCGGCCAACGCGCATATGCACGTACTTTGCTGCAGATGGCGGGAGAGAGCCCAGAGCGGCGAATGCTGCGAAGGTTTTAGGCGGCCGTTACGGGGACATTTCCGGCGACTGCGGGTGAACGCTCAGTATTGAAGACGTGCCTTAAGGGCAGATGAGGCCGTGCCTGCCGGAAGCAGGCACGCCGCAGAGGCATAAGAAATCCGCGTGTTACTCATTCCCGCCGGTCAAATCCTGCGCAAGCATCAGCGCATTGCCGTCGGGGTCGTAAAAAGTCGCGGTTTTGACCATGCCTTCGACGACATCCGTCTCGCCATCAAATTTGACTTTCGCCTGCTCCAGTTTCTGCCGGGCCGAATCCAGATCAGCGATCCCAAAGACCGGCACGCAGTTGCCGGGTGCTGGCTTGGTGTGCTCGCCAAGGCCGATAGCGACACCGGGCGTGTTTGTCCGAAGCTCGGACCAGCCCGCCTCATCGGCATGATAAAGCAGCTCAAATCCCAGCATGGTTTCGTACCACTTTGCGCTCGCATGGCGATCCTTGACTGAAATTGCGATGGTGATGGTTTGGTCGACTGCAACGAGTGACATGGGCTTTCCTTATGACTCAAAATATACTAACTATACTTTATGGACATCGGAACGTTTGTCAACATCACGTCGAAGGCCTGGGCGATGCCTATACTCTCGTGCCTGCATTCGGGCGTTGCCGGACGGCAAGCGCCCCTGCTGGCCGCGACGGGGGCAGGCAGAACCGCCTTTGCGCAAAGCTTGGATCACCTGATCGAAATTGGATTGATTGAGCGGAATCCCGGCTATGGGCATCCGCTGCGTCCGGAATTCCGCCTTACGCAGCCGGGGATTGCGGCGGCGGCCATTGCCCACAAGGTTCAGTGTGTTTCGACAGCGGAAGATCAGCCTTTGCTGCGCCGCTCGTGGACTTTGCCGGTTCTGACATCGCTCCATACACCAAGCCAATTCAGCGGCATCAAGCGCGCCCTGCCGACGATAACAGACCGGGCGTTGTCGCAATCGTTGAAATCCATGGAGGCAAGGAATTGGGTGTGCCGCAGCGTGGACAGCGCCGCCCGCCCGCCGAGGTCCATTTATTGTGCGGTGAACACTGGCGGCCGGATCAGCCGGCTCATTGCACCTGAAATTCGCTTCATTTTGTAGAAACGGTTGTTAGTTGAAAGAGGGCGGCAGTCAGGAAAGTCCGCACTGCCATTCCAGTAGCGGCCGAAGTTCTGTGACAGCGTTTGTAACGCCGCTCTGACAGATGCCTGCTGCCGGTGCGGCCACTCCGCATTCCGCCCCAACTGCGGCGCCTTTGCTGTTTGCGCGCACTCTGCCGGATGCTAGGCAGAGGGCAAGGATCAGGAGGAAATCAGCCGATGACAGAGATGATGCGCGCGGTGGAGATCACCAAACCCGGCGGGCCCGAGGTGCTGAAGATGTGTGAGCGCCCGGTGCCGCAGCCGGGCCATGGCGAGGTGGTGATCAAGGTGGCCTATGCCGGGGTGAACCGTCCCGATGCGCTGCAGCGCGCAGGTGCCTATGATCCGCCCAAGGGCGCCAGCGATCTGCCGGGGCTGGAAGCCTCGGGCGAGGTGGTGGCCGTGGGTGCAGGTGTCACTGGTGTCTCGGAGGGTGATCAGGTCTGTGCGCTGCTGCCGGGCGGCGGCTATGCGGAATATGCCGCCACCCCTGCGGCACACTGCCTGCCGGTACCTGCGGGGCTGGATCTGAAACAGGCGGCGTGTTTGCCGGAGACCTTCTTTACCGTCTGGTCCAACGTTTTCACCCGCGGCGGGCTGACGGCCGGGGAGCGGTTCCTGGTGCATGGCGGCTCGTCCGGCATCGGCACCACCGCGATCCAGCTGGCCAAGGCGTTCGGGGCGCGGGTGTTTGCGACTGCGGGGTCGGATGAGAAATGCCAGGCCTGCCTGGACTTGGGCGCCGAGCGGGCGATCAACTACCGCGACGAGGATTTCGTCAAGGTGCTGCGGGACGAGGGCGGCGCCGATCTGGTGCTGGACATGGTCGGCGGCGATTACATCCCGCGCAACATCAAGGCGATGGCCGAGGACGGGCGGCTGGTGCAGATCGCCTTTCTGCAAGGCCCCAAGGTGGAGCTGAACTTTGCCCTGATGATGGTCAAGCGGCTGACGCTGACCGGATCGACCCTGCGCCCGCAAAGCGATCTGGCCAAGGCGCAGATTGCGCAGGATCTGCGCGAGGCGGTGTGGCCGCTCTTGGAAGCAGGCAAGGTGGCCCCGGTGATGGACAGCGAATTTGCGCTGGAAGATGCGGCAGCGGCCCATGCCCGGATGGAAAGCTCCGGCCATATCGGCAAGATTGTCCTGAAGGTGGGCTGACGGCCTCAGGCCTTTACAGCAAAGGGCCGGCGGATGCGCCGGCCCTTGTTATTTTCTTCAAGTGTTCACTCCACCGCGCGCCGGTAGAAATGCCAGGTCGCATGTCCCAGCACCGGCACCACGATGATCAGCCCGGCAAGGAAGGGGATAGATCCGACGATCAGCGCCACGCCGACGATCACGCCCCAGGCCATGCAGACCATCGGGTTCTTACGCAGCACCTTGATCGAGGTTGCGACCGCGACCGGCAGGCCGACATGGCGGTCCATCAGCAGCGGGAAGGACACCAGGCTCATCGCCAATGCGGCAAAGGCAAAAACCGCGCCCACGATGCCGCCGCTTATCGACATCATCCAGCCCTCGCGGGTGGTTAGCACGTCGCCGATGAACCCCATGATGGAGGCCGGCGGCTCCGGCCCCAGGGTGCGGCTGTAGATCATGTCCGCCGCCACCAGCCAGATGATGAACAGCGCCGCCAGATACAGGCCCAGCACCAGGATGGCGCCGAAGGAGGGCGAGCGGATGACCGCAAAGGCATCCATCCAGCGGGTCTCCATCCCGGCCTCGCGGCGCGACGACATCTCATAAAGGCCGACTGCCGCGACGGGACCGAGGAGGGCAAAGCCCATTATCATCGGCACGACGAGCGGCAGCAGGTTCATCGACAGGCTCATCACGATGAGGGCGATGCCGATAACGGGATAAAACAGCACCAGGAACATTGCGTCGGAGCGGCAGGCAGCGAAATCCTCCAGCCCGGCGGCCAGGGAATGGATGATGTCATCCATGCTGAGCTTGCGCGCCTCCGGCATTGCCGCGGCGCCTGTGCTGCGCATTTCGCTGACGGATTGGCCAACGTGGTGGGAAGTGGTCTCTGCACCCTGCAGAAGCCAGCTGAGCGGGTTACCGATTGTTTTTGCCATGCGCTTCCTCCTTCTCGCTGACCAAAACGGAGTGCCGTTCAGGCAGGGCCGGGCGCGGCACGTGGTGTAATGTAGCACGAAACGCGGCAGTTTCCGCTTCACAGGCGCTTTACCGCCTTGGGGCGGGGCGGAGGCATGTTTCCGCACCTGCCGGCGGCGGCGCTGGCTGCGTGGCAGGGTTTGAGTATTTGGGGAAAGATGAAGCCAGGGCCCCCTGTTCATCTGGCCCGAAATATCCCGGGGTGAATTGGCCGTGAGGCCAAGAGGGGCAGCGCCCCTGCCAGTTCAGCGGATGGGCGCGAGGCGGGCGTTTTTCAATGTGCAGTCCCTGATCACGTCGCGCCCGCAGGGTACCGGCTCCAGCCCCTTGGACAGGCAGATGCGGGCCTCCTGGATGGCGCCGTCGCGGCAGGTGATGGTCAGGCTGTCCCGGCTGAGGTCGGGGTTGTCCTGCAGAAAGGCCTGCTCAACAACGGCGGCAGGCAGGGTCACCGGCTTCTCGAGCCTGCGGAAGGCGGCGGGGCGGGTGACGCGTTCGTAGGCTGCGCGCATCGCGCTGTAGTAGTCCCGCGCGCTGAGGCCGGAGCAGGTGCCGTGTTTCTTCCATTGGGGCCAGGCCAGCCCTGGGCTGCCCATGATGTCCGCCATGTCCCGGCTCATCGCGCGGCTCGGCGGGGCCTCGGCCGTGCGGCAGTAGCTGGGCCAGCCGCGGTGGTACTGGGGCCAGAGGCCATGCAGCGTCCAGCCGTAATCATGGCGGGCATCACATTGGTCCGCGCCCTTGGCGTCGCCCTCCAGCGTGCACCAGTTCGGCGACCAGCTGAGCGACAGCACGTAGTAGTCGAAGTCGCCCGCAGGCTCGCCGTCCGCTGCGGCGAGCGCCGGCAGCAGGGACAGAACGGCCGCAAAAACACCTGTGAACAACTTGCGCATTGGCCTCTTTCCTTATGCATCGATGCCGACTATATAGGGCGGAAGTTCCCCGACAACGGAAACCTGCCCCGGATCGCCGGGGACGCCATTTCAGGCGGCGGGAGAGATGTATCCGGGGTTCAAAGGTGTTTTAAGGAGATGAGCACATGGCAAAACCGTTGATGGCCAAGGCAACCGCCGTGTGGCTGGTGGACAATACCACGATCAGCTTCAAGCAAATCGCAGATTTCGTGGGCATGCACGAACTGGAAATCCAGGGCATTGCCGACGGCGAAGTGGCGGTGGGCGTCAAAGGGTTCGACCCGATGGCCAACAACCAGCTGACCCAGGAAGAGATCGACAAGGCCCAGGCCAACCCGCTGCATAAGCTGAAGCTCAAGTTCAACCCGGCCGCGGCCGGCGAGGAAAAGCGCCGCGGCCCGCGCTACACCCCGCTGTCCAAGCGCCAGGACCGTCCGAACTCGATCCTGTGGCTGGTCAAGTTCCACCCGGAACTGAGCGACGGCCAGATCGCCAAGCTGGTGGGCACCACCAAGCCGACCATCCAGTCGATCCGCGAGCGCACCCACTGGAACATCGCCAACATGCAGCCGATCGATCCGGTGGCGCTGGGCCTGTGCAAGCAGTCCGAGCTGGACTCCGCGGTGCAGAAGGCCGCGGCCAAGAAGGCAGCCGAAGGCGGCGTGATGAGCGATGACGAGCGCCGCAAGCTGGTCTCCACCGAGCAGTCGCTGGAGATGGACGCTGAGCCGAAGATCCCGTCTGCCATCGAGGGTCTGGAAACCTTCACCCTGGGCGGCGGCCTCAATGACGACGAGGATGAGAAGAAAGAAGAGAACGTCCTGGACGCCGACAGCTTCTTCAACCTGCCCGCGGGCGGCGATGACGAGGACGACGACGAGGACAGCCGCTTCTGATCCGGACCTGTCCGCCCTAGGCCGGGCGGGCCGTCCGGCAAATGGAAAATCGGTAAAAAGCCGCAGATCCGGTGCTCCGGATTTGCGGCTTTTTCTGTTAGAATTGAGTCTCAATCATACAAGATGTTGACTGCGCACGTGTAGTTCGCGCAGCATGATGTTGCGGTGCAGCCATGTTCCAGGCTGCCTGCAGAATTGGGCACTGCGGCAGAAGCCTTTGGGTAAAAGGGGGCAGCTCTGCGGTGCGGACGGACAGTGTTTTGTGAGTGTGCCAGGGGTCCGGACCCGGAAGGTCGGCCCGTGCAGGGATGGCAGGAGTATTGGTTATGGACGCATCCGGGGGGGCGGCGCTTGCGGCAGGCAGCCGCTTGGATCTGGAAGAGCTGGCGGGCGCAAGTGGCGCCGAGTTTTGCCAGGCATTTGCAGATCAGCTGGCACGGGGATTCGGCGCGGATCTGGTCACAGTCAGCGCATTGCGGATCCGGCAGGGCGAGCACCTGAAGGTGGTGGCCAGCTGGTTCGACGGGATGCAGCTGGGAGATTTTGAATATGACGCGCGCGGCGCGCCGTGCCGGGACGTGGTGCTGCGCGCCGCGCCGCAGGTGTTCCCGGACCGGGTGCAGCAGCTGTACCCGGAAGACGCAATGTTCATCGAAGAAAACATCAACGGCTATGCCGGGGTGCCGCTGCTGGACGCTGCGGGCGCAGTTGCCGGCCTGGTGCAGGCTGCCTGGCGGCAGCCGCCAGGTGCGGCGCTGACAGCGGAGGCCGTAGCAGCAATGCAGCAGTTTGCCCCGCGGCTGGGGGCGGAGCTGGCCGCCATGCAGCAGGCCGCGGCCCTGGCGGCGCTGGCGCGCGGGGCGGGACTAGGCAGCCTGTCGCCCCTGGCGGCCCTGCGGCAGCTGGCGGTTCAGATGCAGCGCGCCTTCCGGGTGCGAAGGGCTTTCATCGCTGAATGCACGGCTGACAGCCCGGGCTGCTACAGGGTTCTGGCATGCTGTGATGGCGGGCTGGCCGCAGCAGGCAGCGGCGAGGAGCTGATGTCTTATGAGGGCGCCCCTTGCGCTTTCCTGCAAGAAGGCGAACCCTTCCTGGTGCCCAAAGGGCTGCAAGAGATGTTTCCGGCGCAGGAGGCGTTCCGGTCGCAGGGTCTGGTCTCTTATTTCGGGATGCCGCTGCGGGATGAGAATGGGCAGCTGATTGGCCATTTTGCGCTGCTGCACGACGGCGGAATGGCCGCCGGATTTCAGAACAGCAGCTTGATCGGCGTTTGTGCAGCACGGGCTGCGCATGAGCTATGCCGCCGCAGGGCGGAGCGGCGGCGGCGCCAGGCGGAACAGGCGCTGCTGCTGCGGCGCAAGGCCGAAAGCCTTGGGCTGCTGGCGGGCACCATTGCACATGAGTTCAACAATCTGCTGGCCGGGATGCAAGGCCAGAGCGAGCTGGCGCTGGCACATCTGGAGGCGGCACACCCGGCGGCGGCGGATGTGCGGGCGGTGAAGGCTGGGCTGCAGGACTCGGCCCGGCTGATGCGGCAGCTGCTGGGCTATGTCCGGGGCGCCAGGACCCCGCAGCCGGAGGCCTGCGATCTGAACCGGGTCGTCCGTGAGACGCTGGCGCTGGTGCCGCCAGAGTGCAAGCTGGGCAAGGCGGTGGTGCTGGATCTGGAGGCGGAGGAATTGACCGCCCGGATGGATCCGGCCCAGGCCGGTCAGCTGCTGATGCAGGCGGTGCTGAATGCGGTTGAGGCGATCGGGCCCGGGGCAGGCACTGTGACGGTGTCCACCCGGCGCCGCAGCCTGGGCACGGCGGAGCGGCAGAGGCTTCTGGCCGGGCGCAGGATGCCGGCGGGTCCCTGCGTCATACTGGAGGTGCGCGACACCGGCGGCGGCATGGCACGCGATACCGTGGCGCGGATATTCGATCCGTTCTTCACCACCAAGCCTGGCGGCCGCGGCCTGGGGCTGGCGGCGGCGATGGGCATCATCAGCAGCCACCGGGGCGGGCTGGCCGTGGACAGCCGGGAGGGCGGCGGCAGCACATTCCGCTTCTATTTCCCGGCCTGCGAGGCGGCGGCGGTGCCGGCTGCCGGATCCGCTGCGGCGCCAGAGCCGCGCAAAAGGCAAGCCCGCCGCATTCTGGTGGTGGATGACGAGGACACCGTGCGCCGTGCCGTCGCCGGCCTGTTGCAGCTGCGCGGCTGCGAGGTCGCCAGCGCCGATGGCTATGATGCGGCGCTGGCGCTTATTCAGACTCAAGGTCCGTTTGACGGCGCGGTGATCGACATGAGCATGCCGGGGCGCGGCGGCTGGGAAACACTGTCCCGGCTGCGGCTTCTCCAGCCCGGGCTGAACGCTGTGATGATGAGCGGCTTTGCCTTCAGCGCTGCGCAGGCGGGTTACCCGGAACTGGATGGGGTTCAGGTGCTGGACAAGCCGTTCACCAAGGAAAAGCTCTACAAGGCGCTGTTCCGCTAGGGGGAGCCCGCATAGCGGAGTGCTCCCGCGTCTGCAGGTGCCCCCGCGGGCCCCTTGGCAGCCTTGGGCGTGGCGCCGCGCTGATGCGCGGCGCGGTGGCGTCTAGGCGCCGGGCGCCTGTTCCAGCAGCCAGGTCCGGACCCGTTCGATCCGGCTGGTGCCCGTCTTGGCCTGCGGTGTCAGCAGGTAATAGGCGCTGGCGAGCGTGCAGCGGTGCGGGTGGGCCAGGGTCAGGCTGCCTTCCGCCAGTTCGCGGCGGACCAGAAGCTCCGGCAGGATCGCCACCCCGTGGCCGTATTTCACCGCGTCGATCAGCATCTCGAACTGGCTGAACAGGGGGCCGGTGGGACGGGCGGGCAGCGCCTGGCCCAGATCTTCGAACCAGATCTGCCAGCTGAGCGGGCGGGTGGTGTGCTGCAGCGCCGGGTGGTCCAGCAGGCGGGCTGCTTCCTGCAGCGGAGCCTCCAGCAGGCCGGGCGCCGCCACCGCCACCAGGGTTTCCGGCATCAGGAGATCGGCACGGAAACCGGGCCACGGCGGATCGCCCTGCACGATGGCCAGATCCACCAGGCTGGCATCCACCTGAGCATTGTCCAAGTAGGTGATGGTGTTGACCGTCAGCCGCGGCTGCGCCTGAGCAAGTTCCGCAAGCCGCGGCATCAGCCAGCGGCTGCCCAGCGTCGGATAGGTGCCGATGTTGAGCGCGCCGTAGGGGTTATCACGGGTGCGCAGCCGGTAAAAGGTGGCCTCCAGCGCCTCCAGCTGCGGCGCCAGCTCCTGCAGCAGCATTCCGCCGGCGCCGGTCAGATGCACCCGCTGGCGTTCGCGCTTGAACAGGGTCTGGCCGGTCTGTGCCTCCAGCCCCTGGATCTGGCGGCTGAAGGCGCTTTGCGACAGGTTCATGGCGCGGGCGCCCTGGGCAAAGCTTCCGGAACGTGCGGCGGCCTCGAAACACAAGAGGGCGGAGATGGGCGGGATCTTGCGGCGCATGGGGTTACCCTGCCATGTGTTGCAATTTTTGCAAGAAGGATTGCGGAAACACCGCTTTTGGGGCGGAGAGCAGTCTGCAATGCTGGCGTCAGATGCAACACTTGGCGATGTGAACAGAGCCAAACATGGGAGCAGGCAGCATGACCTTTGTACCGCAGATCAACGACGCCGATGTGCAAGCCGTCGCCCAAGCCATGCAGGCCATGCCCGATTCCGCCTCGGTGGCGGAGTTTGTGCCGGGGCCGGGCATCCAGCGGCTGGAGCTGACTTTCGACATCCAGCTGTTGCAGGAGGCGCTGGAGGAATGTCTGCGCCGCGAGGACTTCATGGGCGGCATGCAGGATCAGGGGTTCGCCGCGCTGCCGCTGACCCGGCGCCCGGGGCAGTCCGAGTGGACCGCCAATGATCTGTCGGGCCGCTACTGGCTGCGCGCCGACAGCCGCTATGTCGAGGAGCCGCGCGAGGATCTGGTGCCGGAGGTGGAGTTTTCCGAGTTCAATCCGAAATTTGCAGGAACCTACTTCGAGCATGTGCACGAGGAACTGGCGAAACGCTTTCCGGTCGGGCGCACGCGGGTTTTGTCCAAGGGGCTTTACAACTGCAACTCGTGGCACCGCGATCCGGAGCCGCGGCTGCATATCCCGGTGCTTTCCAATCCCGGATCATTGTTTATCGTGAATCATCACGTCACCCACTTGCCAGCGGACGGCTCTGTCTATTTCACTGACACCCGCGGATACCACACCGCATTGAACGGAGGCGAAACCCGGCGCGTCCACATCGTGGCGGCGCTGGCCTATGAACAGGTGACGGAATGAACCAATACGCTGGCATGGCGCGGGCCGGGGACAATGCGGCCCTGTGCGATCTGCGCAGCGATACGGTGACGCGCCCCGATGCGGGGATGCTGCAGGCAATGGCCGCGGCGGAGCTGGGCGATGACGTTTATGGCGAAGACCGGTCAGTGAACCGCCTGGAGGCCGTTCTGGCCGAACGGCTGGGCAAGGAAGCGGGGCTTTTTGTGCCCACCGGCACCATGAGCAATTTTGCAGCCATGCTGGCGCATTGCCAGCGCGGCGAGGAAGTGATCTGCGGCAGCGGCTACCATGTGAACGCCTACGAGGCGGCTGGCGCCTCGGTTCTGGGCGGCATTGCGCTGTGCCCTCTGCCCGTGCGTGCGGACGGGGCGCTGGACCCGGCAGAGATCAGGGCCGCGATAAAGGAGGATGATCCGCATTTTGCCGTCAGCCGCCTGGTGTCGCTGGAGAACACCCACAACGGGCTGGCAGTGCCGCTGGCGGATATGGCCGCAGCGGCACAGGCCGGCCGGGCTGCCGGGCTGTCGGTGCATCTGGACGGGGCGCGGTTCTTTAACGCAATCACCGCGCTGGGGTGCGCGGAAACGGATCTGGCCGGGCTGACGGACACGGTGTCGGTCTGCCTGTCCAAGGGGCTGGGCACACCGGCGGGATCTGTGCTGGTCGGGCCAGCGGATCTGATCGCCAGGGCGCGGCGCTGGCGCAAGATGCTGGGCGGCGGCATGCGGCAGGCGGGCGTGCTGGCGGCGGCAGGGCTCTATGCGCTGGAGCATAACGCGGAGCGGCTGGCAGAAGATCACGCACGGGCAGCGGACCTGGCCGGAGTGCTGCGGGGGCTGGGCGCGGGTGACGTGTCTCAGGCCACCAACATGGTGTTCTTCACGCCCGCTGACGGGCGCAATGATGATCTGCGGGCGCATCTGGCAGCCGAGGGTGTGGTGATCGGCGGCGGCAGTTCCGGCGCGATCCGCCTGGTGCTGCACAAGGACACCGGCGATGGTGCGCTGTCCCAGGCAGTACAGGGGCTGCAACGTTTCTACGGCTAACGGAGGAGAGCCGGAAAATTTCGAATTTTCCGGCCAATATTCTTCGAAGAATTTTGCGCCCGGCCGCAGCGTCAGATTTCCTTTCGCGCCTGCATCGCGGCGGAGATGGTGCCGTCATCGAGGTAATCCAGCTCGCCGCCGATCGGCACGCCCTGCGCCAATGAGGTCAGCTTCACCTGTCCTTGCAGCTGATCGGCGATGTAATGCGCCGTGGTCTGGCCGTCGATGGTGGCATTCAGCGCCAGGATCACTTCACTGATGCCTTCGGTGGCGACCCGGTCGATCAGCCGCGGGATGCGCAGATCCTCAGGTCCCACCGCATCCAGCGCGGAGAGCGTGCCGCCGAGCACATGATAGCGGCCCTTGAACACGCCGGAGCGCTCCATCGCCCAGAGGTCGGCCACATCCTCGACCACGCACAGCTCGCCGTTGCGGCGAACCTCATCGGTGCAGATCGGGCAGATCTCGCTGGTGCCGACATTGCTGCAGTTGAGGCATTCGCGGGCGGTTGCGGCCACCTCGCTCATCACATCGGCCAAGGGCGTCAGCAGCAGCGCCCGCTTGCGGATCAGATGCAGCACCGCGCGGCGCGCCGAGCGCGGCCCCAGTCCCGGCAGCTTGGCCATCAGGGCAATCAGGTCTTCAATATCGCTGGTGGAGTTCTTGATCATGCCTTGGGCCCTTTGCTTCCCAGCCATATAGGCTGATCGGGACAGGGAAGTGCAAGGGCGGGGCAGCAAAATGTTCGGGGTTTGTTTTGCTGGCGCCCAGGGGTATGCCTAGCCTGAAACGGCGGAGGGTTCGGGATGGCAGGCGGCACAAGGCGGGAAGCGGGAAAATCTCCCCGGCTGCGTTTTGCCCGGCTGACAGAGGTGCCGCCGCAGGAGATTGCCCGCCACATGTCAGACCCGCGGATGGCGGAGCATATGCCGTTGCTGGCAGGGGCATGGGATGAGGCCGCTGCCAGGGAATTCGTGGCCGCCAAGGAGGCCTGCTGGCAGCGCGACGGGCTGGGCCATTGGGCTTTCTTGCGCGGGGAAGATTACCTTGGCTGGGGCGGGTTCCAGAAAGAAGCCGCAGAGTGGGATTTCGGGCTGGTGCTGCGGGCTGACTGCTTTGGCCTTGGCCCCGCCATCGCGCGCAAGGCATTGGCGTTTGCCCGCCAGGATCCGCGCATTCCCTTTGTCACCTTCCTGCTGCCGCCGACGCGGCGGCACCTGCGGCCGCTGATGCGGCTGGGGGCGGTGCAGACCGGGGCGGTGCAATACGAGGGGCAGCGTTTCTTGAAGTTCCGGCTGGAGACTGGATGAGGCGGGTAAAGAAAAAGGCGGCACCAGACGGGCCGCCTTTTTTGCATTCAGCTTGCCGGTTCTTAGAACGGCAGCTTGATGTCCTTGGGCAGGCCCATGCTTTCGGTCAGCTTGGCCATTTCGTCCTGCGCCTTTTCCGCGGCCTTTGCCTGGGCGTCTTTGATGGCGGCCAGGATCAGGTCCTCGACCACTTCCTTGTCGTCGCCGTTGAAGATCGAGGGGTCGATGTCCAGCGCCTTGAGGTCGCCCTTGGCAGAGGCGGTTGCCTTGACCAGGCCCGCGCCGGCCTCGCCGGTCACCATGACGTTGTGCAGGTCTTCCTGCATCTGCGCCATCTTGGTCTGCAGTTCCTGTGCCGATTTCATCATCTTGGCCATGTCGCCAAGACCGCCGAGGCCTTTGAGCATCTGTCTTCTCCTAAGTGCGGGGGCGCAGGGCGCCGTAAGTCATCCCCGCACATATCGCAATTGCAAGCGCGATGAACAAGTGGGGGGAAGCGGTGCAGTCTTCGATTATGCCCAAGGCTTTCTTATCATCAAAGAAAAGCTCTTGGTTATCTACGGCTATAACCAAGGTCAGAAGGCCCCACAGCGCGCCCGCGACTGAAAACGGCAGTCGCTTTCCACTATAGAGTGCGAATCCGGCAAAGGCAAAGAGGGCCAATGCAACAGGTTTGGACGAGAGCCGCACAAGGACATCCCATGCGCTGTCTTGTGCTTCCCCTGTGTCAAAGCAAGTGGTGGCAAAGGCGGTGGCCGGCGTTGTGAACAAGAGGGCCGTGAGGCCCGCCGTCACCCGTCCTCGAAGGGATCCCATTCGTCCTCCACCTCGGGCAGGGCTTCGGCGGCAACTTCGGCGGCCAGTTCCTCCGGTGTGCGGATGCGGGTTATTTTGGCCTTGGGGAAGTTCTCTAAAACGGCTTGCACCAGCGGATGCGCAGTGGCCTCTTCACGCAGGGCGTTCTCAGCCGCATCACGGATCTCGGCAATGGTTGCGGCATCGCCGTCCGGCGCGATGGAGACCACCCAGCGGGCGCCGGTCCAGTTCTGCAGCGCTGAGCCAAGCCGGGCGGCCAGGTCGCGCGGCGCCTGGGCCGAGGGGGTGAACTCGATCCGGCCCGGCTGGTAGGAGACCAGACGCACGCCGGTTTCGACCTCGACCAGCAGCTTGACGTCGCGGTTGGTGCGGATCAGTTCCACCACGTGTTCAAAAGACGGATAGCGGGCGAGGGCGGAGCTGACCTGCGGCGCCAGCGCCGTCACCGTGCCGCCGCCACCATGGGCCACAGGTGCGCCGCCGGATGAGCCGCCCGGCGCGCCGCCTTGCGGCGCAGCGCCGCCAAGCGCCGGAGCGCCGATGCCCTGCATCTGCATACCGCCACCGGGGCCGCCCGGCCCAGGGGGCGGGGGCGGCGGGGTGTCCTGCAGCTTGCGGATCAGCTCCTCAGGGGAGGGCAGGTCGGCCACATGGGTCAGGCGGATCACCGCCATTTCCGCGGCCATCATCGCGTTTGGGGCGGCGGCCACTTCCTCCAGTGCCTTCAGCAGCATCTGCCACATGCGGGTCAGGACGCGCATCGCCAGCGCATCCGCCATCGCCTTGCCGCGGGCGCGCTCGTCCGGGCTGACGGTGGGGTCCTCGGCGGCATCGGGCGTGATCTTCACCACCGAGACCCAATGGGTGATCTCGGCCAGGTCGCGCAGCACCGCCAGCGGGTCGGCGCCCTCGGCATACTGGCCGCTGAGTTCGGTCAGCGCCGCCGCCGCATCGCCGCGCAGGATCATGTCCATCAGGTCCAGGACGCGGCCGCGGTCGGCAAGGCCCAGCATGGCGCGGACCTGGTCGGCGGTGGTTTCGCCGGCGCCATGGGAAATCGCCTGATCCAAGAGCGAGGTTGCATCGCGGGCGGAGCCTTCGGCGGCGCGGGTGATGAGGGCCAGCGCGTCCTCGGCAATCTCGGCGCCTTCGGCAGTGGCAATCTTGCGCAGAAGGGCAATCATCACCTCCGGCTCGATCCGGCGCAGGTCGAAGCGCTGGCAGCGCGACAGCACCGTCACCGGCACCTTGCGGATCTCGGTGGTGGCGAAGATGAATTTCACATGCGCGGGCGGCTCCTCCAGCGTCTTCAGGAGTGCGTTGAACGCGCTGGTCGACAGCATGTGGACTTCGTCGATGATGTAGATTTTGTAGCGGGCCGAGGCGGCGCGGTACTGCACGCTGTCGATGATCTCGCGGATGTCGTTGACACCGGTACGCGAGGCCGCGTCCATCTCCATCACATCCACATGGCGGCCTTCCATGATCGCCGTGCAATGCTCGCATTTGCCGCAAGGGTCGGTGGTGGGGCCGCCCTGGCCGTCTTCGCCAACGCAGTTCATGCCTTTGGCGATGATCCGCGCGGTGGTGGTCTTACCGGTGCCGCGGATGCCCGTCATGATGAAGGCCTGGGCAATCCGGTCGGCGGCAAAGGCGTTTTTCAGCGTCCGCACCATGGCGTCCTGACCCACCAGATCGGCAAAGGTCTCGGGCCGGTATTTGCGGGCCAGAACCTGATACTTGGAGGGGATGCTGCCAGTGGAGGTGTCGTTCATTTTGTCTCGTGCCGGATTCGATGTGCGGGTGGCCCGCGTTCCGCGCAGGGTATTGAAGCGCAGCCGGTTCGTCCACCGCTGATGGGCAGGTGCCAGCCGGCCAAGAAAAGGTTTTGGATTTGGCGGCTTTGGCGGTTAGAATCACCTTGCAAGACCCTGGGCGGGAGTGGGAATTGGAACGCAACGCGAGGAGGCGGCATGCGATCTGACGAAGTCTCTGGGACTGCGGCGCAGGAGATGCCTGTGGCAGTGAATATTTCCATATACGAAGTGCCAGTCGCGGGCGGGCTATTGGCGCTGTGCCCCTTGCCGGGTAAGGGCGGCGACTATGCTGGCGACATGGGCCGGATCAACGCCTGGAAGCCCGGACTGGTGATCTCCATGACCACGGCAGACGAACACGCGGCGGCCGGCAGCCACCGGCTCGGCTGCGATATCCAGAGCATGGCCAGCCGCTGGATCCATCTGCCGGTGCCGGATTTCGACGTGCCATCCCGGCAGGTGGCGGCGAAATGGCCCAAGGCCAGCGCCTCGGCGCGGATGGCGCTGGAGGGCGGCGGCCGGGTGCTGGTCCATTGCAAGGGCGGCTGCGGCCGATCCGGCATGGCGGTGCTGCGGCTGATGATCGAAAGCGGCGAGGACCCTGCGCAGGCACTGGCCCGACTGCGGGCCGTGCGCCCCTGCGCGGTGGAGACGCAGACGCAGCTGGAATGGGCCTATGCCGGGCGTCCGGCAGAGCTGCGGCCGCAATAAGTCGGCAGCCCCATCAGGCCTGCCGTTCCGTTTTGCTGCGCTTGGCTTGCCGGCTTAAAGCGCCAGCATCTGCTCCGCCTGACGCGCCTCTGCCGTTTTCGGCAGCGCCTCCATCAGCGCGCAGGGGCGGGCGTCCAGTTTGGAGGCCGCAAAGCCGGTGCCGTCGCGGCTGAGAATCGCATCGGCAAACCGGTCCAGCCCGTCACGCGGGGCATCCTCTCCGACACCGCAGAACAGCCGGATCCGGTCATGGCTGGCAGCAAACTGCGCAGGGCAGTTGCGCGGGCAGCCGTCCAGCTTGCTGGTGCCGGTGATTTCGAAATCCTCCTGGGTCAGCGGCTTGGCCTTGGTCATCGCCTCAGCCAGCTTGGCGATCATCCGCTCTGCTGCCGGGCAAGGTTTCCCGAGGTATTTGCAATCCGTTGCCGCATAGAAATGCGTCTTGTCCGTCCACATCATGTTTGCGCCCTCCGCGCGTGGTGCGGGGGTCTTGGGGACAAGAGACCGGATGAGAAAGCGGAAAGCCCGCGGTGCCATCAGACCCTGTCCGGACACCCCGCCCGGGTTCGAGTTTCATATCCGATGGCAGGTCTCCTGACTTGCGGGTCGCAGCTTTCCCGATCCTTCCCGGCCTCTTAGAGGGCCAGTGGCTCTATCGGGGTCGCTCGCCGCTTACAGTTGCGGGGGCAGTCGCGGAATTGGCCTTGCGCTGGGCGGGGCCGCACCGTGTTCCCTTTTCATCCCGGACACAAGATGCTGTGGCACGGGAACCATCAGCACAAGCGGTAGCGGCTTCCGCCTCGAGTCGTCAATTGTTTTTCTGCGTCTGCACAGATGCGCGCAGCTGCAGGTGCAGTCCGCGGATCACGTCCGAGTCCCGCCGCACCCGCGCCAGCTGCCAGCCGCCCTGCAGCAGGATATAGAAATTTTCCGCCGCTGCACGGGCCTCATCCCTGGGCAGCCCCAGGCGCTCGGCGTGCTGTGCGGTCTCCGTGATCCAGCCCTCGAAAAGCTTGGCGGCGTGCTGGTGAAAGGCCTCATTCTCCGGCCCTTCGAACAGCGTGGCCGAAACCGGGCAGCCGCTCCATTTTCCTTGCAGGTCGAACAGCTTGGCCAGTTTGTAGCAGACGGTTTTGGCACCTTCCTGAAAACTGGGGGCGGGGTCAAAAGACACGGCAATCACCTGCCGCATCTGCTCCGACGCCCAATCCGCCGCAGCCAGCGCCAGATCGGATTTGCCGTTCGGGAAATGGTGATAGAGCGAGCCTTTGGGCGCCTCCGCCGCAGCCAGCAATTCGGCCAGGCCGGTGCCGCTGTAGCCCTTGTTCCGGAACAGGCCGGCAGCCGCCCGCAGCAGCCGCTCGCGGGTCGGGATGGGGCTGTCCGGGCCGGGCTGGGGTGTCGTCACGTCAGTCATGGCGGCAGGTTGACAGCATTAGACCGATTGGTCCAGAGGTGGAATAGACCAATCGGTCTAGGAGGGTGCCATGCTCGACAGCCATGCAGAACACGCCGCGGAAGTCCGGGTGGAGGACGTGCGCTTTGCCGCCGGTGAGGCAGAATTGGCCGGGCGGCTCTTTCATCCGGCGGCACCGGTCAAGGCGGCAGTGGTGCTGAACGGCGCAACCGGGGTGCCGCAGGGCTGTTACCGGCATTTCGCGCGCTGGCTGGCGGCAGAGCGGCAGATGGCCTGCCTCACTTATGACTACCGGGATTTCGGGGCCTCGGCGCGCATGCACCCACGCCGGTCACAGGCCACCATGGCGGACTGGGCGCTGGCGGATCAGCCAGCTGCCCGCAATGAAATGCAGCGGCACTATGCGGGCGTGCCGATGCTGGTGATAGGCCATTCACTGGGGGCGATGCTGATGCCCCTGCAGGATGGCCTGACAGACGTCGCCCGCATGATCGTGGTTGCGGGCGGCTTGGTGCATCACCACGATCATCCCTGGCCCTACCGTGCGCTGGCACTGGCCTTCTGGTTCGGCCATGTGCCGGCGCTGGTCCGTGCCCTGGGCTATCTGCCCGGGCGTGCGGTGGGGTTCGGGGCCGATTTGCCGGCGGGGGTCTATTGGCAGTGGCGGCGCTGGTGCACCACGCCGGGCAGTTACCTGCCGGAAGCCGGCACCACGCTGCCGCAGCCCTGCTGGGCGGAAACCGGCATCCCGGTGGATCTGTTTGCGATGGCGGATGACGACGTGGTGCCGCCGCCGGCGGTCTGGCGGCTGGGCGATGTCTATGGGGATGTGCCGCAGCGCCGGATCGTGCTGGATCCGCAGGAAAGCGGGGTGCAGAAAATCGGCCACCTTGGCGCCTTTGCCCGCGCCAATGCGGCGCTGTGGCCGCGGCTGGTGCCGCAGGCCTGACCCGCATTCTGTCAGGCAGGCCGGTTCAGGCGGACCGGCTCAGACGCTCTTCGGTGATGCGGGCGTAATCTGCCAGCCGCAGCTTGAAACGGCGGTTCAGGTTGCTGCGCGCCAGTTTCAGCGATTGCACCAGCAGGCGTCCGGTCAGCGAGGTTGGCGACAGCTTGAGCCGCACCGACATCCGGGTCCGCTGCGGCGACAGCGCCAGCAGCTCAACCTCCGTCCGCCCGTCAATACCGCTGCCGCTGCCCTCCAGCACCATGCCCGACGGCGGCGTGTATGAGGCCATTGCCAGCCTGATTTCACGCGGCTTGCCGCGGAAGCGGAAGGCCAGGTCCCAGGCCAGCCCGTCTTCCGGGCGGGCCAGATCGCCGCTGCGCTGCAGCTCAATGCCGCGCCGAAGAGCAGACCGCTCCAGCATGGCGAAATCCGAGATCGCACCGAACACCTCGGCAATCGGGGCATCGATGTCTTCTTTGCTGTGAAATTCCATGTTCGCCTGCCTCGTTCGCGGCTTGGGGTCTGCGCCGTTTCCGGCAAATATGCGCTTTAGTCCAGCGTGTCCGCAAGCCAGTTCTTGATCAAAAACTGCGCAATCGCCCCTTTGCGCGCGGGTTTCAGAACCGGGTGTTCGCCCGCATAAACGGTCATCATCTCCTGGCGGCTGATCCAGAGCGCATCCTCTATTTCTTCCGGGTCGATGGTGATCTCCCGGCTCAGCGCCTCACCCGCGCAGCCGAACATCAGCGACATCGGGAAGGCCCAGGGCTGACTGGACAGATAGCTGACAGCGCCGACCTGCACGCCGGTCTCCTCCAGCACTTCGCGGCGCACGGCAGCTTCCAGCGTCTCGCCCGGTTCGACAAAGCCCGCAAGCAGCGAATACATGCCCTCCGGCCAGCCGGGGGAGCGGCCCATCAGGACGCTGTCGCCATGG
>JABXIA010000206.1 GCA_013373325.1 Paracoccaceae bacterium
CCCCGGTTGCTGGCGGAATGAGGCTGGAGGGGGGGGACGCAGGCCTGCTTCCAGCCACCCAATCCGGAAGACCGATGAGAGAACTCATTCCAACACGGAGAACAGCGTCCCACTGGCCTGGCTAATTCAGCGGCCTGTTAGACAGCAAAAAGCCCGCCGCGCGGCGGGCTTTGGGCGTGAAGGAGGGCTGCAGCGCGGCCTGACGCCGCGCCCGCCCTGCCAGCCACGGGATCAGTTGGAGTGGCCGCCGTGGCCTTCGGCCTTGCGCTCCAGATCCACCGGCACTTCGATCTCGACTTCGCCCGCCTTCTCAAAGACCAGCGTCACCTTGACCACGTCACCGTGGTTCAGCGCCTGCTTCAGGCCCATGAACATGATGTGGTCGCCGCCGCGCATCAGCATGCGGGTTTCGCCTGCAGGGACGGCAAAGCCTTCCTCCACATGCATCATCTTCATGACGCCGTCACCGCCTTCCTTGTGGGTGTGCAGCTGCACTTTGGCGGCCACGTCAGAGCGCACATCGATCAGCTGATCGTCGGCCTCGCCGGAGTTCATGATCTCCATGAAGGCAGCGCCGGCCTTGGCCGTCGGGGACGAGACGCGTGCGTATTGGCCGTGCACCACGATCATGGCTTCGCCTGCAAAGGCGGAAGTGGCAAAGGCAGCGGCAGCCGCGGCTGCAATGACAACAGATTTCAGGGACATATCCTGTCTCCTCTGGATAGGTATTCAGTTTTGAAATTGGGAATGTGCGTGGCTGGTCAGACAGCCGCTGGAGGCGCCCGGGCGGTGGCCTGCGGGGTGTTTTGCACCGATGCCAGTGCGGCCTGCTGAACCCCTGTCACGGTGCCGCAAGCCTCCACCCGCAGCACCAGCCACGCAGGCTGCGCCACTGCGTCCAGCACATGCATCACGCAATCGGGGCAGTTGTGCGGCGGCTTGGCCGGCTGGCCCTCGCTGTCCACATAGATTGTGACAGGGCCGGTGCCGGTGCAGATCACCATCTGGCCTGCAGCGCCGCGCTCCCCCTGCCGGGCGGCCGCGCTGTGCGCCGTCAAGGCAACGGTCAGGGCCAGGAACAGGCCAAGGGATATGCGCAAGAGGTGCATCATCACAGGCAGGTATGCCCCCATGGCGTGCCCGCCGCAAGGCCCGGCTCTGCGGCAGATTGCGCAAACGCAAACACCGCGCAGAGTTGCCTCTGCGCGGTGCGTGTAATCCGATCCGGTGAAGGGATCAGGCCAGGGAATTAAGCCTGAGCAGCTTGTGCCTTGGCGATCTCTTTCTTCACTTTCAGCGCGTTTGCCGACAGCTCTTCGTCCTTGGCTTTGGCCAGGAACGCGTCCAGGCCGCCGCGGTGATCGACAGAGCGCAGGGCAGCTGCGGAGATCTTCAGCTTGACGCCACGGCCCAGAACTTCGGACTGCAGGGTCACGTCGTTCAGGTTGGGCAGAAAGCGGCGCTTGGTTTTGTTGTTGGCGTGGCTGACATTGTTGCCAGTCATCGGGCCTTTTCCGGTCAGTTCGCAACGGCGCGACATATCTTCATCCTTCGTTTTTGGTGGCTCCGGCAGTCCGGCGCCAAATCACAAGGGGCGCTGCCATTGGCTGCGCCCGAAAACTGGTCCGCTGCTCTTACGCTCAACCGGCAACAGCGTCAAGTGATTCAACTCAGCTTTCTTGCCGGGCTTACTGCACCCATTTCAGGCCTGCCGCAACCCCCTTGCAGGCGCCTGTTTCACTGTCCGCCGCAGGTGTCAGGCAGCGCCAAGCGCCTTCAGCATGATCCGCGCCGCCTCGCCCGGGCTTTTGCCGCCCCCGGCCACTGTTCCCGCCAGTTCCGCCATCTGCGCCTTTGCCTCGGGTGTTTCCAGCCGTGCCAGCAGTGCCTGCCGCACTTCCTGATCGAACCAGTAGCAGGCCTGATCAGCGCGGCGGCGGTCCCAGTGGCTTTTTTTACGGCGCCAGGCGGTCAGCGCCTGCATTTCTTCCCAGGCCTTGTCCAGCCCGTGCTCTTCGACAGCGGAGACCATCAGCGCCTTGGGGAAGCCCTCAGGGTCTTGCGGGCGCTTGCGCAACAGCCGCAGGGCGCCGGCGTAGTCGGCGCAGGTGCGGGTGGCGACGGGTTTCAGCGGCCCGTCTGCCTTGTTCACCAGGATGAGGTCGGCCATTTCCATGATGCCGCGCTTCACCCCCTGCAGTTCATCCCCGCCCGCGGGCGCCAGCAGCAGGAGGAACAGGTCCGACATCTCTGCCACCACGGTTTCCGACTGGCCAACGCCGACGGTCTCGATCAGCACCACGTCAAAGCCTGCCGCCTCGCACAGCGCAACGGCTTCGCGGGAGCGGCGGGCGACGCCGCCCAGGTGGCTCTGGCTGGGGGACGGGCGGATGAAGGCGTTGCGTTCGCGGCTCAGGCGCTCCATCCGGGTCTTGTCGCCCAGGATCGACCCGCCGGAGCGCGCAGAGCTGGGATCGATCGCCAGCACCGCCACCCGCAGGCCAAGACCCGTGAGCATCATGCCGAAGCTTTCGATGAAGGTGGATTTGCCGACACCCGGCGTGCCCGACAGGCCGATCCGCAGCGACTGGCGCTTGTGCTTGGCCAGGTCCGACAGCAGCTCCCCCGCCTTGGCGCGGTGATCCTCGCGGCCGCTTTCCACCAGGGTGATGGCCCGAGCCAGCGCCCGGCGGTCGCCATCGAGGATTTTCTGTGTCAGTTCATCGGTGTCCATGCGCGTCTTCCTGATGTAATGGGCGGGACCTTGGCGCAAGCCATGCCGCAAAGTCCAGCCCCTGCCGTCTGGCGCGCACCCTACATCAGTGCACGCCGCAGGAAAGGCGGCAAATCCGCCGCGGCGGGTGCGGTTTGCGCAGCGTGTGTTCTGAATTGAAACGCGAACGAACCCACCGATCACCCCTGTTTCGCCCGGCGGAACGCCGGGCAGCGCCCGTCCGCCCCCGTCAAACCGAAGGTTTGCCTCCGGCAAAACGGCGGGCGCTTCGCTTCCGCCCGCGGACAGGCACTCCCCTCTGCGCTCTATCAAAAGACTCACTGCTGGACCTCCTCTGCCCCTTTGGCGATAAGGCTGAGATGACCAGATTGCCGATCGAAGACGCTCTCCCCGACCTGCTGGACGCCCTGCGCGCCCGCGGCCGTGCCGTGCTGCAGGCGCCGCCCGGCGCGGGCAAGACAACGCGGGTGCCGCTGGCGATGCTGGAGGCCGGGCTGACCGCGGGCCGCATCGTGATGCTGGAACCCCGCCGTCTGGCTGCCCGCGCCGCGGCGGAGCGGATGGCGGAAACGCTGGGGGAGAAACCCGGCCACACCGTCGGCTACCGGGTGCGCGGCGATGCCAAGGTCTCCAAGGCGACGCGGATCGAAGTGGTGACCGAGGGCATCCTGACCCGGATGCTGCAGTCGGACCCGGACCTGCCGGGCATCGGCGCGGTGATCTTTGACGAATTTCACGAACGCTCCCTGAACGCCGACCTGGGGCTTGCCTTGTGTCTGGAGGTCGCGGGCGCGCTGCGCGATGACCTGATCCTGCTTGCGATGTCCGCGACGCTGGACGCAGGACCGGTGGCGGCGCTGATGGACGCGCCGATGGTCACCTCCGAGGGGCGCAGCTATCCGGTGGAGACGCGCTGGCTGGAGCGCCCGCTGCCCGCGCAAGCGCGGCGCGTGGACGCCTTGGCGGATCTGGTGGTGCAGGCAGAGAAGGAAACCCGCGCTGCCGGACCCGGCAATGGCGGCGGCATCCTGGTTTTCCTGCCCGGCGAGGGCGAAATCCGCCGCGCTGCTGGCGCGCTGGAAAAACGCCTTCCCGGCCATTGCCATATCCGGCCGCTGTTCGGCGCCCTGCCCTTTGCCGAGCAGCGCGCCGCGATCCAGCCCGAACCGCAGGGCCGCAAGGTGGTGCTGGCGACGTCAATCGCCGAGACCTCATTGACCATTCAGGACATCCGGGTGGTGGTCGATATGGGCCAGGCGCGCCGCGCGCGGTTCGACCCCGGCTCCGGCATGTCGCGGCTGGTGACAGAGAAGGTGACGCGCGCCGAGGCGACCCAGCGGCAGGGCCGCGCGGGCCGTGTGGCGGAGGGCATCTGCTACCGGCTGTGGACCAAGGGCGAGGAAGGTGCGCTGATGGCGTTTCCGCCCGCCGAGATCGAAAGCGCCGACCTCACCGCGCTTGCGCTGGAGCTGGCACTGTGGGGCGCGGCGCCGGAGGATCTGATGTTCCTGACCCAGCCGCCCGCGGGTGCGCTGGCGGAAGCGCAGGCTCTGCTGCATATGCTGGGGGCACTGGATGCGCAGGGGCGGATCACCGAGCATGGCAAGGCACTGGCAGCCCTGCCGCTGCATCCGCGGCTTGGCCACATGCTGCTGCAGGCAGGCCCCGATGCCGCACCTCTGGCGGCATTGCTGGGCGAGCGCGACCCGCTGCGCGGCGCGCCTGCGGATCTGTCGCTGCGGCTGAAGGCGCTGCGGGACCCCAAGGGGTTTACCCGCGGCCACCCCTACCAGCTGAACCGCCCCGTCGTGGAGCGGATCAAGAGCGAGGCGCGGCGGCTGGAAAAACAGGCAGGCCGCCGCAATGCCGGACTGTCTGCCGCGATGATGGCCGCCCTCGCCTATCCCGACCGCATCGGCCAGCGCCGCAAGGGCGATAACCCGCGGTTCGTGCTGTCGGGCGGCAAGGGCGCCATATTGGACGGCAGCGACACGCTGGCGGGGGCGCCGTTCATCGTGGCGCTGGACACCGACGGCAACCTGCGCGAGGCCAGGATCCGGATGGCGGCGCAGATATCGCTGGCCGAGATCCGCGAGCTGTTCGCGGATCAGATCATCTGGACCGACGTCTGCGAGTGGTCCAAACGCGACCGCCGGGTGGTGGCGCGCCAGCAGGAACGCTTTGGTGCCGTGGTGCTCGATGACCGCATCTGGAAGGACGTGCCGCCGGACGCCGTGGCACTGGCGATGCTGGACGGCGTGCGCGACCTGGGCTTGCGGCTTACCGGGGCTGCCGCGCGGCTGGCGGCCCGGGTGGAACTGGTGCGTGCCGAAGGCCATGACTTGCCGGACTTCTCCCTGCCCGGTCTGATGGAAAGCCTGGAGGATTGGCTGCTGCCGATGCTGGACGGGGTGAAATCGGCCGAGGACTGGAAACGCTTCGACCTGCTGCCTGCGCTCAAGGCGGCGCTCAGCTGGGAGCAGACGCAAGTACTGGACCGCGAGGCGCCAGGCAGCTTCATCACCCCGCTGGGGCGCAGGATCCCGATCAGCTATGATGGCGAGATCCCGGAAATCTCGGTCCGCCTGCAGGAGATGTTCGGGGTGATCCGGCACCCCTCTGTTGGCGGCGTGCCGCTGAAGGTCTCGCTTTTGTCCCCCGCGCAGCGCCCGATCCAGATCACCCGCGACCTGCCGGGGTTCTGGGCCGGCTCTTATGCCGACGTGCGAAAGGACATGCGCGCCCAGTACCCCAAGCACCCCTGGCCCGAAGACCCGACGCAGGAAGACCCCACACTCAGGGCGAAACGGCGCAAGTAGCGCCGCATACTGCGGCCCGGCGCGCAGCGCGGGGCAGCCGCGCTGCCTGGCCCAACGGCTGGCCGTGCATCTGTGATGCGCGGATCAGCGGGCGGGAGCCGCCGCCTGCGGCCTGATGCAGGCAAACCGGCAGATCGCCTTGCACCCCCGGAAAATCAGGCGTAGATTCCCGCAATTGCACACATAAACACGGGAACTCCCCCAACAACAAAGGCTGAGCACCCATGACAAGCCCGCTGACCCGCGCCTGGAACGAGATTATCAAACCGATGCTGCAGCGCCCTGCCCGCGTGCAGGTTGCAGCCCTGTGCTGCCGCACCGGCGCGGACGGCAAGGAGGTGCTGATGATCACCAGCCGCGGCACCGGGCGCTGGATCCTGCCCAAGGGGTGGCCGGTCGAGGGCAAGGACGGCCCGGAGTCGGCGCTGCAGGAAGCCTGGGAGGAAGCCGGGGTGAAACCCGCCAGCATCACACCGCAGCCGATCGGCGAATATCATTTCACCAAGCGCCACGACAACGGCACCGAAGAACCGGTGACCACGCTGATTTTCGAGGTTGAGGTGGAGCATCTGGAGGACGACTACCCGGAGTCCAGCGAGCGCACCCGCCAGTGGATGAAGCCTGCAGAAGCAGCCGGGCTGGTCGATGAGCCGGAACTGCGGGACATTCTGCACCGTTTGTAAAAGTTATGTGACATTTTCATGTCAGAAGCTTGATCCGTTTCCTGAGCGGGGGTAGGCGCGTGCCCAGACCCCGGAATCAGGAACGCGACGATGAGCCACGAAGATCAGCGCCCGCAATGGAACACGCTGGATAAGGATCTGAACAGGATCTCCCAGCTGGAGCTCGCGACCAGCTATGCCTCCCGCCCGCTGGTGGCGCCGGGCATTGCGCTCGCCTTCATCGTGCTGGCAGGCCTTGCAGCCGGCGTGTTCTTCGGCGGTTCCGCCATGAGCATGGTGGTGATCGCCGCCGCGGCGTTCGGCGCCTATATGGCGATCAACATCGGCGCCAATGACGTTGCCAACAACATGGGGCCGGCGGTGGGCGCAAACGCGCTGACCATGGGCGGGGCCATCGTGATTGCCGCCATCTGTGAAAGCGCAGGCGCCCTGCTGGCAGGCGGCGATGTGGTCTCGACCATTTCCAAGGGCATTGTCGACCCCGCCGCAGTGTCCAGCAGCAGCGTGTTCATCTGGGCGATGATGGCGGCGCTGATTTCCTCGGCGCTGTGGGTGAACCTGGCGACCTGGGTCGGCGCGCCTGTGTCCACCACCCATTCGGTCGTGGGCGGCGTGCTGGGCGCCGGGGTGGCCGCTGCGGGCACTGCCGCGGTGAACTGGCCCACCATGGGCAAGATTGCTGCCAGCTGGGTCATCTCTCCGGTGCTGGGCGGCATCATCGCCGCGCTGTTCCTTGCCTTCATCAAGGCCAAGATCATCTATCAGGACGACAAGATCGCCGCCGCACGGCGCTGGGTACCGGTGCTGGTCGCCGTCATGGCCGCCGCCTTTGGTGCCTATCTGGCCCTGAAGGGCCTCAAGAAGGTCGTCAAGATCGACCTGCAGACCGCGCTGCTGATCGGTGCCGGTATCGGGGCGGTCTCTTATGTCATCACCGCGCCGCTGATCAAGCGCCAGTCCGAGGGCATGGAGAACCGCAACAAGTCGCTGAAGGCGCTGTTCGGCCTGCCGCTGGTGATTTCCGCGGGCCTGTTGTCCTTTGCCCACGGCGCCAATGACGTCGCCAACGCGGTCGGTCCGCTGGCCGCCATCGTGCACGCCACCGAGTTCGGCGATTTTGCCTCCAAGGTGGCAATCCCGACCTGGGTGATGGTGATCGGCGCCTTCGGCATCTCCTTTGGCCTGTTCCTGTTCGGCCCTAAGCTGATCCGCATGGTCGGCAGCCAGATCACCAAGCTGAACCCGATGCGCGCCTACTGCGTGTCGCTGTCCGCAGCAATCACCGTGATCGTGGCCAGCTGGCTGGGCCTGCCGGTCTCCTCCACCCATATCGCGGTGGGCGCGGTGTTCGGCGTCGGCTTCTTCCGCGAGTGGCATATGGAGCGCCGCCTGAAGAAATCCGCCGCAGGCCGCCCGGCAGAAAAGCGCATCGCGCCGGAAGAGCGCCGCCGCCGCAAACTGGTGCGCCGCAGCCACTTCATGACCATCGTGGCCGCCTGGGTGATCACCGTGCCCGCCGCAGCACTGCTGTCCGCCGTGATCTACCTGCTGCTCAACACCTTCGTCAGCTGAGCTGCACCGCAATTGAAAAAAGAACCCCCGCGCCCTCCGGCTGCGGGGGTTTTTCTTTATCTTGCGGTCCGAGCCCTAGAACCGCTCCACCCAGGGCCGCAGCACCAGCTCGTCGCTCCAGGCGGAGCGGTGCTGATGGATCAGATGCATGTACTCTGCGGCAATGGCCTCCGGGTCCAGCATGCTGTCGGGGTTGTCTGCCGCCTCGGTCCGCTCAGGCCGCGCGGCATTGCGGATGCCGCCGTCGATATTGATCCAGGCGACATGGACGCCCTTGGGGTGCAGCTCCCGCGCCATCGACTGCGCCAGGCCGCGCTGCGCGAACTTGCCCATCGCAAAGGGCGCGGACTGGGCAAAGCCCTTGACGCCCGCCGAGGCGCCGGTGAACAGGATGGTGCCGCGCCGCCCGTCCGCGGGCTGCTGCGCCAGCATCCGCCGCGCCGCTGCCTGCCCCAGCACAAAGGCGCCATAGGCGGTTACCTCCACTGCCTTGCGCACCGCTTCCGGGTCCAGCTCCGCCACAGGTCCGCGCAGCCGGGCTGAGGGGTTGTAACAGGCCACCCGCAGATCGCCGGGCAGGCTGTCGACCAAGGCGGCGGTTCCGCCTGCATCAGTGCCGTCGAGCACGTGCAGCCTGCCCCCGGTCTCCGCCGCCAGCGCCGTGAGCTTGGCCGTATTGCGCGCCGCCAGATGCACTGCGTAACCGGCGGACGAGAGCTGCCGGGCAAAGGCGGCTGACAGTCCGGTTCCTGCCCCGACGATCAGAGCCTGCGGTTTGGATGATGTTTCAGCCATGGTCTTCCTCCCCTGAGCATCAGGAAGATGCTGGCGGCAAACCGGCACTGGCACAAGGGGCGCACAAAGTGTTGAGAAGCCGCGTCAGCCTTCGGACGCCGGACCGCGCCTATGGAGAAGCAACGGCAGGCAGTTCCGCCAGCACATCCTTGGAATCCACAACCCTGCCGAACCCTGCGTGCAGGGCGGACAGCGTGACTTCCAGCGCCACCTCAGCATCCAGCATGCCGCCCTTGCGCGCGGGCATGTCAAAGGCAATAAGCGCATCTTCCACCACCTCGATTTCAAAACCGAGATTTGCGGCAGACCGCGCGGTGGAGTTGACGCAGAAGGCCGCCACACCGCCTACGATCACCAGACGGGTGATGCCTGCATCCCGCAAATGGCTCTCCAGCCCGGTGCCGCAGAACCCGGAAGAGCCGGTTTTCCAGAACACCGCTTCGCCCTCCTGCGGCACCGCGCAGGGCAAGGGCAGGCCGCTGGGCAGGTCGCGGCGGAACTTGCTTTCGGGGCGCGGGTCGTCATGCATCACATGCACCACCGGCAGCCCCGCCGCGCGGAAGGCTGCGGCCAGCGCCGCCACCGTCTCCTCCGCCTGCGGGTTGGCCTGCGGACGGCCGGAGGCCGCCACGTTGGCCATCTCCTGCTGCATGTCGACGATCAAAAGGGCTATGCTGCGGTTCATTGGCATATCCTTGCGAAGAAATCCTTTAAAGGAGGTTTGCCGAATCCGCGCCCGGCAGCCAGTGCAAACTATTTCGCCCATGCGTCACGGGCGTGCAGCGCACAAAAAAGGCGCGCAGCAGATGTTACTGCTGCGCGCCCTGGCAAAACCGGAATGGCAGCCCGCCTCAGCCGCCAAGGCACCACCGCATGATGGCCTTCTGCGCGTGCAGGCGGTTCTCGGCCTCGTCAAAGATCACCGACTGCGGCCCGTCCATCACGGCGCTTGTCACCTCTTCCTCGCGGTGGGCCGGCAGGCAGTGCATGAACAGCGCATCGGGCCCCGCATGGGCCATCAGCTCTTCATTGACCTGATAGGGGCGCAGCATGTTGTGGCGGCGCTCTTTCGACGATTGGCTGTCATGCATTGAGACCCAGGTGTCGGCCACCACCAGATCGGCGCCCTCCACCGCCTTGAAGGCATCCCGTTCAACCGTGACCTTGGACCCTGCCTTGCGCGCCAGCCCCATGAATTCCTCCTCCGGGTCCAATTGCGACGGCCCGGTGAAGGTGAGGTCGAAACCGAACTGGCCGGCCGCATGGATGAAGGAGGCGCAGACGTTGTTGCCGTCGCCGCACCACACAACCTTCTTGCCCTTGATGGAACTGCGGTGCTCCTCGTAGGTCTGCACGTCCGCCATGATCTGGCAGGGGTGGGTGCGGTCGGTCAGGCCGTTGATCACCGGCACGTCAGAATATTCCGCCATCTCGGTCAGCACGGTCTCGTCAAAGGTGCGGATCATGATCATGTCCACATAACGGCTGAGCACGCGGGCGGTGTCGGCGATGGTCTCGCCGTGGCCCAGCTGCATGTCCTTGCCCGACAGCACCATGGTCTGACCGCCCATCTGGCGCACGCCGACGTCAAAGGACACCCGGGTCCGGGTCGAGGGTTTTTCAAAAATCAGCGCCACCATCCGGTCCTTCAGCGGCAGTTCATCGTCCAGCGCTGCCTTGGGGCGGCCCAGGCGCGCCTGCTTGGTGGCCTTGGCCTGGTCGATGATGGCGCGCAGGTCGGCAGGGTCGGTTTTGTGGATGTCGAGGAAATGGTTCATGTCTCTATCGCTTCTGACTGGCGGAAGCCGGGGGCGCGGCCCCCGGACCCCCGGGATTTTTCTGGCAAGAGGAAGGTCAGGAATTGCTGATGCGAACGGTTTTTGCCACGGCATCAAGGCGGCTGACGGCCTCGGCGATGTCCTCGTCCGTCAGGGTCAGCGGCGGCAGCAGGCGGATCACGTTGTCCGCGGCCGGAACGGTGATCAGTTCGTTGGCGTAGCCTGCGTTGACCACATCAATATTCGCCGCCGCGCACTTGAGGCCCAGCATCAGGCCGGAGCCGCGCACCTCTTCGAACACCTCGGGGTGGTCGGCCA
>JABXIA010000294.1 GCA_013373325.1 Paracoccaceae bacterium
CTGACCCTGAACGGCGTGACCAAATCCGTGGTGCTGGACGCCAAGCTGAACCAGGCGGGCGAGCATCCGATGGCCAAGAAGCCCTGGGCGGGCTTTGACGCCACCACCCAGATCCTGCGCACCGACTACAACCTGGGCCAGTTCGCGCCCTTCGTCAGCGATGAGGTCAACATCAAGATCTCCGTCGAGGCGATGAAAGCCGACGGCTGATTGAGCTGCCCGGTCTTTGAAATCTCCGCCGCCGGCTCCCCTGGGGCCGGCGGTTTTCCTTTGGGCGACCGCTCCGGACCTCTCCAAACCTCCCCAAACCGTGACCCAAGTTCACTGGCCTTTGCACCATGCGCCGCGCAGACTGAGGCTGGCCCCTCCGGCCGCTTCGGAAAGGAGGCACCATGTTCCGCTTCGGCTCTCTCACCACGGCCTGCGCGGCTTTGGCGCTTGCCGCCAATCTGGCCTTAACAACGCCCGCCGCAGCTCATGATTCAGGCAATGATGCCGCCCGCGCCATTGCCGGGCTGCTTGCTCTGGGTCTTGTTGCCAAAAGCCTGGATCACCGCAAGGACCGCCACCGCGGCTATAGCCACGACTACTATCCGCGCACCTATTCCAAACCTTACGGCGGGCATCATCACGTCAAACGCTACCGGCATCACTACCGCGGCATCCACCGCCACCGGACCCGTCACGGCGGGTATTACCGGCACAGCCACTGAAGCCCGGTCTCCTGCAGCCTTGCAGGTAAAATCCGCCGGGCCGCAAAGGGGGACGCGCTGCGCGTCAGCGCGGCGCCAGGCCCAAGGGTGCCGGCGCTGCCGGCGCATCTGAAAGGTGCGGGAGCGCTGCCCTGTGCTGCCGGCTATTCCGTGCGCTTGGCGGCCAGCTCCACCGCCACATCAACGGCAAACGCCAGCGAGCTTTCATCGGGCAGGCTCTTGCCAACCCCGAAATCCAGCCGGTTCAGGGTCAGCCCGCCGGTCATCTTCGCGGTATCCCCGTCCAGCTCCAGTTCAAAGGGCAGGGTGGCAGGCACTGTCTCGCCCTTGATGGTCAGGGTGCCCACGGCCTGATAGCCCTCTGCCAGCTTCTCGATCTCCGCCGTGAACAGCGCGGTGGGGAAATTGGCGCTGTCGAAGTAATCTGCCCCCATCGCCTGGCTTGCGACGGTGCCCAGTTCCAGCGAGGGGATCGCAATGGTCACCTCCACGTCGCCCGCCGGGCCGGGGGCGGCAGGTTCTTCGAAGTTGATCACCGCCGACCATTCGCCAAAGCTGCCATTGATGACGCTGCCCATCTGGGTGACGGCAATAGTCAGCGTGCCGGACTGAACCGCCCAGCTGCCGGCACCCCCGGGCGCTGCGGCCACCACCGGCGCAACGGTGCCTTCCGTTCCGTGATCGTGGCTGTGGTCATGGCCGCCAAGAATGCCCAGCGCCGCACCGCCGCCCAGCACGCCGCCCCAGACAACCAGCGCTGCCAGCACCGGCGCCAGGCTGTGCGCCTGCGCAGGCGGCTTGGGCAGCGTGCCGCTGCCCGGCAGCATCCGCCGCAGGGTCGCGTCGCGGTCGATCACATGGTGCTTCAGCGCGCCGGCAATATGCAGCCCCAGCGCCGCTGCCAGCGTCCAGACCAGCAGCCAGTGCAAACCGCCAAAAAGTCCCGCCACGTGGTCGGACTTCGGCACTAACGGCAGGTTCTGCCCGAAGGGCCACCAGATCGGCGCAAAACCGGTGGTCGCAGCATGATGGATCCAGCCCGACAGCGGCACCGCCACCAGCGAGCCGTACAAGAGCCAGTGCACCACTTCTGCCGCCAGCGCCTCTGCCTTGCGGTCCGGATGCAGCAGGCCGGGCTTGGGCTGGCTCAGCGCCCACAGGATCCGCAGCAGCGCAGTGAAGAACACCGCCACGCCGATGGTCTTGTGCAAGGAGAAAAGCAGTGTTGCCCGCTCAATCACGGCTTGGCTGCCGTCAAACCCGGGGCTTTGGATCTCATGCGCCAGCTCATTGGCGAAATAGCCCAGCGGAAAGGCCGAGAAGATCAGCAGGGCGGTCAGCCAATGAAATCCTTTGGCGACAGATCCATAAGACGAAAACGTGTTGGAGCGGGACATAAAGCGCATTTCCTGGTCAGGGTCCGGTTGACCTTAACCTAACCGCGCATGCGCGCGATGCAACGCACGAGGCTGTCCGCCCATGCACAGCTTTCGTGCGCAACATGCACCTTTGCTTGTACGTGAGGGAAAGGGCGGGTACATCAGGCAAAACGCTAAAACGGACGAGGTCTTCAATGACGATCGCATTTGTGTTCCCCGGGCAGGGCGCCCAGACAATCGGCATGGGCAAGGCGCTGGCTGAGGCTTATCCCGCCGCCAAGGCCATCTTTGACGAGGTGGACGACGCTCTGGGAGAAAGCCTGAGCCAGCTGATCTGGGAGGGCGACATCGAAACCCTGACCCTGACCCAGATCGCCCAGCCCGCCCTGATGGCCACCTCGATGGCCGCCATGCGCGCGCTGGAGGCCGAAGGCGTCACCATCGGCAAAGCCGCCTTTGTGGCCGGCCACTCCTTGGGTGAATACTCCGCACTGGCCGCCGCCGGCGCGATTTCGGTTGCCGATACCGCCCGCCTGTTGCGCACCCGCGGCCTCGCGATGCAAAGCGCCGTTCCGGTGGGTGAGGGCGCCATGGCCGCAATCCTCGGCCTCGACCTCGACGCGGTGCGCGCGGTGGCCGAAGAAGCCGCGCAAGGCGAGGTTTGCCAGGCCGCCAACGATAACGACCCCACCCAGGTGGTGGTCTCCGGCGCCAAAGCCGCAGTGGAACGCGCGGCTGAAATCGCCAAGGCGAAAGGCGCCAAGCGCGCGGTGATGCTGCCGGTGTCCGCTCCCTTCCACTGCGCCCTGATGCAGCCCGCCGCCGA
>JABXIA010000057.1 GCA_013373325.1 Paracoccaceae bacterium
ATCCAGGATCAGCACCCGAGGCCGGTGGATCACCGCAACCGCCAGCGACAGCCGCTGCTTGATGCCCAGGGGCAGGGCGGCGGCCAGGGAGGTCCTGTGCGCCGCAAGGCCAAAGCGCTGCGTCAGTTCGGCGACCCGGGCCGCGCGGTCCTTGATCCCGAAAATGCGGGCGTGGAGCTGCAGGTTCTGCTCAACGGTCAGTTCGCCATAAAGCGAAAACGCCTGGCTCATATAGCCGGTTTCGCGGCGCATGGCGCGGTTCCTGGCATCCACCGGCCTGCCGAACAGCTGCGCCTCGCCGGAGCTGATGGGCAAGAGGCCGGTCAGCATTTTCATGGTGGTCGACTTGCCGCAGCCGTTGGAGCCGAGGAATCCGAAGATTTCACCGCGCGAAATGCTGAAATCGACGTGGTCAACCGCTGTGAAATCGCCGAAGCGGCGGGTGAGGCCGCGGGCGGTGATGAGCGCTTCGCCGCTGTGCGCAGCCGCGGGCTGATCCGGAACCGGCGGCGGTTTTCCTTTCGCGCGCAGCTGCCGGTAGGCGGTCTCGAGGTCTCCGGCCCCGCTTCGCAAGTCTTCCGGCGGGCCCTGGAACAGCACCCGGCCTGCATCCATGGCGACGATCCAGTCGAAGCTCTGCGCCTCCTCCATATACGCGGTGGAGACCAGCACGGTGAGGCCGGGACTTTGGGTGCGGATGGCGCTGATCAGCGCCCAGAACTGGCGGCGCGATAGCGGATCGACGCCGGTGGTCGGTTCATCCAGCACCAGCAGCTTGGGGTCGTGGATCAGGGCGCAGCACAGCCCCAGCTTCTGCTTCATGCCGCCCGACAGCCTGCCCATCAGCCGGTCTTCAAAAGGCGCCAGCCCGGTTGCGGTGAGGAGGGATGCGATGCGGGCCTCGCGCTCTGCCGCACCCTGGCCGAACAGGCGGGAGAAGAACTCCAGGTTTTCGCGCACGGACAGTTCGGGATAGAGGTTGCGGCCCAGCCCCTGCGGCATGAAGGCAATAGCGGAGCAGATGCGGCGGCGATGGGCGGCGTTGCCGATCGGGCCGCCCAGCACATCTATCGACCCGGCCTGCAGTTGCTTGGCGCCGGTGATCAGGCCCAGAAGGGTCGACTTGCCGACCCCGTCCGGACCGATGAGCCCCACCAGCCGGCCCGGGAGCAGGTCCAAGGAGATCCCATCCAGTGCCACATGCCTGCGGTAGCGGTGCGTGACCTCCGCGATGCGTATCCCAGGACTGTCAGCCCGGGAAGTCATTCGAACAGCTCAGGCGGGATGCGCCGCTCCAGCGCTTCGGGCCAGGGGCTGTCCGGATCGAGCCGGATCACGGCGATGCCGCGCAGGCCGGTTTTCACATGTTCGATCCGCGCCGCCACCAGATCCTGCGGGATGCGGACGCGGACGCGGAACACCAGCTGCTCGCGCTCGCTGAGGGTCTCCACCTGCTTGGGGGTGAACTGGGCCTCTGGCGACACGAAAGTGACGGTGGCGGGAATGGCGTAATCGGGCAGGGCGTCCAGCACGATGCGGGCCTCCGCCCCGATCGGCAGAAGACCGGCCTCGCGGGCGGGCAGGAACACCTCCATGTAGATGTTTTCAAGGCTCAGGAGCGTCAGGATCGGCCCGCCGGCGCCGACCACCTCCCCCGGTTCTGCCAGCCGATACAGGACCCGGCCCGGCACCGGCGCAGTAAGTATGCTGTCCTCGATCTGCGCGGCGATCCGGCGGACCTCTGCCTCAGCCGCCGCGATGCGGGCCTTTGCGGTGGCGACCCGCGCTTTGGCCGCGCCCAGAACTGCCTCGGCGACCTGATGGGCGGTTTCGCGTTCTTCAAAGAGGGTTTCGGCAATGTTGTGACCGGCCAGGAGGGCGGTGGCGCGGTCCAGCTCATGCTCCGCGCGCCGGTGCTCGCTCTGGCGCTGGACAACCAGCGCCTCCGCCTCGGCCCTGGTCTGGCGCGCCAGCGCGGCTTCGGCCTTGGCCCGGTCATGCGCCGCCGACAGCTCATCCGTGTCCATTTCCACCAGGATGCTGCCGGCCGCCACCAGGCTGCCCTCGGCAGCCAGAACCTTGGCCACCCGGCCCGCCCGTGCGGGGGCGATCTCAACCTGCTCGGCCTCGATCCGGCCGTTGCCCTGGACGAATCCCTCGGGCAGGCCCGCGCCGTTGTCCGCGGCAAACAGATACACGGCGGCGGCCGCAAGAAGAACGGCAGCACCGGCCAGAAGTGCAGCGGCGGTTTTGGTCATGGCCAGGCCTCCCGTCCTGTTGCGGCACCTGCGGAGCCTAGTCCGGTTCCGCACACCCCGCCTTGCTCTGGGTCAATTCTGCGCTGCCGGTTTGCCGCTATCATCACACCATGTGCGGCGGGCCCGGGCTGGGGCCGCGCGGCGCAGAGGATCCGGAGCAAAGGAGAACGGCGATGCTGATGCGGCTGGCAGTAACACTTGCAATGGCAGCAGGCCCGGTCTGGGCGCAGGAAACCGGGGCCGGTGAGGGTCGGGACCTGTTCCTGTACTTCTGCGCCGAATGCCACGGCAAGGACGCGGCAAGCCAGGGGCCGATGGCGGAAATGATGGCGCTGCAGCCGCCGGATCTGACCCGGCTGGCCGCGCGTAACAACGGCGCCTTCCCGGTTGAAGCGGTGGCAAAGCAGATAGACGGCCGCCAGCCGGTTGCCGCCCATGGCGACATGCCCGTGTTCGGCCCGTCGCTGGACGAGGACCAGTATGTGGCATTGGCCCTGCCGAACGGCCAGCCGATGATGGTGCCGCAGGCCCTGGGCAGCCTGATCACCTATCTGCAATCGGTGCAGCACGGCGGGACCGGGAGCGAGTAGCCCCGCATCCCGTGCAGGTGGCCGGCGCAGCACGCTGCTGACGCTCAAAATCCGCCCGGCGCTCCCGCCAGAAGTTAAAAAAGTCTGAATATTTTACGCAAAGACAAGTTGTCGGCCACGGTCTGCCGCAATTTTGCCTTTGATGGCTGATTGTTCGTTAACCAGAAAATAAAGAAGGCAGCTTTGACCGCGAATTCATTCGTTGCTCGCACAGACCGACAAGGAAATTACCCTATGGATGATACACCCGACTGCCAGCCGGCTGGCCTTGGACGTTTTCCCTTTTTGCGCAACGGCCATGACAGCCTGGAAGGGCTTGCAGGCGAGATCGTGGAGCTGAAGGACCTGCTGCTGGACATTCAGGCGCTGGAAGCCAAGGGCAGCCGCAGCCAGATCGCCCGGCAGCTGAAGGAACTGGACGAGTTCAAGCCCAGCGTCACGATGATCGGGCAGATCAAATCCGGCAAGACCTCTTTGGTCAATGCGATGGTGGCCCGGCCCGGGCTGCTGCCTGCCGATGTGAACCCCTGGACCTCTGTTGTCACCTCGCTGCACCTGAATGCCCCGCGCAAGGATGGCGATCCGGTGGCCTCCTTCCAGTTCTTCAACGGTGACGAGTGGGACCATCTGGTCTCGAACGGCGGCCGGATCGGCGAACTGTCGATGCGGGCGGGCGCCGATGAGGAGCTGCAGAAGATCCAGGCGCAGATTGCGGAAATGCGTGAGAAGACCCGCAAGCGGCTGGGGCGGCGGTTTGAGCTGCTCTTGGGCCAGAAGCATGACTACCGGCATCTGGATGACGACCTGATGCAGCGCTATGTCTGCCTGGGCGACGATTTCGAGATGGCGGGCAGCAGCGACCAGCAGGGCCGGTTTGCCGATATCACCAAATCCGCCGACCTGTTCCTGCCGCTGCCCTCGCTGCCGGTGCCGCTGTGCCTGCGCGACACGCCCGGCGTCAACGACACCTTCCTGATGCGCGAGCAGATCACCATCAAGTCGCTGCGCAACAGCCGCCTGTGCGTGGTGGTGCTGTCTGCCTCGCAGGCGCTGAGCTCGGTCGATATGGGGCTGATCCGGATGATCTCCAACGTGCGGTCCGAAGGGATCGTGATCTTCGTCAACCGGATTGACGAGCTGTCGGACCCGGAGACCCAGATCCCCGATATCCGCGACAGCATCCTGGCGACGCTGGAAAAGATGAACGGGCCGGAAAACCCCAGGATCGTCTTTGGCAGCGCCCTGTGGGCCAACGCGGCGCTGGCGCCGGACACCCACCCGCTGGGCGCGGACAGCGCTGCCGTGCTGCGGCAGTACGCCGGGGGGGCGGCAGATGCAGACGGGCAGGATGTGCTGAGCGACCCGGCGCTGATGTGGCAGCTGTCCGGCGTGCCGGAACTGTTTGAAACCATCGGCGCGCGGATTGCCGAAGGCGCCGGTGCGCGGCTGCTGTCCGAGGTGCGCCAGCGCGCCGCCAACCAGGTGTCCAGCATGAAGGCGGCCTCGACTGTGGCGTCGATGCGAATCGACGGCAACCGGATTTCGGTGATCGAGCCCGCCGCGCTGAACCAGCTGCTGCGGCGGCTGGAGACCGTGAGCATGGCGCAGATGGATACCGCGCTGGATCAGGTGTTCGCCACCTTCTCCTCGCGGGTGGACCAGGCGCATAACAAGTTCCTGGAGCGGGCGGTGGCCTCCTTGCTGCAGCATCTGGAGAACTACGGCGAGAACGAGACCTGGCAATATGCGCCCGACGGGCTGCGGATCCTGCTGCGCTCCAGCTATCAGGTGATGCGCAAGAATCTGATGGCGGCTTGCACCCAGGTCTACAGCGATGCGGCCTCGGCGATCCATGACACCTATCAGCAGGCGGTCTCCATTCAGGTCAGCGATTTCCGCATTGCGCCCGCGGCTGTGCCCGAGGTGCCGCCGCCGGTGGCGATCGGCGCCACCATCGCGCTGGACCTGCAGACCTCCTGGTGGAAGGGCTGGTGGCAGCGCCGCCGCGGATACCGCGCCTATGCCAGCGGCTATTACGACCTGATCAAGGCGGAGACGGCACCGATCATCCACGAGCTGAAGGAACAGCAGGCGGCGGAGATCCGGCAGGACGCCCGCGAGCGGCTGATGGCGTTCTTCACCGAGCAGCGGGAGCTGCTGATGGACGTGGCCGAGAAGACGCGGATCAGCATGAACGACCTGAATAACCTGTTCGGCATCAGTGCCCAGCAGGAGCGGGCGGAGCTGCTGGAGCTTCTGCTCAAGGAACTGGCATCAGAGGACGCGGAGCCGGTCGCAGAACCGGCCCGGGCAGCACGTAAAGGAGCGGCGGCATGACGAACCCGCAGCCATTGGACCGCAAACCCCGTGTCGCCATCATGGGCGAATTCAGCGCGGGCAAAAGCACTCTGTCGAACCTGCTCTTGGGGCGGCGCATCCTGCCGGAGAAGGTGACGGCCACCCGGCTGCCGCCGGTCTGGATCACCGAAGGAGAGGACCCGCCCGAGCGCAAGGCGCTGGACGGCACCCTGCATCCGGTCTCGCTGGAGGCGCTGGAGGACGTTCCGCTGGAGGAGACGCTTTTTGTGCAGATCAGCTGCGAGGCGCCGGTTCTGGAGGCCTGCGACCTGATCGACTTTCCCGGTATTTCTGATCCCAACATGCCGCCCGAGGTCTGGGAACGGATGCTGGAAGAGGTGGACTGCGTTCTGTGGTGCACCCATGCGACCCAGGCCTGGCGCCAGTCGGAGGCCGCGGCCTGGGGGCTGGTGCCGGAGATGGTGCGGCAGCGCAGCCTGCTGCTGATCACCCGGTTCGACAAGCTGACGACGCCGCTGGACAAGCTGCGGGTGCAGACAAGGGTTGCGCGGGAGACCGAAGGCCAGTTTGCCGGCGTCTGCCCGATCTCGCTGACCCAGGCGCTGGACGCAGAGCCGGAGAGCATGGAATGGGAGACCTCGGGCGCCCAAGGATTTGCCGCGGCGCTGGAGGTCATTGTGACGGCGGCCCGCGACGGCAGCACGCCTGCGGTGCAGGAGCCCGTCCCGGCCGCTGCCGCGGCCCGGCCGGCGGAACCGGCGCTGGCCTCCGAAGGCCAACCCCAGGCGGACAACCCGCAGGAGGTGCAGCCCGGCCGCGTCATGCCGCGCCGGGTGCGTCCGCAAGGCGCCAAGCGTACCCCGCGCCCCGGCGCGCGCCGGGATGCGGATCTGGCAGCCCTGCGCAGGGAATTGCTGGAGAGCTGAAAAAAGAGGCTTGTAATCCCGGGCCCGTTACGGTTGTGAATTGACCTGCGGGCCGGGCGGAACCGGCCCATCAGGCAAGGGCGCATTATGACGGTATCGGAAGAACTGGACAGTCTGCACGCTCAGTTTCCCGCCTGCGGGACGGTGGCCTATGCGGATCTGGCCGCGGGCATGGTGCTGGTGGCCAACAGCCAGTCGCCGCTGGACCGCCATGCGCTGGATGCGCTCTGTGCCCAGGCCGGCTGCCTACTGGGTGAAAACAGCGCGCCGCCCCTCGGGTCCGGCGCGCCTGCCTTTGCGCTGGCGCGGGAGCCGGGCAGGCTGATGCTGGCCTTCAAGTCGCCGCGGCAGCCGACCGATGCGCTTTTGTGCCTTGCGGCGCCGGATCTGGATCTGGGCGCGTTTCAGGCCGCCGCCCGCGACTGCCTGGACCGGATCACCGCAGATGGCTGACGGACCGGCGCACCACGACCTTCGAACGGGAATTTCAGAGTGACTCACGACGACGCAATTGCCGGCAACCTGGCGGCCCTCGGCGCCCGGCAGACCGTGTTCCGGGATGGCAGACGGGTTCTGTCCAACGGGCTGTTCCCGCCGCCGCTGCCCGCCCTGCTGCAGGAAATCGGCACCACGGTGCTGCAGCGGCAGCTGACCTTCCAGGCCGGCGCCAGCGCGCTGTCCTTTGTGGTGTCCGAACGGCGGCTGATGGCGCTGGTCTCTGCCAGCAGCGATCTGGAAGAGGTGCAGCATCTGGCCGGCCAGGGCCTGTCCCATGACCAGCCGGAGGTGCTGGAAGCCGTTGCCGCGGCCATGGTGCGGCTGGCGCAGGCCGAGGAACCGCTGACGGTTGAGACCGCCTTTGCCGCGCCCGGCGGCAGCCCGGCCGGGCTGGGACTGCCGGCGGCGATGCTGGAAGAGGTGATGGAGCTGGACCCGGGCGAGCAGGAACGGCCGATGGAATTTTTCATCGAGGCCGCCGCCGGTATGTATTCGGCCTGCCTGCTGCACGCGGGCGGCGCCTGGCTGGGCGGCGGCGAGGATGCAGCTGTGCTGACTGCGCTGCAGAAGATTGCCGATGCGCAGTGGGACCGGTTCCAAGCATCTTATGCCAAACATGCGGCGCTGACAGAAACGCCGCGGCTGATTTCGCTGGGTCCGGTTCTGGACGGCGGCAGCTGTGTGTCGGTTGTCTGGGCGGATGGCGAATGCGCCCTGTTCGCCCATGGCGAGGCGGATCTGGCCGGACTGCACGGCATCTGGCAGCGGGTTTTCACCCTGTAAGGTGAAAACCCTTGCTGTTCTTCCGCAGCTTGGCCGCCTTCAGGCGGCGAGCTGCGCCTGCATGTCCCGTTTCAGCTGAAGCAGAATGCTGGTGGCATCAAACAGCGACGTGCCGTCCTGTTCCACCTGGATCAGCTGAATGAGGTCTTCCGCTTCCGACACCGCGCCGCGGATCTCTGCCAGCGCGTTGCCGCCGTTGCCGCCATACTCCTCGAAATGGCTGTCCAGCCACTGCACCGACTTCAGGGCAGTACGGATCAGCTGGCTGCTGCTGCCGGTGCCGGTGCTGTCCTGCAGCGCCTGGCCCATGCTGCGCCCCTGCGCGGACAGGTAGTCCAGCGCCTGATCATAGGCCAGCCGGGCCTCCGGGCTGAGCGCCGCGTCCTGCGGTGCTGCGGAGGCTGCGGCCGCAACAGGCGCCTGTGCCACGGGGGCAGGGCGGTCCGGTGCAGGTGTTTCCGGCGCAAGCGGAGCGTCCGGCTCTGCCAGGGGGGCCACAGGAGGGGGCGGTGCCGCGGTTTCCGCAGCAGGGACCGGAGCGGGCGCAGGCGCGTATTTCGCCAGCAGCACACCAGCCTGATCCAGCGCTGCCTGACGCCGCAGCTTCACCTCATGCATGATGGCCGAGATCAGCGCCTGCCCGCCGGAACGGCGCAGCCGGTCGCGGTCCACCGTGCCATCAGGCGCCCTTGCGGCCTGTGCCTCCAGCGCGGCCAGCGGCAGGATGCCGTTGAACTGTTCGGAGGCCGCGTCCTGAATACCGGCCAGCGCGGGGGCAAGCCGGTCCTGGGCCGCCAGCTCATCCGCCTTGGTCACCAGAAGGAAAGCGCCGTCCTTCATCTGCTCCGGCGCGCGCGCCCAGGCGGCCTGTTCAGCCGGGGTGAAGTCCTGGGTGCACCACAGGGCAATGCCGGTCCGCTGGGCAGCCCAGGGCACCGCGCGTTCCAGCGCAGAGGCATCCGGCGCAGAAATCTCCAGGAGGCTGATCTGGTTCAGGGCGGGCAGGGGCAGCTGCGCCTCGGCAAAGACCGCACCCCGGGCCGCCAGCGCGCCGGTGTCGAAACCGGGGAGGCTGAAGCCGCTGCCATCCGCCAGCACGCCGCTGCAGGCCGCGGTTCCGCCGCCGCTGATCTGCAGGGTGGGCAGCGAGACGCCCGCCGGGATCACCTGGCTGCCCAGCAGCAGGTTGGCGACGCTGGACTTTCCCGACCCGGCCAGGCCGAACAGGGTGACGGCCACCGGTTTTTCCAGCTGCTCCAGCAGCGTCCCGGTGCCGGACTGCAGGCGGGCAGGGATCCGGCCCTCTGCCAATGCTTGCCGCAGAGATGCGGCAGCGGCGGCGGTTTCCGCTTGAGTCATTCCTAACGCCCTTTCCCGGCCAGCCGGACCACCTTGGCATCCTGCTCCGGCAGGGACGGCCCGTCATAGGAGTTGCTGTTCATGGCCACCACGCGGGTTGCGCTGGCCGATTGGTCGCCCACCAGGTCAACCGGCTTGCGGCGCATCTTGCGGGTCACCGGCTTGTTGTGGTTGAGCTTGATCACCGCAAAGGAAATGTTGTCCTGATCCGGGTCCGCCAGATCATCCAGCGCCGCCAGCAGCCGTTCGACGATTTCCGCGCTCTTGCGGCGGCGGTACTTGTGCAGGATCTTCTCGATCCGTGCGTCCTCGAGGAACTGCAGACCGTCGCTGGAGACAACCACCAGGTCGCCGACCTCCAGCCGGAACGGGGCCTTGGGGCAGTCGGTGCGGGTCACCCTGTCGCCCAGGATGACCGAGGTCAGGCAGTTGCGGTCGGGATGGTCGCGGCCGGCTTCGGCGTCCAGCAGGCCCGCCTTGACCATCATGTCGATCTGCGGTGCCATCGAGTGGTCCTCGTTCAGCTGCTGCAGCTTGCCGCCGCGCATCAGGTAGAGCGGCGAGTCGCCGATCGACAGCCAGTACAGGCGGTCCTCGATCATCACCACCGACACCAGGGTCGCGCCCATGCCGCGGACGCTGGGATTGTCCTGGACATATTCCTGCACGCAGGTGTTGGCCTCTGCCGCGGCGTGGGTCAGGTGATAGGGGATCTGTTTTTCGTACTCGGCGAAGTTGACGCTTTCGAACTTCAGCTTGCTGAAGGCCTCGGTCACCACCATCTTGGAGGCGACATCGCCGGCCGCGTGGCCGCCCATGCCATCCGCCAGGATGGCCATGCCGATGTCGGTGCCGGCCGGGAAGTCGGTGATGATGGCGTCTTCCTGGTAGTCGCGCGCGCCCTGGCAGATGGCGGCGGCAACGTCAAAGCGCGGTTCAGGCGATTTCCACATGTTCCGCCTCCTGCCCGCCAGCGCTGGTCCAGTTGAAGTCTTTGCCGCAGAGCGCCATGAAACGCAGGGTGGTTTCGCCCAGGCGGATCAGGTCGCCGCTGTTCAGCACCTCGTTGCTGATCACCGGCTGGCCGTTCAGGCGCACGATGTTGCTCTTGCCGCCGTGGCCCAGATAGAATTGCGAGCTTTCGGGATCAAAGACGATGGCAGCATGGTTGCTGCGGGAGATCGCGGTGTCGCCGAAATCCAGCGCAACCGCCTGATCCTCGCCGCGGCCGATGGCCGACATGCCGGCCTTGAGCGTGAAGCTCTCGCCATAGCCCGGGCCGTCGGCGACCACGATCCAGCCCACCGGGAACTTGGTGTCGCGGGCCGGGGCGGCGGCGCCGGTGCTGTCGAACAGGTTGACGACATCGCCGTCGGAGGTGTCAAAGCCGAGGAGGCGGGTCTTGGCGCGGCGCTTGCGGGCCGGGGCGGCGCTGACATGCGCGGTCAGGTCCGGCAGGTCGCCGCCGGGCTGGGGCATCTGCGCCGCGCCAGCGGGCGGGGCAGCCGGGGCGGCAGGGTCCAGATCCCAGATGCCGGCTGCCGGACTCGCGGCGGGCATGGCGGCGGTTTCCGGCTGGCTGTCTGCAGCCTGGTCCGCCTGCGGGTCCAGATCCAGTTCCACGGAGCGGGTGTGCTGGGCGACGGCCTTTAGCACTTCCTGCTGCATCGTCTCGTCTGCGACCTGCAGCCTCTCCATCGGGGCGGGCTCAGAAAGCGGGTCCTGCCGTCCGATAAGTTTTCCGAAAAATCCCATGTCGTCTGCCTTTTTTTGGTTGTTACAGGCGTCCGTGCAGTCACGGCAGGCGCCCGGTTTTCCCTATCTGCGGAGAGCCGCCCGTCCGCGGCCCCTGCGGCCTGCCATGCCCCCGCTGCCGGGGGCATGGCGGTTGACCGGATCAGCTGCCGATCTTGTTGAACTCGGCCAGGCTGTCGGCGATGATCGCGTACCATTCGCCGCTTTCGCGCATCTCGTTCAGGCCCTTGTTCAGAAGGGTCAGATAGACGCGGCCGCGCGGGTTGGTCTTATGCGTCACGAAGTGGATCGCCTGCAGCTGCGACAGGTTGGAGTTCAGCTGCACCTTGCCTTCGGCTTCCGCCACTTCGCGGACTGCGGCATCGCCTGCTTCGAGGTCCAGCAGCGCCATGTCGGCCTCGCCGGTCACCAGCTTGCGGATGCATTCAACCGCAGAGGTCGGATGCACAAGGGAGATCACCGGCTCCACCAGGCCTTCGCCGGACAGCTCAGCCAGGGACCAGCCTTCGGGGCGGCAGATCTTGGCGCCGGCGTAATCCGCATAGTCCTTGACGTTGGCATAGGGGTTGTCGGCCATGGTCCAGTGGGCGGACACCGATTCATAGATCGGCAGCGAGAAGTTCAGCTGCGTGCAGCGGTACTTGGTGTCGGCGTCGGTGTTTTCGAGGTTGGAGCAATCCGCCGGCTTGTACCAGGCGATCGACACGTCGAAGGCGCCCAGCGGCAGCAGGGTGTCGAAGTGGGCCTTCCAGTCGTCCACGAAGCTGAGGTTGTATTCACGGTCGTTGCCGCCGCGGTTCAGTGCGGTGGTAGCCAGGCGCACCAGCATGCCGCCGCCCTTGAGGCTTTCGCCGGTGAAGGGTTCCCAGCCGTTGCCGGACACCATCTTGATCGGCGGCTCATAGATGCTGGACTTGGCCCGCTTGGCCTGTTTTTCCTCTTCCTGTGCGATGATGTCGGTGACATCGCTGTCGGCGGTCAGGCGGCCGTCTTCACAGGGGATCTGCAGAACGGTGCCGGCCTCCAGGCTGTTGGGGTTGGCAATCGCGTTGCGGTTGGCGTTGAAGATCATCTGATAGTCAAAGGAGCCATAGGCGGCCTGGGCGATGGAGCCGAGGCTGTCGCCGTCCTGAACGGTATAGGGGGCACAGGCCTCCTGCGCGGCTGCCGAAGTGGAGATGAACAGGGCGGCGGAAACGGTGGTTGCGCTGTATTGAACCAGGGATTTGATCATCGACATGAGAGTTAGTTCCTTTTCAATGGGGCACCGCCGTTGCGCAGGGGGCTGCTGGCAGTGGGTCATGGTTTGTGTTGGGGGGAGGTCAGTTGGTGAGGGTTCTGATTTCGCGTTGCAGGGCCTTGGAGACGATGGCGTACCACTCGCCGGAGACGGACATGTCCTTCAGCCCGCTGTTGAGCAGATCCAGGGTCTCCTGAGCCCGGGGGTGATCCTTGTGAACGATGGCGTGCAGGGACTTCACCTCGCCGAGGTTCGGGTTTTCCTTGATCTGGCCGGCCAGGCCCATGGTGGCGAGCGTGTCGCTGGCAACCAGGGTATCAAGGGCGACCACATCCACGGCGCCGGCGGTCAGCGCGGTAAAGCATTCCGCGATCTGGACCGGGCGGTAGAATTTCACGGTTTGCTCCGTCAGGCCCGCGGTATCCAGATGGGCCATGGAATAGCCCTCGGGGCGGCAGATCCGGGTGCCCATCAGCGCGTCATAATCAAAGGCGGCGGCATAGGGGCTGCCAGTGGCGGCAAAGAAGCCGTCGACCACTTCATAGAAGGGATCGGAGAAGCGGTAGTTGTCGCAGCGGAACTTGTCGCCGGCGGACAGCAGGCCGTAGTCGCCGCAGTTGGGCTTCAGCCAGGGGAAGGAGCCTTCGAACGCCATTGCAGGCAGCAGGGTTTCCAGATGCGATTCCCAGTCGTTGACAAAGGTCACTGAGACCTCGGTCTGCGGCGCGGCGCGCAGGGCGGCGGTTTCGATCAGCTGGGTGAACATGCCGCGGCCGGGCAGGTCCTCGCCGGTGAAGGGCGGGAAATCATTGCCGGTGATCAGAACCATCGGTTCCGGCGCAGCTGTGGCTGCCGGCGCCTCTGCGGGCACGGCGTCTGCCGCTGCGGTTTCAGTTGCCGGCGCCTCTGCGGCAGCGGTTTCTGCGGCGGATGCCTCCTGAACCTCCGCTGCCGGGGCTTTGGCTTCCTGAGCTGCGGGTGCCTCAGCCGGCAGGCTGCCGTCAGCGCAGGGCAGGACCAGCTGCATGCCGATTTCAATGATGTTCGGGTTGCGGCCGATGACAGCGCTATTGGCGTCGTAGACAACCCGGAACCTGGAATGCCCATAGGCTTTCTCGGTGATTTCCCGCAGGTTGTCGCCGGACTGGACCTCGTACACTTGGCAGGCTTCCTGAGCCTGGGCAGACTGTCCGGCTGCCGCGATGGCGATCAGGGAAGCCCCCATATATTTAGCAGTATTGCGCATTAAATCTGTCCTTCGTGGGTCAGAGAGGCAGAGCTCTCCCGGGGACGGCCGCTGGTGGGGCTGACCGCCTGATGCTTGTGATTGTGGGAATGGCTGGCGGGGTTAGCTGTTTCCCGCCAGTTCCAGGCTGGCTGAGGCCGCGGCCCCGTCGCGCAGGATGTCGAAGGTTGCGGTCGCGGCGCCCTTGTCCTGCAGGCCCTGCAGGATCTCCGCCAGCGACTCGGCGCCGGCCAGAGCGGTGCCGGTGGCGGATTCACGCAGCAGCACGTCGCCGGGCTGCAGATCCGCGGATCCCTGGGCAGCCTGCTGGCTGACGGAGGTGACCCAGGCGCCGTCCTGCATCCGCGCCTCGAACTGCAGGCCGCTGTTCAGGCCGGTCCGGCGCACCACCGGAACCGCCAGCAGCCCCATTTCGAACCGCTTGCTTTCGGCGTCCTTGTAGCGGACGGAGGCGCGGGTGTAGCCGTCGGGGTCGATCTGCATTGCGGTCAGCAGCTGCGATGCGAAGGGCGAGCCCGCTGTCAGCGGCTGATTGTTGACGGTCAGGATTTCCACGCCCGGAGCAATCCAGCTGCCGGTCTTGCTGAGGTCAGTGGTGTCGCCGGTGCCGGTGATGGACACAACCTGCGCCTTGCGGACGGTCTGTTCTTCATACTCGAAAGGGATCGAGACATCCCACAACGCATAGCTGACCTCATGGCCCGCAAAGGGCGCGGGGGCTGCCGCCGGTTCCGGCTGCGCAGGCTCGGCAACTGCCGCAGTTTCCTCAGGGACGTCTGCGGGGACCGGCTCTGCCGCCTGCACCGCGGGTTCGGCGGGGGCTGCAGCTTCTGTTTCTGCCGCAGCTGCGACGCTGACCGCTTCCGCGGCCGCAGCAGGGGCCGGATCCGCGGCAACCGGCGCCGGTTCCGCAATTGCTGCGGTTTCAACCGCTGCTGCGGGCTGCTCTGCCGCTGCATCCTCCTGGGTGTTGCCATAGTAGACGTAGCCGGCAGCGCCCAGACCGGCCACAACCGCCAGAACGGAGACGGCCGGAAGGCGGCTGCGCTTCTTTTCCTCATGGACCGGGGCTGCGGTGCTGTTGGCCGCCTGCGGCGCGGCCGCCGCGGGCTTCTTGCCGTCCAGCATCGCCAGCCAGTCTTCCGCCGATTGCAGGCGCATGGAGGGCTTGGTGTTCATCGCCTTGTCGATGGCCTCCAGGAAGCCCTCGGCATAGCCGTCCACGGCACCGGCCAGCGGCTCATAGGGGTCGGGGCGCTGTTCGGCGATGGCGACCAGGCGGGCCTGGCCGTTCACCGGCGCCTCGCCGCGGATCACGTGGTAGAGGGAGGCCGCCAGCGCATAGAGATCGCTGAAGGGGCCCTGTTCGCTGCCGGCAATGTAGAATTCCTGCGGCGAGTAGCCGTCCTTGACGACCCGCAGCGCAGAATGCTTGCGGCCGTCCTCGCTGGTGTCTTCGCGGGCAGCGCCGAAATCGATCAGCACCGGCTCGCCCTCTGCGGTGAGCAGGATGTTGTCGGGGGAAATGTCGCGGTGCAGCAGGTTGGCGTCATGCACATACCCGATGGCGTCCAGCAGCTTGCGGGTCATGCTGGTGATCTGGTCCGGGGTCAGAACGGTGTTCTGATCCTCCAGGATGTCCTGCAGGTCGCGGCCGTCGACATAGTCGATTGCCATATAAGCCGTGTCGTTGTCCTCGAACACCTGATGCACGCCGACGATGTTGGGGTGCTTCAGCTTGGACAGGCTCTGGGCTTCACGGATGAAGTGGCGGATGATCGACTTCAGCTCGCTCTGATGCGCCCGGGACCGGGCACTGACCAGCGCGTTGGTCCGGCGGCAGAAAGCATCCGCAAAGCATTCCTTGATCACCACCGTCCGGTCCAGGCTGTCCTTGGCAAGATAGGTGATGCCGAAGCCGCCGTTGTTCAGAAAGCGCGTGATGGTGTACTGGCCGTGGAGCAGAGTTGTGCCCGGCTGCAGATCATCCTGTTGATCCGCGTCAACTGAAGTCTCAACAAGCGAATTGAGTGCCATTTTGTTGCTCCCGTCTCAATGTTGTCTGGCCGCTGCGTCTGCTGCTGCCCGCTTCTTGCGTTAATTCTTTGTTAAGCTGATCTGTTGAGAAACCGGCAACAATAAGGCGCAAAGAGGGAATATTGGCGGAGTGGGATTTTCCGGGCGTTTCAACCGGGCCGGGAAACTTGAGACTCTCAGAGAGCGAAGAATTTTTTGCGCGTTTTCTCAATGCCTTACTCAGGAAAGCGGCGGTGGAACCGTGGATTGCCTTTGCTGCGGGATTGAAACGCCATTTCAGCGCGGCGGGGCTGGACAGCTGCGTTTTTCAGCCGGAATCGGGCTTTACGGCCCCTGGAATCGGCCCGCCAATCTGCAATCCGGCCCGCTTGTGAAGTAAAAAACCACGCTTTGGTTAACGCTTTCGCAACAATATGCGGCCGGCAGGCAGGCCGCCGCTGCCGCCAAACCCGGCACAGCGGGAGACCGGCAGGCAAGACAACGCAGACGGGTGCCGGGGCAAAAGTAACATAAACTCTGTTACACGCACCGATTCGTGCGCAGGAGACGCTCCAGTGTCCTGCATGCCTTGTGTGTCCGCCCGCCGGATATCAGCGGCCAGGAGCCCAAGGCCCCCTATTCATTCATCACCAGCGCCGATTGCTGACCTGTCATCCTGCGGACCTCAGACACCGCCTCGGCAAGGGCTGGTCCGACCTCGTCAAAGATGCGCTGATCCGGCAGCAGTTTTGAGGTCGAGCTTGCCAGAAACGCCACCGGCTCCCCCAGATCGGACGGGCGGTATGGCACCGCGGCGGCGTTGATGGTCTCGGAAAACCGGTTTCCGCCCCGCACCTGAGTGTAGCCGTCAGCCAGGATCTCGTCGTGCGCGGCAAGCCGGATTGCCGCCAGCTCCGCCAGCAATTCTTCCGGCTCACCGCTTTGGCTCTCAAGGAAGCGGGCAAATTCCGCATCGCTGAGCGCCCCCAGATAGGCCTTGCCGCTGGAGGACGTATGCAGAGGCATCCGGTAGCCCACGTCCAGCCAGATCGCGGATGAGTTCACCGGCCGCCAGGCCTTGGTCATCAGCATCCGCTGGTCATCCTTGATGCTGATCGCGGTCAAGGTGCCGGTTGCATCTGCCAGCCGCTGCATAACCGGCGAGGCAATCTCGACAAAGGCAAAGGACGCGGCCGCGATGTTCCCCAGTGCCAGCGCCGCCGGGCCGAGCCGGTATTTATCGTGCCGCCGCCCATGGGTCAGGTATCCAAGCGCGCACAGGGTAAATGTCAGCCGGGACACTGTCGGGCGCGGAATGCCGGTGCGCTCCGAGATTTCGAGATTGCCCAGGCCGTCATCCGTCGGGCGGAAGGCCCGCAGGATTGTAAGGCCCCGCGCCAGTGTGTTTGCAAATCTCTTGTCCGATGAATCGGCTGGCATGGTGTTTCCTGTATCTATGCGGGCGTCTGGCCTGCGCGGGGCATCCGCTGTTCGCGCTGTCCCGATACTACTGAACCGCATTTGACAGCACCAGAGAGATCGGCGGGAAAGCCACCAGCAGAAGCAGCACAATCACGTCGATGCTGAGGAACCGCCAGATGCCGGAAAAGACCATGCCGACAGGCGCGTCTTTTCCGACGACATTGGAAAGGACAAAGACGTTCAGCCCCACAGGCGGCGTTATCAGGCCGATCTCCAGCAGTTTCACCACAACGACCCCGAACCAGATCAGGTTCAGCCCGTAGGATTCCACCAGCGGCACCACCAGCGGCAGGGTCAGAACCATGATTCCGATCGGATCCAGAAACATGCCCAGCACCAGATAGACCACGCAGATGGCAAACAGCAGCGTCGCGGTCGAGAATTCAGCCTGTGAAACCCAGTCCACCAGCGCCGGGGCCATGCCCGTCAAGGCGATGGCCGCAACAAATATCTTGGCCCCCGCGGCAACAAAGAAGATCGCAGCGGTCTGCACGCAGGTTTCCCGGACCGCCAGCCAGATGCCAGCCAGATCAAGCCGCCGCTGCAAGATGCCGATCAGCACAGTCAGCACAACGCTCACCGCCGCGGCCGCCGTGGCGGTGAAATAGCCGCCGTAAATCCCGATCACGATCACCGCAAAGATCACGGCAGCGGGCCATGCTCTTTGGAACGCGGCCAGCTTTTCGGCGAAACTGGCCGCCTCTCCGCGGGCCGGGACCGCCGCCGGGTCCGCCCTGATCCACATCGCAATGACCAGGACAAAACCCGCCAGCGTCAGCAGTCCCGGCAGAATGCCGGCAATGAACAGCTTGTTCACCGAGGTCTCGGTGAAGATTGCATAGATGATGAACAGGATGCTCGGGGGGATCAGCGAGCCAAGTGTACCCCCGGCGGCGACGCTGGCGGTTGCCAGCCTTGGGTCATAGCCAAGGCGCAGCATTTCCGGGGTGCAGATCTTGCCCATGGTCGACGCGCAGGCCAGGCTGGATCCGGTGATGGCGGAAAACCCGCCGCAGCCCATCACGGAGGCCACCGCAATCCCGCCGCGCAGGCGCAGCAGCCAGACCTTGGCGGCGTCATAGACCGCTGTGGTGATCCCGGCGCGGTAGGCAATGTTTCCCAGCGCGATGAACAGCGGGATCATCGACAGATCGAAGGAGTGCAGCAGATCGAACGAATTATTGAAGACCAGCGACGAGGTCGCCCGGAAGGCCCGTTCCGGCATGAAGGTGTCCGTGCGGAATGCAAAGATTGTAAAGGCCGCCAGCGTCGCCACGCCGATCAGGGCAAAGGCAATCGGCACACGAATGGCCAGAAGCACGAGCATGACGGCAAAGGCCACAAGGCCGATCAGGGCAGGATCCACGGACAGTCTCCTCGGCAGGTCTATTGAATGTCAGATCGGTGTCAGGTCTTGTGCAGCGCGATCACACCGCCGCGCAGCAAGGTCAGCGCGTCGCCTGCAGCCATCACCGCAAGCCGCAGCCATCCCAGCGCAATCCCGATGGTAAAGGCCAGCCGGCCCGGCCACTGCGGCAGGTTCAGATCGCCGTAAAACACGCTGCCGGTCTGCCACTGATGCAGGAATTCCCGGCCGCCGGAATAGAGGATCGGCGTCAGCGCCAAGAGGCCGAACAGGGTGCCGGACACCGTCAGCCAGCCGGTCACGCGCGGCGGCAGAAGATTGGTCAGAAACTCCACCGCAATATGCGCCCGCTGCGCGGTTGCGGCGGCCAGGGGCATCACAATCGCCAGGACCATCAGCTCGCGCACGATGACAATCGTGTCCGGCACCGAACTGCTGAACAGGTTCAGCGCCACGACATCGGCAAAGATCAGCAGCGCCAGCAGAATGATGGCCGCCGCCGATATATCCACAAAAACCCGCTCCAGCCTGTGCAGCATCTTGTCCTCCCTTGGATTTGCCAGGCGGCGCTGCCGCCGCCCGGCCTCTGTTTCGCACAGATCAGTTACTGCGCGTCCAGGGATACCCCTTGGCTTCAAACTCGGCGGTGAATTCAGCCACCGCCGCGGTATAGGTTGCCATCAGCCGGTCCGCATCCAGACCGACGCTGCGGGCGTTTTCCATCCAGTCCGCAATAAAGGGTTCTGCCGCCGCATTCAGTGCTGCCTTGTCAGCATCGCTCAGCTCGATGACCTCGATCTTGCGGGTGGTTTCGCCTGCGGTCATCGCCTTCATCGCCTTGCTGTTGGCCCCGGTCACGATCTTGGCAAACTGGTCCGCCAGTTCCTCGCCCGCCTGCATCAGCACCTGCTGCTGGCCAGCCTCCAGGCTGTCATAGACCTGCTTGTTCATGAACATGCCATAACCGCCGATCTGCCCCCAGTTCAGGACGGTATAGCTGTCGATCACCTCGTCCCATTTCAGGGAGGGCACAATGTAGTCATAGCCCTGGCTGCAATCGATCAGCCCGGTGTCCAGCCCCTGATACGCCTCATAGACTGATAGGTTCACACGGGTTGCGCCCATTTCGCCGAACACCTTGCCGTAAACGCCCGCGCCGCGGACCTTCTTGCCCTTGATGTCCTCAACCGAGCGGATCGGATCTCCGGCGCAGGCGACATTGACGGCCGAGGCCGTGAAGGTGCCGATATAGACCAGGTTCTGGCTGGCCAGATGCTCGGTGATCTGGGGTTCTGTCCGCATCAGACGGTCGGCTGCCCGCATGGCGACCCAGGCATTCGGCCCGCCGATGGGGAAGTCCGCCAGCGAATAGGCCGCCATTTCCTTCTGGAAATAGGCTGCAATGATCGAGCCTGCATCCGCCACCCCGTCGCTGATCCCCTGCACCGCAGCGCTTGCCTTGAACAGCGCGCCGCCCCATTGAACGTCCAGCCGCAGATCGCCGTCCGACAGCTCGCCAATACGGCTGTTGTACCACTTCAGTGCGGCAGGAACCGTGCCTCTGTCCGGGCCGCTGTGGCCGTAGTAAATCACGGTCTCCGCAGAGACCGCCGTCGCACCAAGGCTGGCCGCAAGGGTCAGCCCTCCCAGAAAATTCTTGATCATTCCCATGACTGGTATCTCCTCCTCGAAAGCCATCGCAAGTTTTACTATGTGGAATTTTAAACTTCTGTCTAGAATTTTATTCCACATATTGGAATTTTGGAACATCTGCCCGCTTGCGGCCCGCAGCCAGCAGGACCGGCGCCGGTGCTTCGCTGCAGGCGGGGCAGCTGGCGCAACAGATCAGACGCCGTCCGCCAGTTCGCTGGCAAAGGTCTCGATCAGCTTCGCTTTCAGGATCTTGCCGGTCGGCGCGGCAGGCAGCGCGGCGGCCACGATGATGCGTGCCGGCCGCTTGTAGGGCGCAAGCCGGTCCTGCAGAAAGGCTTTCAGATCCGCCTCATTCACGCTGCTGCCGGTGGCGGCGCTGACAAAGGCCAGAACCTCCTCGTTCCCTTCGACGGTGCGCCCTACCACGCTGGCCACCACCACCTCCGGATGCTCGGTCAGCGCCGCCTCGATCTCCACCGGATAAACATTGAAGCCGGAGCGGATGATCAGTTCCTTGGTGCGCCCGGCAATATGCAGCCGCCCTTCGCCGTCAAAGCGGCCCAGGTCGCCGGTGCGGAACAACCCGTCCTGCGTCAGCGCGGCAGCTGTTTGCACCGGATCGCGGAAATAGCCCTTCATGATCTGCGGCCCCCCAACAAGGATCTCGCCGATGCCCGCCTCAGGGGTGGCGCCCGGCGCGTCCAGATCCAGTTCAAGGGTGCAGCCGCCCATCGGTAGACCGACACTGATGTCAGGGTCGCCTAAGGCGTTGCGGGTTGCGCAGACACCCGCAGTGCCCTCAGTCAGCCCATAGCCGTTTTGCAGCGGCAGGCCATAGAATGCCTCTGCCTCGCGTTTCCAGGCCGGATCCAGGGGGGCACCGCCCGAGGAGACAAACCGAAGCTTGCCTGCATCATAGCGCGGCTTGCCGTGGGCGCGGGCATAGTTGAACAGATGCGCATGCATCTGCGGCACCGCGGGCAGCAGGGTCACATCCTCCTGCAATGCCTGGTACAGACGCTCAGCCGAGAATTGCGCCTCCATCCGCATCGCCGATTGCGCCAGGGTAACGGACAGCATGGTGACCAGCCCGAAAATATGGCTGAGCGGCAGCGCCAGATAAGTCACATCCGACGTTTGAATGCCCCGCACCTCGGCTGAGGCCGCCGCCCCTGCAAGAAGATTGGCATGGGTCAGCATCGCGGCCTTGGGGGTGCCGGTTGTGCCCGAGGTATAAAGCAGAAGGGCGGTTTGTTCGCGCCCGTCCTCCGACACCGGTTCCTGCGTGGCGCCTGCGCGCGGCATCAGGGCTGCCGCGCCGAAGACGCCCTGCACGTCCCGGGCGCCATAGTGATCCGCATGGGCCCGGGCCGCCGCGGATGCGGCCGCCGTGAACATGACGGCACTGGGATCGGAATGGGCAAAGATCCGGTCCAGTTCCGCCGTGGTGAGCCGCGCATTGATGGCAACCGCGGATGCATCCAGCAGGCTTGCGCCATAGAAGAATGCGATCACCTCGGCGCAGTTTTCAAACACCAGAACCACCCGGTCGCCGGGCCGCACGCCTGCGGCCTTCAACTGCTCCGCCGCGGCGGACGCCGCTTGGGACATGCCGCTCCAGGTCAGCCGGCGGCCGTCCTGGTCCATCAGCGCCAAAGCATCGGGGCGGGCCCCGGCAGCAGCCTGCAGCAGCCCGTGTACGCGGTTATGCATGTCTTTCCTCCTCCCTTGCAGGGTCACGCCGCCAGACCGAGCCGCCCGAATGCCGCCAGCGCCTCAGCCTCAAGCCGGGCGGTGATTTCGGCAAAGGGCTCCACCTTGTCGACGAACCCCAGCGCGTGGCCCGCCGACAGCAGCCCGCGGGAGACGTCACCAGTGGCATAGGCCTGGCGCCCGATCTTGCCGGACACATGCTTCAGCAGCTCCTGAATGCCGATCTCCGGATTGTCGCGCTCCAGCCTGGCCACCGTTTCTGTGGTCTGGTTGCGCAGGCTGCGCACGGTGTTGCGCACCGAGTGCATGGTCAGCTGCGTGTCCAGCTCGCTCGCATTCACCATCGCCTGCTTGTAATCCGGATGCGCGGTCAGCTCGCTGGCAACCAGGAACCGGGTGCCTATCACCACGCCCGCCGCGCCCATGACCAGCGCCGCCATGATCTGCTTGCCGTGCCCGATGCCGCCGCCAATGAGCCAGGGGATGGTCAGCCGGTCCCCGGCCAGGCCTGCGTTGACCATGCTGCCAACCATGTCCATGCCGGGATGGCCGCCGCATTCGGCGCCGACAATCGACACCATATCAACCCCCACCTGCTCCGCCTTCACCGCATAGCGCAGGCTGGGCACCTTATGCAGCACGGTGATCCCCGCATCCTTGAGGATCGGCATGAACGCCTCGGGGCTGCGGCCGGAAGTTTCGGCAAACTGCACGCCCTCCTCCGCGATCAGGCGGAACACCTCTTCGGTTTTCTCGCCCGGCACCAGCTTGGGGATCATCGAGACATTGACCCCGAAGGCCTTGCCCTCGCACATCTCGCGGCAGCGGCGGATCTCGGTGCGCAGATCGTCCAATTCGGGAAAACTGGCGGCGGTGATGAACGAGACAATCCCCGCCCGCGCCGCAGCCGATACATATTCGGCATTGGCCAGCCATTGCAGGCCGCCCGCCACAACCGGCAACCGGGTGCCATAGGTCCGGGTCACGGCTGTATCAAAAATCGCCGGAAGCGCAGAAGTGTGCATCATGTCGGTCTCCTTACCGGAATACTGGGGAGGTCTTGCTGAGAAAGGCGCCGATGCCCGCCTGGGCCTCGTCACCGCCAAGGGCCTGCGCCATGGCATCGCGTTCATGGGTCAACTGGTCTTCGAAACTGGCGGTTTCAGCCTGGTTGAGCAGCGCCTTGATGCCGGCAATTGCCTGTTCGGGGCCGCGGGCCACCGCATCGGCCAGCGCTTCGGCCTGCGCCAGGGTGCGGCCCTTGGGGGCCAGTTCCGTCACCGCCCCCAGCTGGTGCATCCGTTCCGCGCTGAGCGGTTCCGCCAGCATCGCCATCCGGGCCACGGTCGCCCGCGGCAGCGCCTGCGTCAGCGCGTAGGTGGCGCCGCCATCCGGCACCAGGCCCGCCTTGACGTAGGCCAGGGTGAACTTTGCCCCCTCCTCCGCGACGATCATGTCCGCTGCCATCGCCAGGGACAGCCCGGCCCCGGCCGCACCGCCTTCGACCGCTGCGATCACTGGCTTGGGGCAGTCCCGGACCGCACGGATCAAGGCGTTCAGCTTGCCGATCTGCACCTGCCGTTCCTCGTATGGCATCTCCCGGCGTTCCTTCAGCATGTTCAGATTGCCGCCGGAGCAAAAGAACCCGCCCGCGCCCGCCAGGATCACCGCAGCAATCGCAGGATCCCGCGCCGCCCGCGCCAGACCGTCCTGCAAGCCGTGGTAGTATTCATACGACAGCGCATTGCGCATGCCTGTGTTGCAGTTCCAGATAACCAGGGTCCCGCCGCGGACCTCATGCCGGTAAAGCGCGCTCATGCCGCATCCTCTGCTGCTGTTCCCCGCACCCGCTTGAAGACGCCGGTGGAGGCCGCGATCAGCCGCCCCGTCCCGTCCAGCAGGCCGCAAGAGACAAATTTGGTGGCGCTGCCGCCGCCGGTGATCTGCCCGGACGCCCGCACGCGGCCAGACCGGGCCACCGCCAGGTAATTGACGTTCAGCGACAGGGTGGCAAAGGGAGTGATGCCCTGCGGATCGCAGGACAGGCTGGCCGTTATGCCGCTGGCGGTGTCCAGCAGCGTCGCCGCAACCCCGCCATGCAAGCCGCCCTGCCGGTTCAGATGCAAAGACGAAATCTCCAGCACGCAATGCGCCTCAACCGCCTCCGGGTCGAGTTCGATGCTGTACCCCATCGCCTCGAACAGCGGGATCAGGGGCCTGCCGGGACGGACCAGCGCCATATCTTACCCTGCCTTCAGCGCGATGAAGCGCTCCAGATGGTAGTCCGTGTCGCCGAACAGATGGTCGATCATCGTCAGCCGGCGGGCAAAGTGGGACAGCGCGTATTCATCGGTCATGCCGATGCCGCCATGCATCTGGATGCATTCCTCGGCCACCAGCGCCCCGGCGCGCCCAATCAGGTTCTTGGCGGCGCTGGCGTGGATCTCGCGCAGCTCCCGCGGCTGGTCCAGATTGCCCGCCAGGTTGATCACCGCCGAACGCGCCTGCTCCACCTCGATCAGCATATCCGCCATCCGGTGCTGCAGCGCCTGAAACTTGCCGATCGGCAGGCCGAACTGCTTGCGCTCCTTCAGATAGCTGATGGTCAGATCCTTGGCGGCCTCCATCGCCCCCAGCGCCTCGGCGCAAAGGGCTGCCAGGCCGCGGGCAACAGCGGCTTCCAGCGCTTCCAGCCCGCCGCCGGCCGCGCCCAGCCGCGCCGTCTCCGCCAGCCGCACCCCGTCCAGCGCAACCGTTGCTGACGGTATGGCGTCCATATTACGGTGGCCGCTGACGGTCACGCCCGGCGTGTTCACCGGCACCAGAAACAACGAAATGCCTGCCGCATCCGCCACCGCGCCGGCCTCCCGTGCCGACACCACAAGAGTCTGCGCCTCGGCGCCGTACAGCACATGGGTCTTGATGCCGTTCAGAACGATGGCATCGCCTTTGGCTGCCGCCGTGGTTTCCACGTGGTTCAGGTCATAACGCGATCCGGCTTCGCCCTGGGCCAGCGCCGCCAGATGGGTTCCGGCAATGATCTCATCCGCCAGTCCGCGCTGGCGGCCATTACCAATTGCGGCAATCAGCCCGCCCGCCAGCACTGCCGGCAGCACCGGTTCAATCACCCCGGCGCGGCCCAGCTCTTCGAACACCACCATCAGGTCAAAGCCTTCGCCGCCGAAACCGCCCTGATCCTCGCGGAACATGGCGCCCAGCACGCCCAGTCCGGCCAGCCCGGCATAGATCCCGGTATCAAAGGGCTCACCCGCCGCAATCAGCGCCCGCCGGTTCTCATGCGCGTATTTGTCCGCCAGGAACCGCCGCAGCGTATCGCGCAGCATCATCCGTTCTTCGGTCAGATTGAAATCCATGTCGCCTGCCCCCGCTACAGCCCCAGAATGGCCTTGGTGATGATGGTGCGCTGCACCTCGTTCGAACCGCCAAAGATCGAAAGCTTGCGCATGTTAAAATATGAGGGCGCCGCCGCTGCCGCATGGTCCGGACCCAGCGCCGCTGCATTGCTGCCGCCATCCAGAAAGTCCGGCTGGAACGGCAGCGCGTCCGGCCCCATCGCCCGGCGCAGCAGTGACGTCAGCTCCTGCCGGATCACCGTGCCCTTGACCTTCAGCATCGAGCTTTCGGCGCCGGGCGCCTGCCCCTTGGCCGCTGCCGAGACAACCCGCAGGTTGGTGGTCGCCATCGCCATCAGGTCGATCTCCGCCTGCGCCATGCGGGCCGCGAAATGCGGGTTCTCCGCCAGCGGCCGGCCGCCGGACTTCACCCGCCCGGCAACATGTTTCAAAGTGGTCAAAAGCGCCGTGGAAAACCCCACGCCTGCAATATTGGTGCGCTCATGGGTCAGCAGGTACTTGGCGTAGGTCCAGCCCTTGTTCTCCTCGCCCACCAGGTTCTCTGCAGGCACCCTGACGTTGTCAAAGAACACCTCGTTCACCTCCGGCTCGCCATCAATCAGCACGATGGGGCGGACCGTGACACCAGGCGTGTCCATGTCGATAAGCAGAAAGGAGATGCCTTCCTGTTTCTTGGCACCCGGATCCGTCCGCACCAGGCAGAATATCCAGTTCGCGTGCTGGCCCAGCGTGGTCCAGGTCTTCTGGCCATTAACCACATAATGACCGCCGTCGCGCACCGCGCGGGTCTTGACCGCCGCCAGATCGGACCCTGCGCCCGGCTCGGAATAGCCCTGGCACCACCAGTCCCGGCCGTTCAAAATGCGCGGCAGAAAACGCTGGCGCTGGTCTTCGGTTCCAAACGCCAGCAGCACCGGCGCCAGCATCGACAGGCCAAAGGGCAGGCTGCGCGGGGCATGGGCCAGGCAGGCTTCCTCCTCGAAGATATGGCGCTGCACCGCGTTCCACTCGCAGCCGCCATAGGCCCGCGGCCAGTTCGGCGCCAGCCAGCCGCGCGCATTCAGCAGGCTGTGCCACAGTTCCATGTCCGCCTTGGCCAGCCGCTTGCCCAGCCGCACCTTTTCGCGCAGCTCATGCGGCAGGGTTTCCTTCAGCCACTGGCGGACCTCTGTCCGGAATGCCTGTTCTTCCCTGGTGTAATTCAGATCCATCGCGTGGTGCCCCTCAGAAGATTTCAAACAGGCCGGCCGCACCCATGCCGCCGCCGATGCACATAGTGACAACGCCCAGCCTGGCGCCGCGCCGCCGGCCTTCCAGCAGCAGATGCCCGGTCATCCGCGCCCCGGTCATGCCGAACGGGTGGCCGATCGAGATCGAACCGCCGTTGACGTTGCAAATCTCCGGGTCGATCCCCAGCCGGTCGCGGCAGTACAGCGCCTGCGAGGCAAAGGCCTCGTTCAGCTCCCACAGATCAATGTCGCTGACCGTCAGCCCGTGCCGCTGCAGCAGGCGCGGCACCGCATGGACCGGGCCGATGCCCATTTCGTCCGGCTCGCAGCCTGCCACGGCAAAGCCCTTGAAGGCGCCCAGCGGCTCGGCGCCTTCCCGTTCGGCCACCGCGCTGTCCATCAGCACCAGCGCCGCCGCCCCGTCGCTCAGCTGCGAAGCATTGCCGGCGGTGACGAAATGCCCCTCCCCCTGCACCGGGGCCAGCGCTGCCAGCCCCTCCAGCGTGGTGCCCGGCCGGTTGCAGTCATCCATGGCAAAATTCACCTCCTTGCGGGTGATCTCGCCGCTTTCCTTGTCCTTGAAGGCCTGGGTCACGGTGATGGGCACGATTTCCTCATCCAAACGCCCCGCGGCCTGCGCCGCTGCCGTGCGCTGCTGGCTGGTGAGCGCCAGCTCATCCTGCGCCTCGCGGCTGATGCCATAGCGTTCGGCGACAATATCCGCCGTCTGGATCATCGGCAGATACAGCTCCGGTTTGTTTTCCAGGATCCAGGCCTCCCGCGCCTGCGGCGGGCGTGCGGGCGGCATCTGACTGATGCTTTCCACCCCGGCCCCGATCGCGGCCGGCGCGCCCTCCATCACAATCGAATGCGCCGCCATCGCAACCGCCTGCAGCCCGGAAGAGCAGAAGCGGTTCACGGTGGCCGCGGAAACGGACACCGGCAGCCCTGCGCGGATCACCGACTGGCGGGCAATGTTGGAGCCGGTCCAGCCTTCGGGATAGCCGCAGCCGACCAGCGCGTCCTCGATCAGGTCCGGCGCAATGCCGGCCCGCTGCACCGCGTGGCTGATAGCATGGCCCGCCATGGTTGCCCCATGGGTTTCATTGAAGGCGCCGCGGTAGGATTTGGCCAGACCGGTGCGCGCGGTGGAGACGATGACCGCCTGTTTCATTGCAAACTCCTTCAGGTGTTGAGGCTGGCAAAGGTGCGGCCTTCGGCGGCCAGGCGTTCCAGCAGCGGCGCAGGCTGCCAGAGCAGGGGATCTTCTTCGTGGAAGCGGCAGATATCCTGCAGGATGCTGTCCAGCCCGATGGCATCGGCATAATGCATCGGCCCGCCGCGCCAGCGCGGAAACCCGTAACCGTTCAGCAGGGTCACATCCACATCCAGCGGCCGCAGGGCAATGCCATCGCCGACCACGCGCGCCGCCTCGTTCACCATTGCAGCCATGTACCGGCGGATGATTTCCGCATCGCCGATACTGCGGGGCGTGATGCCCTTGGCAGCCCGTTCCGCCGCGATGATCTCCTCCACCTCGGGGTCGGGACGGGGGCTGCCGGCGCCCTCCTCGTAGATATAGAAACCGCGCCCGGTCTTGCGCCCGAACCGGCCCAACTCGCACAGCCGGTCGGCAAATTCCGGGTAGGTCTCGCGCGGGTCACGCGCCGGAGCCAAACGTTTGCGGTTCGCCCAGCCGATGTCCAGCCCCGCCAGATCGCCGACTGCAAACGGCCCCATCGCCAGGCCAAAGCCGGTCAGCGCTTCGTCCACCGCATAAGGGCTCGCCCCTGCCAGCACCATGCCATAGACCGCCTTGCTGTAGTGCGACAGGATCCGGTTGCCGATGAACCCGTCGCAGACGCCTGCGCGCACCGCCACTTTCTTCAGCCGCTTGGCCAGCGCAAAACCCGTCGCCACAGCGTCCGGGGCGGTTTCAGCCCCCACCACAACTTCCAGCAGCCGCATAACATGCGCCGGCGAAAAGAAATGCAGACCGATCACATCCTGCGGGCGGCTGGTCATTGCCGCAATCCGGTTCAGATCGAGGTATGAGGTGTTCGACGCCAGAATGGCCCCGGGCTTGCAAACTTCATCAAGCCGGGTGAAGACGTCCTTCTTGACGTCCATGCTTTCAAACACGGCTTCGATCACCAGATCCGCCTGTGCGAAGTCCTCGTAGGTAGTGGTGCAGCGGAAGGCTCCGGCAAGCATGGCATCGCGCTGCGGCGCGGACAGCTTGCCGCGTTTCACAGCACTCTCCAGCATCTTCCCGACGCTGGCCGCGGCCCGCGCCGCTGCCGCCTCGTCGCGCTCAAGCAGGGTCACGTCCAGGCCGCTTAACAGGGCGCTGACAGCTATCCCCGCCCCCATTGTGCCGCCGCCTACAACACCCACCCGGCTGATTTCACGCGGTGCAGCCCGTTCGGCATCCGGCAGTTTTCCCGCCTGCCGCTCGGCAAAGAAGGCATGGATCAGGGCCTTGCTCTGATCGGAAGCCACAAGGTCCTGAAACAGCGCGCGCTCTTTCTTCAGCCCTTCGGCAAAGGGCAAGGACATTGCCGCCTCCAGCGCCTCCAGGCAGGCCATCGGCGCAACGGCCCCGCGTGCCGCCTTGGCTGTTTTGGCCCTTAAGGCCGCCAGCTCCGCGGGCTCCAGCCGATTGCACGGCAGGCTGGCGGCCGGGCGCGGCCCCTTGCCCGCCGCGATCAGGTCCCGTGCAAAGGCAACACCTTCGGCGCAGGCATCGCTGCCGTCCCCGATTCTGTCGATCAATCCCATCGAGAGCGCCGCACCGGCATCAACCGGCTTGCCGCCGGTGATCATCCGGGCTGCATCCGCCGCCGGGATCAGCCGCGGCAGGCGCTGCGTGCCGCCTGCGCCGGGCAGCACCCCCAGCGTGACCTCCGGCAGACCAAAGCGGGTTCCCTTCAGCGCAACCCGGTAGTGCGCGCCCAGGGCAACCTCCAGCCCGCCGCCAAGCGCGTTCCCGTGCATCGCAGCCACGACCGGCACAGGCGCCGCTTCGATTTCATTAATGAGGTCCGGCAGAACCGGCGCCCGGGGCGGCGCGCCGAATTCCCGGATGTCCGCACCGGAAAAGAAGCTGCGCCCCGCGCAGCAGATAACCACCGCCCGGGTCTGCGCACTGTTCAGCGCCTTGCGCAAACAGTCCTGCAAGCCCGCGCGCACCGCGTGCGAAAGAGCATTCACCGGTGGATTCTCCACCGTCACAACAGCAATGCCGCCATCCATCGCCAGATTGACCAGGTTCTCCATTTGCCCCCGCACATTGCTCTCAGAAACTCTCACCTGATTTGCTAGCGGCTCTCGTCCGTAATTTCAATATGTAAAATTACATTCCTCTTTGTAGAATTTACTCACCGGGGCAACGACGCGCCCGAAAGGCCCCGCAGACAGCGGCCAAACAGCAAAGGACCGCCGGACGGCGGCAGGCATCGATCACGCCAGCCGCTGCTTTAGAAGGAACTAGGTCAGGATACTGGAGGAACGGCGGCGGCGCCTAGGCCGGAGAGGACAGGCAGGCGCAAAGCTCTTCGACGGCGGCAGGAATGCGGTCCTCATGGGTGCAGCCGAACCCGAGCAGCAACCCGTTCAAGTCCCGCCGCTGCATACAGTAATAGGACAGCGCGTAGGCAGACAGTCCGCGCGAATCCAAATTGCTCAGCACATCCAGATCGCGGGTGCCCGGCGGCAGATCGGCAATCACCCGCAGGCCGCTGGTGTTCTGGCGCAGCGATACATGCGGGCTGGCGATGCGGTCAAAGCTGCTGATCATCGCCCTGCGGCGGCGCACATAGGCGCTGTGCATGCGGCGCATGTGGGTGCTCAGGTGGCCCTGGCTGATGAACTCCGCCAGCACCGCCTGCAGCCAGGTATTGGGGCCGCGGTCGGTGATCGCGCTCAGCGCCATCAGCGGCCGGGCCAGCGCCGGGGGCGCAATGATGAACCCCAGCCGCAGCGACGGGAACAGCGCGTTATTAAAGCTGGAGACATAGATCGTGCGCGCCTGATGGTCGTCGCAATAGATCGCCGGATCGGGCCGCCCGCCGAACATGAACTCATTGTCCAGATCGTCCTCGATCAGCCAGGCATCCCTGCGCCGGGCCCAGTCCATCCACTCCAGCCGCTGCGCAATCGGCATCACCGCACCCAGCGGGTACTGGCAGGAGGGGGTCAGATAGGCCAGCCGCGCGCCGCCGGTCTGCGGCCCGTCCTGCGGGACGGCGGCGCCGGCTTCCGTTACCCGCACCGGCACGACACTTCCGCCCTGGGCCTGAAAGCTCAGCCGCACCACCGGGCTGGAGGGGTCCTCCATCAGCACCTTGCCGCCGGGGTCGAGCAGCAGCGCGGCAATCAGGTTCAAGGACTGCTGCGAGCCATTGGTGACAATCACCTGACCGGGGCTGCATTTCAAGCCGCGCCGGTTCAGCACATGGTCGCAGATCGCCTCGCGCAGCGGCGCATAACCGCCGGGCTGGCCATAGGCCATCATGGTGCTGTCCAGCCGGTTGCGGATGCGGTTTTCGATGCGGCCCCAGATCTTGTGCGGAAACAGGTCGATGGCCGGCACATTGGCTAGAAACGGACGCACCCGGACCGGGTCGAAATAGGTCGGATCCAGCCCCTCCGCCGCCGCCCTGCCGCGCTGCGACAGCCTGGGCGGCTGCGGCGCTTCCGCGGCGATGCCAGTGCCGGGATGCAAGCCGGGAAATTCCGGGTTCACAAAGGTACCGGACCCGGTGCGGCTTTGCAGGTAGCCTTCACTGGCCAATTGCTCGAATGCGGCAACCAGGGTGCTGCGGGCAATCCCGTGATGCTCTTTCAGCCAGCGGGTCGACGGCAGCTTCTGTCCGGGTTTGATGCCGCCGTCCCGGATCATCCGCCGTAGCTGCTGGACCAGCTGCAGATACAGCGGCGTGGCCGATGTGCGGTCCAGCTGCAAAAACGGCAGCGGCGCAAAATGCTTGGTCTGCTCCGGCACCGGCATCTCCAAAATGGTTTGCATCATTTAATCAAAATGGACGTATCGGGCAAAACCATTTTCTGCCACCACATCCTGGCCTGCCTTGACAGGGGGTGAACAGAAACAGGCTGTATTGCCCTGTCCGGGCCGTGGTGCAGCCAGCAGGGAAACAACATGTCCGACATCATCAGCCACTACGTGGAACGGGCGGTCAAAGGCTTCATGACCCGCCGCGAATTCATCGGCCGCCTCGGCGCGCTGGGGGTTGCCGCCGCCAGCGCCAACAGCCTGCTGGCCTCCGCCGCCAGGGCGGAAGGCCCGAAAAAGGGCGGGTTGATCCGGTCCGGCCTGCAGGGCGGGGCCAGCACTGACAGCCTGGACCCGGCACTGGCAGCCAGTTCGGTCGCCAACAACGTGCTGACCGCCTATGGCGATCTGCTGGTCGAAGTCAGCCCGCAGGGCGAAATCGTGCCGCGCCTGGCGGAAACAGTCGAAGCCAGCGCCGACGCCAAGACCTGGACCTTCAAGATCCGCCAAGGGGTGGAGTTCCACAACGGCAAGACGCTGACACCGGAGGACGTGCTGAAAACCATGCAGCGCCACTCCAGCGAGGACAGCCAGTCCGGCGCCCTGGGCATTATGCGCGGCATCGAGTCGATGAAGGCGGACGGCGGTTACTTCAGTGTCACCCTGGACACACCGAATGCAGACCTGCCCTATCTGATGGCGGATTATCACCTCGTGGTGCAGCCTGACGGCGGCATGGACGCGCCCGCTGCGGGCATCGGCACAGGCCCCTACACGGCTGAGGTCAATGAACCCGGCGCCCGCCATGCCTTCAAGAAATTCGCGAACTACTGGGATGCGGACCGCGGCCACGCGGAGGAGATCGAAATCCTGGTGCTGAACGACGATACCGCCCGCACCGCCGCGCTGCAAAGCGGCCAGGTGCATTTCATCAACCGGGTATCGCCCAAGATCGCCGGCCTGCTGGGCCGCGCACCCGGCCTGCGGATCGAGAGCATTTCGGGCCGCGGCCATTACTGCTTCCTCATGCATTGCGACACCGCGCCCTTTGCCAGCAACGACCTGCGGATGGCGCTGAAACTGGCGGTGGACCGGCAGGAGATGGTCGACAAGGTGCTGCGCGGCTATGGCAGCGTGGGCAACGACATGCCGATCAACGCCGCCTACCCGCTTTTCTCCGGCGATATCGAACAGCGCAGCTATGACCCGGATCAGGCCCGCCACTACTATCAGAAGTCCGGCCATGACGGCCCGGTTGTCCTGAAAGTATCCGACAACGCTTTCCCCGGCGCGGTGGATGCCGCGGCGCTGTTCCAGCAGAGCGCGGCCAAGGCAGGCATCCCGCTGCAGATCGAGCGCGTGCCCAGCGACGGCTACTGGTCCGAGGTCTGGAACAAGGAACCCTTCTGCGCCTCCTACTGGGGCGGGCGCCCGGTGCAGGACCAGATGTTCTCCACCGCCTACAAATCCGACGCCGACTGGAACGACACCCGGTTCAAACGCGAGGATTTCGACGCGCTTCTGCTGCAGGCCAAGGGTGAGCTCGACACCGCCAAGCGCACCGCGCTCTACCGTGAGATGGGCCTTATGGTGCGCGACGAGGGCGGCGCCATCATCCCGATGTTCAACGACTTCATCGACGGCGTCAGCGAGCAGATCGGCGGCTGGGAGAACGATCCGGGCGGCGGCATGATGTATGACGGCGCGCTGGTGAAAACCTGGCTGCTATGAGCTGATGTCCCGAAGACTGCGGCGGGCGCCCTTGGGCCGCCCGCCGTTTTTTTAACGCTGCGGTCAAAGCCGCTGACCGGCCGGCGCCGGACACAGATCCTCGTCACCGAAGGGGGGCCAGGGATGACGTCATCCGCGCTCGCCCTATTCCGCAGCCTGCCGGAACGTGCGCCGCGCCAGCAGCTCTGCAATGTCCGGGCGGCAGGAGCCGCAGTTTGTGCCCGACTGCAACGCTGCGCCGACCTCCTCAACGCTCACCAGCCCGCCGCTTTCGATGGCGTGCACAATCGTATTGGCTCCGACGCTGAAACACGCGCAGACCACCGGGCCGGGGTCGGGCCGGCCCGCTGCGGCAAAGCCGGTCAGGACATCCGGCGCGAAGCTGCCCGGCAGCCCTGCCAGGTAATCCCGGCGGACTGCCACCGGCTCAGGCGCGGTGAACAGGGCAGCCATGACCTTGCCCTCCTGAAACAAGGCGAGCCGGGCAATACCCCTGCGGCGGTCCGTCATCACCTGCACATCTGCCTCCGGCAGCGCGAACAGATCCCGCGCAACCGACTCCAGGTCTGCAAGCGGGGCCAGCCCGGCCAGTTCCGCCCGGTATCCGGTGCCGGTGCGTGCCACGGCCCAGTACTCCGCCCGGGGGCGCATCGGCTGTGAAGAAACCGCAAAGCCGTACCAGGCGGGCTGCCAGCGTTCCGCCGCAACAACGGCAGCCTTGCTTTCGGGCTGGCCCGAGACCGGATCAACGGCACCAGCGACAAGGGTATCTATGCGCGCAGAAGGCGCGGTTTCGCCGGTCCAGTGGATCGGCACAAACAGGTCGCCGGGCTGCACGTCCGCAGTGATCCGGGCGCGCAGGATGGCCTGCCCGTGCGGGCTGCTGAGGCGCAGCAGATCCGCAGGCTGCACGCCCAGCCGCCGGGCGTCCTCCGGGTGGATGTCGGCAAAGGGTTCCGCCAGGTGGCCCGACAGGCGCGGCGCTTTGCCTGTGCGGGTCATCGTGTGCCACTGGTCGCGGATGCGGCCGGTGTTCAGGCGGAACGGGTAGCGGCGATCTTGCGCAGCAGCCGGGGGGCGCCAGCGGACCGGCAGCATGCGGGCCTTGCCGTCCGGGTGAAAGAACTGCCCGTCCGCAAAGAACCGGCCGCCCTGGCGGCTGCGGCTGACCGGCCAGCGCACCGGGGCCAGCCCATCATAACCTGCACCGGACAGGCAGCTGAGACCGGAGATATCGAAATCCAGCCCGAAACTGCCGGCCAGCCCGGACAAGGCCGCATGCTCGCGGAAGATCTGCGCCGGAGACTGGTAATCAAACGCCGCGCCCCAGCCCATGCGCCGGGCCGCATCGGCCAGAATGTCCCAGTCGGCGCGGGCCTCACCCGGCGGCGGCAGGGCGGCGCGCTGGCGGCTGATGGTGCGGTCCGAGTTGGTGACGGTGCCGTGTTTTTCCGCCCAGGCAGCGGCGGGCAGCAGCACATCCGCCAGCCGCGCGGTATCGGTTGCGGCGGTGATGTCGCTGACCACGGTGAACTCGCAGGCCTTGATCGCGGCCGATACAGTATCGGCCTCTGGCATGGTGACGGCGGGGTTGGTGTGGATGATCCACAGCGCCTTGAGCCGCCCGTCACCCGCGGCGCGGAACAGGTCCACCGCCTTCAGGCCCGCGCGGTCAGGCATTGCGGGCGCCCCCCAGAACGCCTGCACCGCATCCCGGTGGCGGCTGTTTTCCAGATCCATGTGGCAGGCCAGCATATTGGCCAGCCCGCCGACCTCGCGCCCGCCCATGGCATTGGGCTGGCCGGTCACCGAGAACGGCCCGCAGCCCGGCTTGCCGATCCGGCCCGTGGCCAGATGGCAATTCAGGATGGCATTCACCTTGTCCGCACCGGAGGTGGACTGGTTCACCCCCTGGCTGAAGACCGTCACCACCTTTTCCGTGCGCATCCACAGATCGCAGAAAGCCTTGAGCTCTCCCTCAGACAACCCGGTCACAGACGCATCCTCCGCGGCGGCGGCGTCCAGCGCACCGCCCAGCCCCTCCACATGCTGCAGATAGTCCGCATCCAGCGCCCCGCCTTCGCGGAGCGCCGCCAGCAGCCGGTTGAACAGCGCCACATCGCTGCCCGCCCGCAGTTTCAGGTGCATGTCCGCCTGATCGCAGCTGGCGGTGCGGCGCGGGTCGATCACCACCAGTTTGGTGCCGCGCGCCTTCCGCGCCGCCAGGATGCGCTGATGCAGCACCGGGTGGCACCAGGCCAGGTTGGAGCCTACCAGAACGATCAGTTCCGCCGCCTCCAGATCCTCATAGGTGCCGGGCACCGTGTCGGTGCCAAAGGCGCGCTTGTGCCCCGCCACGGCAGACGCCATACAAAGGCGCGAATTGGTGTCGATATTGGCGGAGCCGAGAAAGCCCTTCATCAGCTTGTTGGCGACATAATAATCCTCGGTCAGCATCTGGCCCGACAGGTAAAAGCCGACGCTGTCCGGACCGTGCTGTTCCACCGCCTGACGGAACCTGGCGGCCACCAGATCGAGGGCGCTGTCCCAATCGGTTTCGCGGCCCTGCACCCGCGGCGCCAGCAGGCGGCCCTCCAGCCCCAGCGTCTCCCCCAGCGCCAGCCCCTTGGAGCAGAGGCGGCCGCGGTTGGCCGGGTGCTCCGGATCACCGCGCACCCCCAGACCGCCCTGCCCGTCCGGGCGCAGCAGCACGCCGCAGCCGGTGCCGCAATAGGGGCAGGTGGACCGGACCTCCTGGCAAGCCGTTCCCGCCATCACGCCGCGCTCCGCTTGCCCACGGCGGCACCGTCGATCAGCAGGCGGCCGGCCTCCACGCGCAGCGGATAGGTGCCGATCCGGCCCTCATCCGCGCCCTGCGCCGCACCGGTGTTCAGATCGAACACCCAGTTGTGCAGCGGACAGGTGACGCTTTGACCGTGCACGATGCCCTCGGACAGCGGCCCGCCCTTGTGCGGGCAGCGGTCGTCGGCGGCAAAGACCTCTGCCGCGCCGGTGCGAAACAGGGCAACGCAGCCCGCCGGGGTTTTCACCACCCGCGCGCCATGCAGCGGGATGTCGTCGATATGGCCGATGTCGATCCAATTCATTCGGCGGCCTCCAGTGTGAGATTGGCAAGGGGCGCGTATTGCGCCCGTGTGGCACTGTCCTGCGCGTGCTCCGCCCAGGGGTCCTTGCGGTAGACGGACTGCGACAGCTGAAACCGCTCCGCCAGCGCCCTGCGGTTCTCGGCATCGTCGACGATCTGCGCCTTGACCCAGTCGAGCCCCACCCGGTCCAGCCATTTGTAGATCCGGTCCAGATACCGGGCGTTTTCGCGGTAGATCTGGGTCATGGCCGAAATCACCTCGATCGCCTCCTCCTCTGTTGCGACCTTGCACAGCAGCTCGGTGCCCTTGATCTCCATCCCCGCGGCGCCGCCCACATGGATTTCATAGCCGCTGTCGACGCAGACCACGCCGATGTCCTTGCAGGTTGCCTCGGCGCAATTGCGCGGGCAGCCGGAGACCGCCAGCTTCAGCTTGTGCGGCGTCCAGGAGCCCCACAGGTGTTTCTCCAGCTTGATGCCCAGCCCGGTGGAATCCTGGGTGCCAAAGCGGCAATGGTCGGTACCGACACAGGTTTTCACCGTGCGCAGCCCCTTGGAATAGGCATGGCCGGAAACCAGTCCGGCGCGGTTCAGGTCGGACCAGATCCCGGGCAGGTCCTCACCCCTGACGCCCAGCAGGTCGATGCGCTGGCCGCCGGTCACCTTGACCGTCGGAACCGCGAATTTGTCAGCGGCATCGGCAATCGCGCGCAGCTCATCCGGCGTAGTGATACCGCCCCACATCCGCGGCACCACCGAGAAGGTGCCGTCCTTCTGGATGTTGGCGTGCTTGCGCTCGTTCACAAAACGGCTTTGCGGATCATCCTTATATTCCAGCGGCCAGTCGGCCAGCAGGTAGTAGTTCAGCGCCGGGCGGCAGACATGGCAGCCGTTGGCGGTGGTCCAGCCCAGTTCCTGCCAGACCGCGGCCTGGCTTTTCAGCTCCTGAGACTTGATCAGGCGGCGCACGTCCTCGTGGGTGTGGCTGGTGCAGCCGCAGACGGGTAGTGCCTGAGGCGCCGCGTAGCCATCCCCCAGCGTCACCGCCAGCAGCTGATCCACCAGCCCGGTGCAGGTGCCGCAGGAGGCGCTGGCCTTGGTCGTGGCGCGGATCGCGCCAAGGTCTGTTGCGCCGGTTTCGATGGCGCGGGTGATCTGTCCCTTGCAAACGCCGTTGCAGCCGCAGATCTCCGCCTCAGGCGGCAAGGCTGCAAAGGCTGACAGAGGGTCCGCGGAGGCGCCCCCCTGAAAGGCCGGTCCGAAGATCAGCGTCCCGCGCATCTCCTCGATATCCGCGCCGTCCTTGATCAGACCGAAGAACCAGCTGCCATCAGCAGTGTCACCATACATCACCGCGCCGACCAGCCGGCCGTCCTCGATCACCAGCCGCTTGTAGATGCCGCGGGCCGGGTCGCGGAACACGATATCCTCACGCCCCTCGCCCTCGGCAAAATCCCCGGCGCTGAACAGGTCGCAGCCAGTGACCTTGAGCTTGGTCGCCAGTTCCTTGACCGCAAAGGCGTTGGGCTGATCCAGCAGGCTGTCCGCCAGCACCCTGGCCTGATCGTACAGCGGCGCCACCAGGCCGAACAGATGGCCATCGAACTCCACGCATTCCCCCACGGCATATATATCCGGGTCGGAGGTCTGCATCTGCGCGTTCACCTCGATACCGCGCGCCACATCCAGATGCGCGTCAGTGGCCAGTCGGGTTTCCGGGCGGATGCCCACCGCCATCACCACCAGATCAGCCCCCAGCGTCTCGCCGCTCTCCAGCAGCACCGCTTGCGCCCGCTCTTCGCCCAGGATCGCCTTGGTGGAAGCCTGGGTTTTCACGGTGATGCCGCGCGCCTCCAGATCCTTGCGCAGGAGGTAGCCCGCGGCCTCATCCAGCTGGCGCTCCATCAGGTGGCCCGTCAGGTGCAGCACGGTCACATCCATGCCGCGTTCCTTGAGACCTGCTGCCGCTTCCATGCCCAGCAGACCGCCGCCGATCACCACCGCCTTGCCGCCCTTGGCGGCAGCCTCGATCATCGCGTTGGTGTCGTCCAGGTCGCGGTAGGAGATCACCCCCGGCAGGTCGTGCCCCGGCACCGGGATGATGAAAGGGGCGGAGCCGGTGGCGATCACCAGCTTGTCATAAGGCACATGGCCGTTTTCGCCCTCGACCACCTTCATATCAGGGTCGATCTTCACCACATGCTCGCCGAACCGGCAGGTGATTCCGCGCTCCGCGTACCAGTCGTCCGAATGGGTGACGATCTCCTCATAGGTCTTGTCGCCCGACAGCACCGGGCTCAGCATGATGCGGTTGTAATTGCCGCGCGGCTCGGCATTGAAAAGCGTGATGTCATATGCGCCGGGATCGGCATCGAGCAAATGCTCGATCACCCGGCCAGAGGCCATGCCGGCCCCGATGATGACGAGTTTCTGGGTCATGGTCTCACTCCGCTGCAATCTTGTCTGCGGCTGGTTTGGGGGCGGGTTTCGCCCCGTGTTCGTACTCCTCCAGGAAATCGAGCACCTCCTGCCGGTAGGTGTAGTAGTCCGGGTGCTCCAGCAGCGCCTTGCGGGTGCGGGGGCGCGGCAGGTCGACGTCGGTGATCTTGCCGATGGTGGCCTGCGGGCCGTTGGTCATCATCACCACCCGGTCGGCCAGCAGGATCGCCTCATCGACATCGTGGGTGACGCAGATGGCGGTCACCTTGGTGCGGCTCCAGACCTCCATCAGCACCTCCTGCAGCTCCCAGCGGGTCAGGCTGTCAAGCATGCCAAAGGGTTCATCCAGCAGCAGGAGTTTCGGGGAGAGCGCAAAGGCGCGGGCGATGCCGACCCGCTGCTGCATGCCGTTCGACATCGCATGCGCTGGCTTGTCCATCGCATCCGCCAGGCCGACGCGCTCCAGGTAGTATTCGACCACGTCCTGCCGTTCCGCCTGGCTGGCCTTGGGATAAATCTTGTCGACCCCAATGGCGCAATTCTCCCGTGCGGTCAGCCAGGGAAACAGGTTGGGCGACTGGAACACCACCGCGCGCTCCGGGTCGGCACCCTCCACATGGCGGCGGTCCAGCTTGATCGCCCCCTTGGAGATCGGGTTCAGCCCCGCCGCCATGGTCAGCACCGTGGACTTGCCGCAGCCGGAATGGCCGATCAGCGAGATGAACTCGCCCTTGCTGATCTTGAGGTTGAAATCCTCGACCACCGTCAGCGGCCCCTTGGGGGTCGGATAGATCTTGTGCAGCTGCGAGAAATCCAGAAACCGCTCCTCGGTCATCGACTTCGCGGCCTCCGCCACAGCCGCCGGCAGCCCGTGGATCGGGGTCACGTCCGGCAGGGTCTTCGAGCCCTCGGCCCGCGCCTTGATGCCAACATCCATCAGGCAGGAGGTGACCGCCGCCCGCAGATGCTTGAAACTCTCGTCCGTGTTCATCGCGGAACGGTCGCGCGGGCGGGAAAGGGCGACGGTGAACTCTTCCCCCAGGCTGCCGTCCGGGTTCAGGACGATGATGCGGTCGGCCAGCAGAATGGCCTCATCCACGTCGTTGGTGATCAGCACGCAGGTCTTCTTGTCCGCCTCCCAGATGGCTTCGATTTCATCCGCCAGATTGGCCCGCGTCAGCGCATCCAGCGCCGACAGCGGCTCATCCAGCAGCAGCATCTCCGGGTCCATCGCCAGCGCCCGCGCCACGTTGACCCGCTGGCGCATCCCGCCAGACAGCTCTGCCGGGCGGCGCTGCGCAGCGTGGCTGAGGCCGACCATTTTCACATAGTGATCCACCTTTGCCTGTTTCTCTGCTTTGGGCAGGCCGGGAAACACGGTGTCCACCGCAAGGGCGACATTGCCGTTCACCGTCAGCCACGGCATCAGCGAATAATTTTGGAAGATCACCCCGCGCTCCGGGCCGGGGCCGGTGATGGCTTTGCCCCGGCAGGTAACCGACCCTTGCGACGGCTTCTCCAACCCCGCCATCAGGTTGATCAGGGTTGTCTTGCCGGTGCCGGAAAAGCCAAGCAGCACCAGGAACTCGCCCTCCTGCACCTCCAGATTGATGCCGTTCAGAACCCGGGTGCGGCTGGTGCCCTCGCCAAAGCTCTTGGAGACATTTTTGAACTCAAGAATGCTCATGACGGCTCACCGGTTGTTCGTGAAGGTAAACAGCGACTGCAGCGCGTACATCACCCGGTCCAGGAGGAAGCCGATGATACCGATGGTCAGCACCGCAACGATGATCCGGGCCAGCGACTGGCTGGAGCCGTTCTGGAACTCGTCCCAGACAAACTTGCCGAGGCCCGGGTTCTGCGCCAGCATCTCTGCCGCGATAAGCACCATCCAGCCGACCCCCAGCGACAACCGCAGCCCGGTGAAGATCAGCGGCAGCGCCGAGGGCAGCACCAGCTTGGTGATCTTGGTCCAGGTGGTCATCTTCAGAACCTTGGAGACATTCACCAGGTCCTTGTCGATGGAGGCCACCCCCAGCGCGGTATTGATCAGCGCAGGCCACAGCGAACACAGGGTGACGGTGATGGCCGAAACCAGGAACGACTTCGCAAACAGCCCGTCGTTGCTGGCATAAAGCGCCGAGACCACCATGGTCACGATCGGCAGCCAGGCCAGCGGCGACACCGGCTTGAAGATCTGCACCAGCGGGTTGATGGCCGCGTTTGCAGTGGGCGACAGCCCGGCCAGGATGCCCAGCGGGATCGCCACGGCGGCGGCAATCAGGAACCCGAAAAACACAGTCAGGATCGAGGTCCCGATCTGCTGGTAATAAGACGGCGCGCCGGTATAGGGGATATCCTTCACCCGCTCCGGCTGCCCGCGGTCGATGAACCGCTGGTTGCGGGCCTCCACCTTCTCGGAATGGGCACGCTCCTTGGCGGCCTTGGCCCGGGCATCCTGATGCAGGTTCACCGCCTCACTCCACACCGCCCCCGGGCCGGGGATCGCACCCAGCGAGGTCTGTACCTTCGGCGCCAGCACGGCCCACAGCATCAGGAAGGCGGCGATGGCGATGACGGGAACCGCCAGCAAGCGCCAGATTTCCTTGATCTGCGCCCTGGGATTGTCCCCGGCGGCGGCTTTCAGCACCGGGGTCACCCAGGCCAGGCCGAAGACCTGGAACCAGGCGTCCATCTTGCTGATGCGGGTGAACAGCCGGGCGCGGCGGGCCTCCTTCTGCTCACTGGCAGGGCTGAGAGTGTCGGGGTCGGCAATCGTCATGGTGTCGTCCTCTGGGAATTGCTGAGGGAGGGGAACGCCGCCCGCTCCTGCGGGCGCACCGCCCCCCTGCCCTCCTGTCCGGGGTCAGCCCCGAATGGCGCTGCCAACGACGGTCTGGCCGGACTTCAGTCCGATCGGCAGGCTGTCGATATAGGCGTTGGGCGTTTTGCCATCGAAGGGAATGGCGTCGATGACGTCTTCCGCCGGGGTCGGGGCCTTGTAGCCGTCACTGTCCCATGGGAAATCCCCGGGGCTGGCAAGCCCCTCATCCACCAGCATTTTCGCGGCTTCCAGATAGATCTCCGGCTTGTAGACAGAGCGGGCAACCTCGTCATACCAGTTGTCCGGCTTGGGCTCGGCAATCTGCCCCCAGCGGCGCATCTGGGTCAGGTACCAGACCGCGTCCGAGTAGAACGGATAGGTCGCATTGTAGCGGAAGAACACGTTGAAATCCGGGACATCGCGTGTGTCGCCCTTCTCGTATTCGAAGGTGCCGGTCATCGAATTGGCGATCACCTCGTAATCGGCGCCGACATATTCAGGCCGCGACAGGATCTCCACCGCCTCGGGGCGGTTGGCGTTTTCGTTTTCATCCAGCCACTGCGCCGCACGGATCAGCGCCTTGACCACCGCCAGCGTGGTGTTCGGGTTTTCCTCGGCAAATTCCGCCGTGATGCCGAACACCTTTTCCGGGTTGTTCTTCCACAGCTCATAGTCGGTGATCACCGGCACGCCGATGCCCTTGAACACCGCCTGCTGGTTCCACGGCTCCCCCACGCAGTAGCCGGAGATCGTGCCGGCCTCCAGCGTCGCGGGCATCTGCGGCGGCGGTGTCACCGACAGGAACGCTTCGGCGCCGATCTGGCCGGTCACGTTCTCCGGCGAATAGTAGCCGGGATTGATGCCGCCCGCCGCCAGCCAGTAGCGCAGCTCATAATTATGGGTGGAGACCGGGAACACCATGCCCATGTTGAACGGCTTGCCCCTGGCGTTGAACGCCTCGATCACCGGCTTCAGGTAGGAGGCGGAGATCGGACGTGCGATCCGGCCGTCCGCGTCCCTGGGCAGGTTCGGCTTCATCATCTCCCACACATCATTGGACAGCGTGATGCCGTTGCCGTTCAGGTCCATCGAAAACGGCGTGACGATATGCGCCTCGGTGCCGTAGCCGATGGTCGCGGCCAGCGGCTGGCCTGCCAGCATATGGGCACCGTCCAGCGTGCCGTCGATCACCCCATCCAGCAGAACCTTCCAGTTCGCCTGCGCTTCCAGCGTGACAAACAGCCCTTCGTCATCGAAAAAGCCCTGTTCATAAGCCACCGCCAGCGGCGCCATATCCGTCAGCTTGATAAAGCCGAAGGTCAGCACATCCTTTTCCAGCTCCAGGGTGGCCGCCAGGGCCGGCCCGGTCAGTGCGGTTGAGGCCGCAAGCGCCATGATCAGTGTCTTCATCGGGTTGGTTCCTTATCCTAGCTGTGTCCGGCGGCAGGTGCCGGAACAGAAAAAGCCGCTGACACGCACCGCCGGGAGGAGTGGCGGTGGGTCGAGCGGCTTTGCTCAGTGAACCCCGGTCTTCGGGAAAATTCTCAGTCAGGCTCCGTTGCCTGTCTGACCTCAGACTGCCGGAAGACCCGGGGTGCGCCAAAGGGTATTTTGCGCGCGCAGCATAAAATTCTGCATTGCAGCGTACCGATGCGGATGGCTGCCTGCTTTTTCATCAATCTGCAGCCCTGGGATCAAAAACACGGCCCTCCCAAAACCAGATCTGCAGCAGGCCTGCCGCTTCCGATTCTCCCGCTGCCAATATCCACACGCTGTTTGAGCCTTCCGGTTACGAAGAACCGGCCAGCAAATCCGCGCGCCTCCCGCCAAAGACGGCCCGGTAAAGATCGCATCGGTCAGCGGGACACAGCCGGCGGGGATCCGCGTCAGGCTCATGCCAGCAGCCCCGCCGCCGTGACCAGCGCCTGCGCCACTTCGGCAACCCGCTTGTTCCGGTCCATCGCAGCCTTGCGCAGCAGCGCATAGGCTTCGTCCTCGCCGATGCCGCGGGCCTTCATCACCATCCCCTTGGCGCGGTCGATCACCTTGCGCTCTTGCAGCGCGCGCTTGGCCTCCGCCAGCTCCGTCCGCATCCGCTGAAACAGCCGGAACCGGGCAATGGCCGCCTCCAGAACCGGCTTCAGCCGGGCCGGATGCAACCCGTCAACCACATAGGCCGAAACCCCCGCCTCCACCGCGGCGGCAGACAGCCCGTCCTCGCTGCGGCCGGCGAAAATGGCCACCGGCCGGTCCTTGGGCCCGGAAGCCAGCGTCAGCTCCTCCAGCACATCGCGGGAGGGATTGGCGATACCGATCAGCACCACATCCGGGTCGCGCATCTGTATCTGGCGCGCAAGCCCCAATGGTTCCGGGATCACCTGGACGTCAAAATCCCCGGCGTCCCGCAGCCCCTCCACAATCATGAGGGCGCGGTCACGGTCGGTTTCGACAACGGCAATGGACAGGGCATCCGGCATGCGCTGAACCCTGCAGAGCGCAGCGGGCGGCTGTAAAGGACACGGGCACGGCGCAAGCCAGGATACCCTGCGGGTGCCGGATTTTCAGGCAGTCTGCCCGGACATCCGGCACCGCAAAGACACGCCCCGGCGGTGATCCTTGTGCGCTCCGCCGCCGCGGCTGCGCCTTAGACTGTTGCCGCAGCAGCAGGAAGCGGCTAAGCAGGCAGCGGCGCAGTTGGAGTTGCGAGGCGAGCGTGAAATCTGTTTCTGGATGCCCCGGTTCCGCCGCCGCTACCCTGGTCAGGAAGCGGTCCTTGTCCTTCATGCTTCTGCGGGTGATCCGCGGCCATCAAAGCGACGATGACATTTCCCTTGGCGCCTTTCTGGAACAGCTTGGCGACCGGTCCTTCGGCTGGGCCATCCTGCTGTCCTGCCTGATCAACCTGCTGCCGCTGCCGCCGGGGGCAACCCTTGTCACCGCCCTGCCGCTGCTGTTCTTCTGCGCCCAGATGGGGCTCGGCTTTGCCAATGTCCGGCTGCCGCGCAGGATCGCCCGGATCCGGATTTCCGGCGCGGCCATGCGCCGGATCGTGCTGCGCCTGCGCCCGGTGTCGCGGCGGCTGGAGCGGATCGCCCGGCCGCGCCTTGGGGCAATGTTCCAGCCGCGTCGGGAACAGCTGACCGGCGGCCTGCTGTTCCTGGTCTCGCTGGCGCTGTTCATTCCCCTGCCTCTCAGCGGCTGGTTTCCGGCCATCGCCCTGTTCATCACCAGCATCGGGCTGGTGGAGCGGGACGGGGTGATCGTGCTGGCAGGCGCCTGCGCCGGGCTGCTGTCGATTGCCCTGACGGTGTTCGTGGCCGCCTCGCTCCTGATCGGGGCCAACAGCCTGATGCACTGAGGCAGGCACGCAGCACCTGCAGCAGACTGTTCTCCACTTGGCGGTTGTTCCCCGCGCACCGGGCGCCTATATTGCAGCCACCGGAAATGGAGATTTTATGTCCTGGTAAGGATGGGAGGCAGCAGGCCTCCCGGTGCACAGCAGCCGATTGAACCGTCCGCCTCCCGCCGGAGAGCGGCCATACTTCTGTGCACGTGCTTTTTCCTTACCCATGCGCCCGGGCCCACCCCGCGGCAACGACATGAAAGACACCCCAATGACACGGGACTATTCCCAGTTCTTTTCCAGCCCGCTGGACACGCAAAAACCTTCCCTCTCCCCGCTTCAGGCCCTGGGCTGGCAGCCGCATTTCGCGCAGCAGGTCAGCACCGAAGAGATGGCCGCCACCCCGCCCGTCCGCATCACCGCGGTGCACCGCAGCGCGCTGCACGCCGCCGGCGGCGGGTTTGAAACCACCCTGCCGCCGCGTCCGGATGCAACCGTCGGCGACTGGCTGATGCTGGACCGCTCACTGCCGCAGAACAGCCGGCTGCTGGACCGCGCCAGCCTGATCCGGCGGCGGGCGCCCGGCACCGGACGGCAGGACCAGCTGATCGCGGCCAACATCGACACCGGTTTTGTCGTCACCTCCTGCAACCAGGATTTCAACACCGCCCGGCTGGAACGCTACCTGGCCCTGATGCTTGAGGCGCAGATCACCCCGGTGATCGTTCTGACCAAGGCGGACCTGACGGATGATCCGCAGGCCTATGTTCAGGCCGCCCGCGCCATCTCGGACAGGGCTGAGGTTGTGGCGCTGGACGCCCGCAGCAGCGGCGTGCAGACCGCGCTGGCGCCCTGGTGCAAACCCGGGCGGACGGTGGCCTTCCTCGGCTCCTCCGGGGTTGGCAAATCGACGCTGGCCAATGCGCTGCTCGGCACAAGCGCCATCGCCACGCAAGGGATCCGCGAGGACGACGCCAAGGGCCGCCACACCACCACGCACCGCGAATTGCACGCGGCACCGAACGGCTGCCTGATCCTCGACACCCCCGGCATGCGGGAATTGCAGCTGACCGGGGCGGCGGACGGCATCAGCAGCCTGTTTGCAAACATCACAGACCGCGCCGCGGGCTGCCGCTTCAGCAACTGCCGCCACGACAGCGAACCGGGCTGCGCCGTCCTTCAGGCCGTCGAACAGGGCGAGATCGAACAGGCCCAGCTGGACCGCTGGCGCAAGCTGATGGCCGAGGACGCCTTCAACTCCGCCAGCCTCGCGGAGCGCCGCGCCCGCGGCAAGGCCTTTGGCAAGATGGTCCGCGGCGCCAAGAAAATCAAAGAAAGGCGGAGGTGACGTGATGCAGGCTTCGAAAACCGGCCAGATTGTCTGGCATGACCTGTTCACCCCGGACCGGACCCGCGCGATGGACTTCTACCGGCAGGCCGCAGGCTGGAACTACCAGACCGAACAGGCCGCCGATTTCGCCTGGGGCGGCGGTGAAAAGGCGTTTGTCCTGGCACTGCTGGACGGCGAGGCGGGGGCGGGGTTCGCGGAAACCCCGCCCGGCCTGCCGGACGGCTGGATCCCCTATGCCGAAGTTGCCGATGTCGACGCTGCCGCGGCGCAGGCCGAACATCGGGGCGGAGACATTCTCCGCCCCCCGTTCGAGGTGCCCGGCGTCGGGCGCAACGCGCTGCTGCGCGATCCCTTGGGGGCGCTGCTTGGCATTTCGCTCTCACGCCACAGCTTCCCTGCCCCGGCGCGGCAATTCGGCCCTGAGATCTACCTGTCAAACGGCGCGGGCTTCCCCGCGGAGTTCTATGCCGCGGTCTGCGGCTGGCAGCTGCAGGCCGCACAGCCACAGGCGAAGGCGAAGGCGCAGGCAGCAGTGCCCATCCGCGGGCCGTCGAACAGACTTGCCGGCTGGCACCTGACGCACGTCTTGCCGCCGCTTCCCCGTCCTGCCTGGGTGCCGAAAATCAAAACCGCCTCTGCCGCCGCCGCGCGTCTGGCCGCCGAAGCACTGGGAGCCCGGTTTGCAGGCGAAGCCGTATTGCCCGGCACGCAGTCCCCCTGCTTGCTGCTGCAGACGCCCGGCGGTGCACTGGTCATATTCAGCACCGCCCCGGCCCTGGACGGCCCGCTCAGCACCTCCCGCTGACCCAAGCGTCAGGACCCTGGGGTCCTGACGCTAGATATGCAGCGCCTGCCCCAGTGCTCTGAGGCAGGCCTCCTGCAGGGCTTCCGACTGGGTCGGATGGGCGTGGATGGTCGCGGCGATGTCTTCCAGGCAGGCGCCCATTTCGATGGCCAGCGAAAAGGCGGCAGAGAGTTCCGGCACCCCTGCCCCAACCGCCTGCAGCCCCATCACCGCATGGTCGCTTTCACGCCAGACAACCCGGAGGAAGCCATCCTCGCGTTCCGCGGTCAGCGCGCGCCCATTAGCCTGCAGCGGGAAAACCGTGGCGGCGGTGCCCTCGACCTCGCCCGGCAGGGCGCCGCAGGCCACCACCTCCGGATCGGTGAAACAGACCGCCGGAATGGCCCGCTTGTCCCACTGGACCGCATGGCCCGCGATATGCTCCGCGACCATTTCGCCCTGCGCCATGGCGCGGTGGGCCAGCATCGGCTCGCCGGTCACATCCCCGATGGCATAGATGCCGCGCATCGACGACTGGCAATGGCTGTCGGTTTTGACAAACGGCCCGTCCTGGGTCAGCGCCAGCTCCTCGATGCCGATCCCTGCGGTGCGGGGCCGCCGCCCGACGGTCACCAGCACCTTCTCCGCCGCCACGTCGCCCTGACTGGTCTGCAGCCTGCCGTTCTCATAGCCCCGCGCCCTTGTGCCGGTCTTCACCGCCACCCCCAGCACCTCCAGCCGTGCCGCAACCGGGCGGGTCAGCTCCGCATCATAAAGCGGCAGAATGCGCTCCTCCGCCTCGACCACCGTGACCGTGGCGCCCAGCTTGGCAAAGGCGGTGCCCAGCTCCAGCCCGATATAGCCGCCGCCGACCACCGCCAGGCTCTCCGGCACCTGCGTCAGCTCCATCGCTCCGGTCGAGGACAGGATGGGGCCGCCGAACGGCAGATCCGGCAGCTCCACCGGGGCAGAGCCGGAGGCGATCACGATATGCTGCGCATGGATCACCTGGCCGTCGCCATTGCCGTTCACTGAAACCGTCTTGCCATCCAGAAACCGGGCGCGGCCCTGCACGAACCGCACGCCCGCCTTCTTCATCAGCGCCGTGACACCGCTGTTCAGCCGCTGCACGATGCCATCCTTCCAGGCCACTGTTTTGGCCAGATCAATCGCAGGCGCGCCGCAGCTGATCCCCAGCAGGCCCTGCGGCGCGCTTGCGATCCGGTGAAATTCCTCCGCCGCATGGATCAGCGCCTTCGACGGGATGCAGCCCACATTGAGGCAGGTGCCGCCCGCCCTGCCCTCGTCCACCACGATGGTGTCGATGCCCAGCTGGCCCGCGCGGATAGCACAGACATAGCCGCCGGGGCCCGCACCGATGATCAGCAGTTTGCACTTCAGATCAGACATTCAGCCCTCGACAAACAGCATCGCTGGGGTTTCCAGCAGGGATTTCAGTTTCTGCACAAAGACCGCGGCGTCCCAGCCGTCGACCACACGGTGATCAAAGGAGCAGGACAGGTTCATCATCTTGCGCGGCCGGAACTGCTGACCGTCCCAGACCGGGCGGATCTGCATCTTGTTGACGCCGACGATGGCCACCTCCGGGTAATTCACGATCGGGGTTGTGGCGATGGCGCCCAAGGGCCCCAGCGAGGTGATGGTGATGGTGCCGCCGCTCAGCTCCTCCCGCTTAATCGAGCCGTCGCGGGCGGCCTCCGCCAGCCGCTGGATTTCCGCCGCATTGTCCCACAGGCTGCCCGCCTCGGCGTGGTGCACCACCGGCACCGTCAGCCCCTGCTCTGTTTGGGTGGCGATGCCCGCGTGCACGCCGCCGTGGCGGTGGATCACGCCTTCCTCGTCGTCGAACCGGGCGTTCAGCCCGGGCTGCTCGCGCACCGCTTCGACTATGGCGCGCAGCAGGAAGGGCAGCAGGGTCAGCTTGGGGCGGCTGCCCTCGTGCTTCTTGTTCAGCGCCGCCCGCAGATCCTCCAGCGCCCCCATCTCCACCTCCTCGACGATGGTGATATGCGGGATCTGCCGTTTCGCCTGCGCCATCTTCTCGGCGATCTTGCGGCGCATGCCGACCACCCGGATCTCCTCGACCCCGGTGTTGCGGCCGCGGGTCACGCCGCCCTGCTTGATGCCGCCCGAGGCAATCCAGTTGTCCAGGTCCTCATGGCTGATGCGCCCCGCAGGGCCGCTGCCCGGCACCTGCCGCAGGTTCACCCCCTCGGCCCGTGCCCGCGCCCGCACCGAGGGCGCAGCCAGCGGCTTGGCGCCCTCCAGCGGCGGCATCCGGCGCACCGGCTTCTTTGCCGCAGGCTCCGGTACCGGCTCTGGCTGTGTCCCCGGCGCTGTCTCAGCAGCCTGCTCAGCTTCTGCCTCCGGTGCGGAGGCGGCGGCATTACCCGCGCCCTCAACCTCCAGCCGCACCAGAACCCCGCCCACCGGGATCATCGCGCCGATGTCACCGCCCAGCTCCAGCACCGTGCCGTCGGCCGAAGACGGCACCTCCACCGCGGCCTTGTCGGTCATCACCGCGGCCAGGATGTCATCCTCGCGCACCACGTCGCCCGGTTTCACATGCCACTCGATCAGCTCTGCCTCGGCAACGCCCTCGCCCACATCGGGCAGCCGGATTTCAAAAACGCCCATGGATCAGTCCTCCATGACTTTCTTCAGCGCCTCGCCCACCCGGCCAGGCCCCGGAAAATACTCCCACTCCTGCGCATGCGGATAGGGCGTGTCCCAGCCCGTCACCCGGATCACCGGCGCCTCCAGGTGGTAGAAGCAATGCTCCTGCACCAGCGCCATCAGCTCTGCCCCGAAACCGGAGGTGCGGGTCGCCTCATGCACGATCACGCAGCGCCCGGTCTTCTGCACCGAGGCCACAATCGCCTCCAGATCCAGCGGCATCAGGCTGCGCAGGTCGATCACCTCGGCGTCCACGCCGGTCTCCTCCGCCGCGGCTTCGGCCACAAACACCATCGTGCCATAGGCCAGCACCGTCACCTCCGCCCCTTCGCGGCGGATCGCCGCCTTGCCCAGCGGCACAATCCCGTCCCCGTCCGGCACCTCACCCAGCGGATGGGACTTCCAGCTTTCCACCGGTTTGTCGTGATGGCCGTCAAATGGCCCGTTATAGAGCCGCTTGGGTTCGAAAAAGATCACCGGATCCGGGTCCGAGATGGCCGCCAGCAGCAGCCCCTTGGCGTCGCGCGGATTGGAGGGCATCACCACCTTCAGCCCCGACACATGGGTAAACAGCGCCTCCGGGCTCTGGCTGTGGGTCTGGCCGCCGAAAATGCCGCCGCCGGTGGGCATCCGGATCACCAGCGGGCAGGTGAAATCCGCGTTCGAGCGGTGCCGCAGCCGCGCGGCCTCCGAGACGATCTGGTCATAAGCCGGATAGACGTAGTCCGCGAACTGGATCTCGATCACCGGCTTCAGCCCATAGGCCGCCATGCCGATGGCGGTGCCGACAATGCCGGATTCATTGATCGGCGCGTCAAAGCAGCGGGATTTGCCGTATTTCTCCTGCAGCCCCGCGGTGCAGCGGAAGACACCACCGAAAAATCCCACGTCCTCGCCGAAAACCACCACCCTTTCGTCCGCCGCCATCGCCACGTCATGAGCCTCGCGGATGGCTTCGATCATCGTCATCCGCGCCATCTCAGAACCCCGCTTCCTGGCGCTGCCGGATCAGATGCGGCGGCATGGTTTCATAGACGCCTTCGAACATGTCGCGCGGGCTGGGGACCTTGCCGGCGCTCAGCGTGCCGATTGCCTCCGCCTCCTTCTGCGCCGCGCGCACCGTGTCCATCACCTCTGCCTCGGCCTGGGCGTGGCGCTCCTCGCTCCACTCCCCGATGGCGATCAGGTGCTTCTTCAGCCGCTCCACCGGGTCGCCCAGCGGCCAGGCCGCCGCCTCGCGCCGGGACCTGTAGGCCGACGGGTCGTCGCTGGTGGAATGGCCGCCCGCCCGGTAGGTCACATGTTCGATCAAGGTCGGCCCATGCCCCCGCCGGGCGCGTTCACAGGCCCATTTCGCCACCGCATGCACTGCCAGATAGTCGTTGCCATCCACCCGGACAGAGGCGATGCCGAACCCGTGGCCGCGCGCGGCAAAGGTGCCGACCCCGCCGCGGGCAATGCCCTGAAAGGTCGAGATGGCCCACTGGTTGTTGACGATATTCAGAACCACCGGCGCGGTGTAGGTCGAGGCAAACACCATCGCCGCGTGGAAATCGTTCTCCGCGGTGGAGCCGTCGCCGATCCAGCCCGCCGCAATCCGCGTATCGCCGGAAATGGCAGAGGCCATGGCCCAGCCCACCGACTGAACGAACTGGGTGCCCAGATTGCCGGAAATCGTGAAAAACCCGTGTTCCTTGGAGGAATACATGATCGGCAGCTGCCGCCCGTGCAGCGGGTCCTCGGCGTTGGAGTAGATCTGGTTCATCATCGTGACCATCGGATAGCCGCTGGCGATCAGCAGCCCGGCCTGCCGGTAGGTCGGGAAATTCATGTCGCCCGGCTCCAGCGCCCGGCTGAAGGCGCAGCTGACCGCCTCCTCACCCAGATGCTGCATATAGAAACTGGTCTTGCCCTGCCGCTGCGCATTCAGCATCCGCGCATCGAAGGTCCGCAGCAGCAGCATGTGGCGCAGCCCCTCGTGCAGCTCTTCGGTGCTCAGCGCGCCCGCCCAGTCGCCCACCGCCTCGCCGTCCTTGTTCAGCACCCGCACAATGGAAAACGCCATGTCCCGGATCGCATCCGGGTCCACATCCACCGGCGGCCGCGGCACCGCGCCCGCGCGCGGAATTTCAAAACCGGAAAAATCCGGCGTATTGCCCGGGCGGCAGCCCGGCTCTGGAACATTCAGCGATAGCGGTCGGGTGTCACTGGTCATGCTGCACCTTTCTGGCTGTGCGGCCCCGGGACGCCGTCCGGCGGGCTGCTCCGTGCCGGGCGGACGCCGCCGGTCTGTGCCGCTGCCGTCTGCCCTGCCCCGTTTTTTACCACATAGTCCGGTAACCAATGGCTGCCACGGTTGCAGAACCGCGCCGCCACGGCAACCTTTGCATGACAGAAAACCGCCCGGGCGGCGGCCCAGGCAGCTGGTTTAACGCAACTTTTCGGTCCGGGGGTGCCGCCGGCCGGTCAGGCGTAATGCTTGTTCCGGGACATCTTGCCGATGCCGGGGTTCATGCTGTTGGTGGGGTCCACCGATTTGTAGAACGCCGCCAGATCCGGCTTGGCCGGGTACAGGTGGCCGACGTTGTGCTCTGCCGGGTATTCCGCCCCGCGCTTGTCCAGCAGCGCCAGCATCGCGTCCTTCAGCGCCTTCACGTCTGCACCCTTCTTCACGATGTAATCCTGATGCAGAACGTGGCACATGAAATGCCCGTAATAGAGCCTGCCGGCCAGCTGATCCCCGATCTCCGGCGGCAGTTCCTCGAACCAGTCCTGATCGTTGCGGCGCAGGGCGATATCCAGCGCGATGATGTCCTCCACCTCGGCCCGGTGCACGGCCATGTAGCGCACCGCGGCGCCGGCCGCGGCAAAGCGGTGCAGCCCGGCCATCTTGGCCTCGCGCGGGGTGCATTCGAAGTAGCTGAGACTGCCGCCGCCCGCCATCTCCGCCAGCAGGGCGCGGGCCTCGGCAATGCCGCCATCGCGCATCTTGAGGATCAGGTGATGCGGGTGGGACCGGCGGAACGCCCGCATCCGCCGCGGAAGGATGTCCGGCCACAGGCGCGACAGCATCTGCATCACCCGGTCGGTCAGATTGCCCAGGCCGGGAATGCCGGCCAGCCGCGCATCCACTGCGCCTTTCAGCGCAAAGAACATGGGCAGCCGGTCCGTGCCCAGCTTGTCGATCATCACCATGGTGTCCTTGCCATAGCGGTCCGACAGGTCAAAGACATCCCGGTGCATGTATTCGGCGCTGACCGGCAGGGTGGCAAACTCCGCCAGAATGCGGCGGCGCAGGGCGGTCAGCGCCGCCGTGGTCCGGCTGCCGACGTAAAACGTCAGCTCTTCGGCGTTTTTCGGGTAGGTGTCCAGCCGCACCGCAAACACCGCCAGCTTGCCCGCGCAGCCCGCCGTCTCATAAAGCCGCGACTTGTCGGCATTGAACCGCGCCGGGGTCGGCGCGTCGATGTCGCGGACCCTGCGGGCATACGACGTGTCCGAGGCCTTCTTGTTGCCGGTCTCGATATCTTCAGGGCGGTAATCGCCGGTCTGCAGCCGGGTCAGGATCTCCTCCGGGCTGGCGCCCAGGTTGATGCCCAGATGGTTGACAAGCTCCAGCTGGCCGTCCCCGGTGATGCGGGCAAACAGCGACAGCTCGGTATAGGACGGCCCCCGCTCCACCAGCGACCCGCCGGAGTTGTTGCAGACGCCGCCCACAATCGACGCCCCGATGCAGGAAGAGCCGATCACCGAATGCGGCTGGCGGCCCAGCGGCGCCAGCAGCTTTTCCAGCGCAAACAGGGTGCTGCCCGGGAAGCTGACGACCTGTTTGCCGCCCTCCAGCAGCTGCAGCTGGTCCATCCGCCGGGTGTTGATCAGCACCACATCCCGGTCATAGCTGCCCTTGGGGGTGGAGCCTTCGGTCAGCCCGGTGTTGGCCGCCTGCATGATGACGATCTTGTCCGCCGCGACACAGGCCTGCAGCACCTTCCACTGCTCCAGCAGGGTTGCAGGCCGGACCACCGCCAGCGCCTCCCCCTCACCGGAGCGGAACCCCTTGCGGAACCGCCGTGTGGCGCGGCCGCCGGTCAGCACATGGCGGCGCCCGCAGATGGATTTCAGTTCACGGATCAGCTCTGCATCGCTCATCACATCCGCCCTCCCCTGCTCAGTACGCCACAGAGGGCAGCCAGGTCGCCAGTGCCGGCCACAGGTAGACAAACATCAGCCCGGTCAGCTGCAGCAGCACAAAGGGAATGATGCCCTTGTAGATATGGCCCAGGCGGATTTCCGGCGGGCAGACGCCCTTGAGGTAGAACAGCGCAAAGCCAACCGGCGGCGTCAGGAAGGAGGTCTGCAGCGTCACCGCCACCAGGATCACGAACCACACCAGCGCCGGCTCATCGATGGCGCCGAAACCGGGGATATCCAGCCCCAGCCCGTTCACGATCGGGCGCATCAGCGGCAGCACAATCAGGGTGATCTCGATCCAGTCCAGCACGAAACCCAGCAGGAACACGATGAACAGGATCATGAACACAGTGCCCTCCGGCCCGAAACCGGTGCCCTGGATCATCTCCTCGATCAGCGCGTCGCCGCCCAGCTCCCGCAGCACATAGGAAAACACCGTGGCACCCAGGAAGATCGCAAAGATATAAGCGGTGGTGTTGAAGGTCGCCTTTAGCACATTGACCAGCTTCGCCAGCGTCAGCTTGCGGTAGCCAAGCGCCAGCAGCGTCGCCCCCAAAGCGCCCACGCCCGACGCCTCGGTCGGCGTGGTGAGGCCTGCAAAAATAGAGCCTAACACGGCCAGAATAAGCCCCAGCGTCGGCAGCACCGCAATCAGCACGTCCTTGACCGCGGCCCAGTCCGGACGCTTGGCCCCCGCAGGCACCGGCGCGACGTCGCGTTTGATCAGCGCAATCACAAAGATATAGGTGAGGTAGAGCGCGCCGATGATCACGCCGGGGAACACCGCGGCCATGAACAGGTCGCCGACGCTCAGCGCCATCTGGTCGGCCATGATCACCAGCATGATCGAGGGCGGGATCAGAATGCCCAATGTGCCGGAGGCCGAGACCACGCCCGCCGCCAGCGCAGGCGAATACTTCTGCTCCATCATCGACGGCAGCGACAAGACGCCCAGCAGCACCACAGAGGCACCGATGATGCCGGTGGAGGCCGCAAGGATGATGCCGATCAGGGTGACGGTGATCGCCAGCCCGCCGCGCACGGTGCCGAACAGGCGCTGCATCGCACTCATCAGACGCTCCGCCACGCCGCTTTCATCCAGCATCAGACCCATGAAGATGAACATCGGCAGCGCCACCAGCACCGCGTTCGACATGGTGGCATAGACCCGGTTCACCACCGCGCCCAGGGTCAGGTAATCCAGCCCGGTCAGGGTTTCCTCCAGCCCGGTCCAGTTCATCATGCCGTTGTCGAACAGATAGGCCAGCCCGCAATAGGCCACCCCTACCCCGGCCAGCGTCCAGGCCACCGGAAAGCCGGTGAACAGCAGCGCAATGAAGGTCAGGAACATGGCGATGACCAGCTTTTCCTCGGTGGTCTCCACCAGGAAGGTCAGCGCGGTGGCGACAACAGCAAAGCCAACCAGCGCCCAGATCACCAGCCGCAGGCTTTTGCCTGCACGCTCCTCTGCCGGGCCCGCCAGCAGCGCGTGGCCGTCGTGGATCAGCCGCGCCAGCGCCGCTGCCGCCAACAGGACAAAGCTCAGCGGGATCACCGCCTTCAGCGCCCAGCGGGCCGGCAGGCCGGTGGGGCTATCGGAACGTTCGTTCACCCGCCAGCTTTCGTAGAAATAATCATAGCCCTGATCGATCATCAGATAGATGAACGGCACCAGCAGGGTCAGGATGCCGATCACCTCGATGATCCGCCGGGCGCGGCGGCTCAGCTGCATATGCAGCACATCCACCCGCACATGGCTGTCGGTGACCAGCGCATAGGAAATGCCGATCATCGTCACCAGCCCGTAGAAATGCCACTGGATCTCGTCCAGCTTGGGATAGTTCTGGTTCAGCAGGTAGCGCAGCGCGACCTGCGACACGATGGCCAGCACCAACAGCAGGTTGGCCCACATCACCAGATTGCCGGTCCCCTTGACCGTGTTGTCGATCCAAACCGCCAGCCGTTGCCGGTCCTCGTCGCCGTGCTCCAGGATCTCTTCGTAGCGTTCGATCGGGTCGTCCTGCAGGTGCAGATTCTCAGCCATGGTTTCCTCCTCCGGAACGTGGCGTGCGCGGACGTGAATGCGCCCGTGTCAGTCAGGGAAATGACGAAAATCAGGGAAAGGCGGGGCGGCGGAAATGCTGCCGCCCCAAGGTGCGCAAGCGGATTACTTGCGCGGGAGGAATGCGTTTTCCTTCCAGACCGCATAGCCTTCGCGGAAGGTCTGCATGTCCAGCAGCACCCGGCCGAAGAACTGGTCGTTGGTGGCTTCTTCCGCGGCAACCTCGTCCCAGGTGGCGCGGAACAGCTCCAGCATCTGTGCGTCCCACTGCTTGATGTGAACGCCGTTGTTTTCAACATTGTCGATCAGCGCCGCGTGCTGGATCGCCTCGCCTTCGGCAAAGCTGTCGGCCATCGACGCCTTGCAGGCGTTTTCGATGATCGCCTTGTGCTGGTCGCTGGCTTCGTTCCAGACGTCCTTGTTGACCAGCAGTTCAAACACGGTGGCCTGCTGGTGCCAGCCGGGGAAGTAGTTGTATTTCACCAGCTTGTGAAAGCCCAGACGGGCGTCGATGGCAGGCATCGAGAACTCGGTCGCGTCAATCGCGCCCTTCTCCAGCGCCGGGAAGATCTCGCCGCCGGGCAGCAGCGATGTGGCCACACCCAGCTTCTGCATCACCTTGCCGCCCAGGCCGAAAAACCGCATCTTCAGGCCGTTCAGGTCCTCGGCGCTGTTGATCTCCTTGGCGAACCAGCCGGAGGTCTCCGGCGCGATCACCGCACAGGGCAGAACCTTCACGTTATAACCCGCTTGGTCGTACATCTCCTGATACAGGGTCATGCCGTTGCCATAGTAGAGCCAGGCCATGTATTCGCCCGCTTCCGGACCGAACGGCACGGCGGAGAACAGCGGCGCGGCCGGGATCTTGCCCGCCCAGTAACCGGCGGTGGTGTAACCGGAGTTGATCTTGCCCGAGGACACCGCGTCCAGGATCTCGAACGGCGGCACCAGCTTGCCGGGCTCATAGACCTTCATCTTGAGGCTGCCGCCGGACATCAGGTCCAGTTGCTCAGCCACCCGCGGGATCGGCGTGCCGAGCCCCGGCAGCGCGGTCGAAAACGCAATCGGGGTTTTCAGCAGCAGCTTGTCGGCGGCCTGTGCGGCAGGGGCCGCCAGCAGCGATGCGGCCACGGCCAGCGAGGTCAGGGTCTTCTTCATGGGATCTCCTCCGGGTTCAGTCCGGCCGCTCCTCCGGCCGCAATTCCAACCGCTGATGCGGCATGACTGGTAAATATTGTTGACCACACAAATCAGTCAACAACTTTATTTACCACTGAGCTGACGGACGGCGGGAACGTGAAGCGAGCAAAACCGCATGCATTTTTCGCACTTTGAAGGCAGGTTCAGAAAAGATTGTTTTCTTTCATGCTATTGTCTGAACCCCGGATATCCGTATTTCTGGGTACCGCGGCTTGCAGTTTTGCGGCGCAGTGGTAAAGTTTCGGAATGACCTCTGGTTCGAGGTTTCCCTGCATCAAAGTGGACGCCATGACCGATATCCGCCCGTTTGACCCCGTTGGACACGAATCGATTGCCGATGCCGTGGTGGAGCAGATTGAGACGATGATCGTCGACGGCATCCTCAAGGAGGGCCGCAAACTGCCCTCCGAACGGGAGCTGGCAGAGGCCATGGGGGTGTCGCGACCCAAGCTGCGCGAGGCGCTGCAAACACTGGAAAGCCGCGGGCTGGTCAATGTCCGCCATGGCGAGGGCACCTTCATCGCGCCGCTCACCGGCCGGGCCATGTCCCCTGCCCTCCTGTCGCTCTACACCCGCCACGGCGGCGCCTTCTACGACTATCTGGAATACCGCCGCGAGCAGGAGGCCTTTGCCAGTCGCCTGGCTGCCGCCCGTGCCACAGACTCCGACAAGGCCCGGCTGGCCGAGATCATCGCCGATATGCAGAAAGCCTGGGAACAGGACGATCAGGACGCCAGCCAGGAGGCCGACTTCCGCCTGCACACCGCCGTCGTCGATGCCAGCCAGAACACCACGCTGATCCACATGATGGCCTCGGTCTACGATCTGACCCGGCAGGGGGTGTTCTACAACCGGGAATTCCTGCGCACCATGGATGGCACCGGCGCCGAGCTGCTGAAGCAGCACAAGGAAATTGCCCAGGCGATCATCGACGGCGACCCGGAGCGCGCCGAGGCGGCTGCCAGGTGCCACATGGACTTCGTCGAGGAATCCTTCCGTACCGGCCAAGAGCAGCAGGCCCGCGAGATCCGCGCCGCCAAGCGGCGGCAGCTGACCCGGTAGACCTCCGGGCTTTGCTTTGAAGCGGTGACTGATAGAGGGGCCTGTGTCTTCCCCTGCCTCAGATCCACGCCGAAACTAAGGTTCTTCATTTACATCATCGCGTCGGCGGCACTGTCCTGCTGCCCGGCATAACGGGCAGCCACGGTTCTGATTTCTTCGGCAACCGCAGAACCTGGCGCGGAGTTCACAGCTGTGAACTCTCTAGGCTGCGACCTTCCGGGCCAGTGCCATGACCATCGGAGCACTGGTGAAAGTTCCCGCCACAGCCTTGGCGCTCAGATGCCGGAGGTATCCGCTGGGAGAGCGGATGTCCGCGAACCGTTCGAGCATGGCGGCGGCCACGGTTGCGGCCTCTGCCGCGCCCATGACGGTCTTGGCCTCTTCCCAGACAGCTGAAGAGATCCCCATCATCGGGCGCACGGTATCAGCCGCCCGCAGGAGGTCGGGCCAATGGCGGATGGGTCCGTCCGCATAGCTCTGGATCTCGCCGCAGGCCGACAAGATCAGGCGCAGCGGCAGGTTGGGGCCGCTGGAGGCTAGGGCCTTGGACGTTCGGTGTGTGGCTTCATGGGTTCCGGACCTTCGTTCTGAGGGTTTCTCAGCATAGCCGGTGTCCTCTTGCGATTCCGTTTGCGGTGCGTGCGCTGCCTTAACGGGCTGTTCAGATTCAAAAGAGTCTTCTTTAGAATTCTGATAGTGGTGCTCATTTTGGGCGCCGCTGGTGCCCGGTTCATCTGCAAAGAGAGTTTCCAATTGGCACTTAGCCTCCTCCAATGCCTTGGAGAGGCGGGTCTGGAGGTCTGCCAGTTCGGCCAGTGCCAGCTTGCGGCGGAGGTCACGGGCGGTGAGATGGGCGAGATCCTGGAACTGGTCCCAGACGGCAATCTCAGGACGTTCTGCGGCGCCCAGAAGGGCAAGGTTCAGCAGGTCGCGGCGCATCAGGCTGACGGTTTCGCGCAGCTGCTTGATCCGGTCAGCCAGGGCGCGTTCCGCCGCTGCGGCGTCGGAAAACTCGGCGTAGCGGCGGGCGAGGGGAGACAGGTCAAACCCATAGGCCACCCGTTCGCCCTGAGAGCGGCGCACGTAGCGTTTGCCGTTGGGGCTGTCGCGGCGGATCAGGATGCCTGCGGCCACCAGCTTGGCCATATGGCGGCGCATGGTGGAATTGGGCATCCCGTTCAGACGCTCGCAGATTGTCCGGTTGGACGGATGCACCACAGTGGCGCCGGGCTGCGGGTCCACGTCTGTGCCGGGCAGGAAGCTGATCAGCGCCTGCAGGACAGAGAGGTCGCGGTCGTTCAGGCCGTAGCCCTTGCGCGCGGCTGCCAGTTCGCGCAGCGCGTCCCATTTGCTGACAGGGCTGAGCATAGGGGAAGGTGCGGCGGCGGCCTGCTGATGTTTCAGCAGGACAGCATCCACCGTTCGCCCGAAAGGCGTGAGGGGCATATATCCCATGTCATCATCACGAAAGACAAAAAAACAGCGGCCCGCGAATCGCTTTGGACTTGCGGTTATCACCTCCGGCCACTAACTTGAGAGTGCTAGAAACAAGTTGGTCTCGTGGAGCTTCGGTTTTGCGGGGCCTTCTTTTTTGCCTGCTCTGTGCCTCCTAAGTTGTTGTTTTCATTTATTCGTCGCCGCGCGACTGCCAGCGCGCGTGAAGCTCTTCAATCAGTGTTTGCGCCTCAGCCTCCAGCCAGTCGGCAAAACCGCCGCCCGGCAGTTCCAGGCTGACGCCCTTGGCGGTGCGGCGCAGGGTGGCGCTGCGCAGGCCATCCACGGTCAGCGGCTGGCTGAGGGTGCGCGCCTTGGCGGGTTTGGCCGGTTTCTGCGGGGCAGGGGCGGAGGCCACGGCGCTGAACACCGCCTCAAACGCCAGCACCGACGGGTCGGCGGGTTCGGCCTCGGCGGTGCCATTGACGGCGCGCATGGTGAAATCGTCGTATTCTTTCTGGGCGATGGCAATCAGCCCCTCCTGGCTGGCGCCGCTGGCGGCAATTGCCTTGGCCAGCGCGTCCCAGCGGGGGCGGCCGATGCCCTGAGCCGGGCCGATGGCGCGGATCAGATCGGGGCCTACCGCCTCGGCAATGGCGATGGCCATGGAGACGGAGGATTTGGTGACGGTCAGCACCTCGGCGACCTGCGACTGGTTGCCGAAACCGTTTTCGACCAGCTCCTGCGCGAACAGGGCCTTTTCGATGAAGGAGAGGTCGCGGCGCGCCATGTTTTCGGAAATCTGCGCACGCACGGCGGCGTCATCGTCCAGAGTGGCCACCAGGGCGCGGACCTTGGTCACCTTGTCAGAGGCGCGGATCGCCTCCAGCCGGCGGCGGCCGTAGACCAGCAGATAGCGGTCGGCCTCGGACGGGTGGCGGCGGACCAGGATCGGCACGGTCTGGCCGTTGGCCTCAATCGCGTCGCGCAGGTCGTGGATGTCGTTGGGGTCGAGCCGGTCGTGGACGCGGGTGTCCTCGATCTGATGCGGCTCCAGATCCCAGACCCGGTGCGAATCCACCGCGTCGCGGGCCGAGCGCAGGGCGCGGTTGCTGGACATCATCGGCGTCGCCGGGGCAGGGGAGGAGACCGGCGCGCCGGCCGCGGCCAGGCTGTCGAGCATCGAAAGGCGGGATTTCTTGCTGGTCATGTGCGCCCCCAGGTTTCCTGAATGAGCTGGCTGATTTCGTCGTTCACGGCGTTCAGGCTTTCGACCGCGCGGTCGTAGGTAGAGCGGGTGAAAGCACTGCGTTCGACCTCGTACAGAGTCTGTTTTGTCAGGCCCGCGTCCGAGATTGCGGTGGATTTCAGCATCGGCGCGTTCAGCACCTTGTCGCCGTACATGGTGCGCAGGAAGGCAACGATCCTGTTTTGCGGCGCGTCCGACGGCTCATAGCGGGTCAGCAGGTAGCGCATCCAGTCGTGGCTCATGTCGGCGCCGCTTTGCGCGATCACGTCCATCAGGTCGGCGGTCATGCGCAGGAATTGCGACATCGACATCACGTCGAGCATCTCCGGGTGGATGGTGACCAGCACGCCGGTGGCGGCGGAGAGCGCCGACATGGTCAGGAAGCCGAGCTGCGGCGGGCAGTCGATCACCACCACATCATAGTCGGAATCGACCTGTGTCAGAGCCTCTTTCACGCGGAAGAAGAACAGTCCGGCGCTGCCCTGCGCGAGGGCGCGGGGGGTGTCGTGCTCAAACTCCATCAGTTCGAGGTTGCCGGGGATCAGGTCGAGGTTCGGGATATAGGTCTTGCGGATCACCGAGGAGATCGGCGCCGGGTCGTCATAGCGGATGGCGTCATAAAGCGTGCCGCCGTCCTTGAGGTCGAACTCCGGCTGGACGCCGTGCAGGGCGGTCAAGGACGCCTGCGGATCGAGGTCGATCGCCAGCACCCGGTAGCCCTTGAGCGCGAGGCGCTGCGCCAGATGGGCAGAGGTGGTGGTCTTGCCGGAGCCGCCTTTGAAATTCATCACGCCGATGATCTGCATGTGATCATCTTCGCGGCGGCCGGGCAGGTAATCGCCGGGCTTGCGGGCGGTTTTCTCCAGCAGTTCGCGCAGTTCCTGGATGTCCTCGGCGGAGTACTGGCGGCGGTTGCCGGCGGTCAGCTCGGGCGAGGGGCCCTTGCCGTCCAGATGCAGTTTACGCAGGTAGGAATCATTCACGCCCAGCAGGGCCGCGGCCTCGCCGGAGGTGAATTTGCGCATGGTCTTGGAGGCATTCGGCGGGAACAGGCTTTCGCGCTGCGCATGCAGCTGGGCCGCAATCCATTCGGAATGCTGGCGGATCACCGCATTGAGATCCTCAGGTGTGTATGTATGATCCATCTGCCCTTGTGCCTGCCATCTGCGCCGCTCTGCCTTTTACCCGTGTGTCTGCTGCGTGGCGTGTTCACGGAATTTGGCGTTTGCCGCCTCTTTTCCGTGACTATTGGCCAAAGAGCGGGATTCGTGCAAGCGTTTTCTAGTGTTGGCGGCTGCCGGGCGGCAGGGGGCGCGGCGTCAGCGGCTGGGAAACAGGCCGGGCATCCAGTCTCCGGCCAGGGTGGCCGGGAAGGTCAGCTGCAGGGGCGCGCGCTGGGTCGGCGAAGACAGGGCGCCGGCCGCCAGCAATCCGGCGGTCACCTTGCGGGCCTGGCGGTCGCTGACGCCAAGCAGGCCGTGCACGCTGCCGCGTTCCAGTTTGCCCAGTGTCAGAGCCTCGCGCATGACGGTTTCGGCGCCGGTCAGCAGGCGGCCTGCCTTGATTTCCTGCTGGCACCAGGCCTCAACCCGGGCGCGCAGGGCCTGCGGCTGCATCAGCTGCTCCATGAAGCGGACCTGATCCAGCGCGGTGTCCAGGAAGAAGGCGGCAAACTCCGCCAGCCGCTGCTCCGACAGGCTGCCGCGGCCGTCGGCGCCGCCGTGGCGGGGCTCATCCGCGGCCATCAGGCGCTGCTTGTACTCTGCCTCCTTGCGGGCGAGGCCCCGGGAGGCGGACCACAGGCCCTCGGAGTTCACGTTCTGGCGCAGCATGGCGTGGGCCACCATGCGCGACACCCGTCCGTTCAGATCCAGGAAGGGGTGCACCCAGACCAGCCGGTGATGGGCGCAGGCGGTGGCGATGATCGCGCCGCTGCGGCCCTGGGTGCCGTACATCTTGCGCATATGGGCCAGCAGCCGCGCCACCGCGCCGGGGCTGGGGGCGACGTGTTTTCCCACCTGCACATAATCCGTGCGGAAGGCGCCGGGGATGATCCGGGTCTCCGCACCGTCGGGTCCGCGCGTGACGAGCAGGCTGGCGGGCAGGTTTTCGCAGAACCGGCGGTGGATCTCCTGCAGCACGGCGGGATCGAGCGGGTGGCCGGGCAGACCGCCCTCATCAATCCATTTCTGCACCGCAATATGGGCAACCGCCTCCAGCTGCAGATCGCGCTTGGCCTGATCCTGGCTGAAATCCTGGTTGAGCGCGCGTTCGATATCGACCGGGTGGGTGTTGTGGCCCTCGATCAGGTTCGAGTAGTAGCAGTTCATCGACCGCACCAGGCCGGCCAGCGGGGTGCGGACCGCCTCTGGCAGGGCGGCGCGCAGGGCTGAGGAGGCCATCGCCAGCTCCACCGCCAGATCGTTGAGGGCAGGGCGGTGCCGGGAGGCTTCTTCGGGGATCAGCGGCTCGACGATGGTGATCGGCTCGCCATCATCCGCCATGTCGGTTGGCCTGTCCGCCGCCATGCAGTTCTCCTGTTCCGGTTTCGGGGTGTGACGCCCGTTTGTTCCTGTTCAAGTTCCGTTTTATAGCCCGATTCCGGCCGCCGGGGAACAGGATAAAACCGCATTATTATCATTGTGTTATAAATGTTTTGCGGGTGCCATATGCTGATTCTGTTCCGCTTTGAGTTCCGGTTTCTGTTCCGGTTCGCATTCGGAATAGCCCCTGCGGCGTTGGTGCAGTTGCCGGAGGGGCCAAAGTTGCGGCAGGCTGGAAACGGCGGCCGGAGGCGGCTGCGGAGGGCAAAGCGCATGGCAGACCCGGTTCAGGACAGCAGTGGCGGGCGGCTCAGCGGGCTGACGCGGCAGCAGGCGGAGGCGGCGCGGCGGACCTATGGCTGGAACGAGCTGCCGCGCGGCAGGCGGACCGGGCCGCTGCATGTGTTCCTGCGCCAGTTCAGCAATTTCCTGGTGCTGATCCTGATTGCCGCGGGGATCATCGCCTTCACGCTGGGCGAGTACACGGACGCATTGGCGATCGGGCTGGTGATCGGGCTGAACGGAATCCTTGGCTTTGTGCAGGAATGGCGGGCGGAGACCGCGCTGGAGAGGCTGCGCAGCATGCTGTCGCCGCAGGCGCTGGCGGTGCGCGACGGGCGCGAGCAGGTGATCGAGGCGCGCGACTTGGTGCCGGGCGATCTGATCATTCTGGAGGCGGGCGCCCGGGTGCCTGCCGACGCGCGCCTGCACGAAGCTGCCGGGCTGCGGCTGGATGAAAGCGCGCTGACCGGGGAATCGGTTCCGGTGGACAAGGCGCCCGGTACAGGCACTGCAGACGTGTTTGCCGGCACGGTGGTGGCGGCGGGCCGCGCGCTGGCGGTGGTCACGGCGACCGGCGCGCGCACCGCCTTTGGCGAGATCGCGGCGCTGACCGGGGCGGTGGGCCTGAAGAAGACCAATCTGCAGGTGCAGCTGGGCCGGCTGGCGCGGCAGCTGGGCTTTGCGGCGCTGGCGGTGGCGGCGGCGATCCTGGCGCTGGGGCTGTATATGGGGCGGGACGCGACGGAGATGTTCATGACCGGCCTGTCGCTGTCGGTGGCGATGGTGCCGGAGGGGCTGCCCGCGGTGGTCACCATCACCCTGGCGCTGGGGGCGGCGGCAATGGTGCGGCAAAGGGCGCTGGCGCGGCGTCTGCAGGCGGTGGAGACGCTGGGCGCGGCCTCAGTCATCTGCACCGACAAGACCGGCACCCTGACCGAAAACAAGATGACCGTGACCCGGGTCTGGACGCTGGACCGCAGCTATCAGGTGACCGGCACCGGCTATGACCCGGCGGGCCATATTGCCTGGAACGGCGCCGTTACCGGCGCGCGGGAGGATGCGGTGCTGGCAGAGCTGCTGGAAGCGGGGCTGACCTGCACCCATGCCAGCCTGCACCAGGTGGGCGGCCAATGGCAGATGATCGGCGCCCCGACCGAGGGCGCGCTGGTCACATTGGGCTACAAGGGCTGGGCAGCGCTGCCGCCGCCGGATGCGGTGCTGGCGGAAATCCCCTTCAGCAGCGAACGCAAGCGGATGAGTGTGCTGGTAAAGGGCGGCAGCGGCGAGAAGGTCCTGACCAAGGGCGCACCGGAGCAGGTTCTGGGCCTCTGCACGGAGGTGCTGACCCAGGACGGCCCGCGGCAGCTGGGTGCGGAGGAAGCGGCCGCCATCACCGGCGCCTATGAGGCGATGGCCGCAGAAGGGCTGCGGGTGATCGGCCTGGCGGCCGGCGCGGCGCAGGGCGGGGAGATCCGCGAGCAGGACATGACCTTTCTCGGACTGGCCGGGCTGATCGACCCGCCGCGGCCCGAAGTGCGCGACGCCATAGGTGCGGCGCGGGCGGCGGGCATCCGGGTGATCATGATCACCGGCGACAGCCCGCTGACTGCCAAGGCAATTGCCGCCCAGCTGGGCCTGCCTGCCGGAAAGACCCTGACCGGCGACGCGCTGGAGGCGCTGGAGGATGCGGAGCTGGACCGGCTGTTGCATCAGGATGTGCTGTTTGCCCGCACAAGGCCCGCCCACAAGATGCGGATCGTCTCTGCCTTGCAGGGGCAGCATCAGATCGTGGCGATGACCGGGGATGGGGTCAACGATGCGCCAGCCCTGAAGCAGGCCGATATCGGCGTCTCGATGGGGGTCCGGGGAACAGATGTGGCCAAGGATGCCTCTGACCTGGTGCTGCTGGACGACAACTTTGCCACCATCGTCCGCGCCATCGGCGAAGGGCGGCGGCAGTTTGCCAATGTGCGCAAATTCGTGCGCTACCTCTTGTCCTCCAACGCAGGCGAGGTGATTGCGCTGCTGATCAATATCCTGATCGGCGGGCCGCTGATCTTTCTGGCGACCCAGATCCTGTGGATGAACCTGGTCACCGACGGGGTGACGGCGGTGGCGCTGGGGCTGGAGAAGGGCGAGCCGGACCAGATGGAGCATCCGCCGCGCCGGATGGACGCGCCGATTGTGGGAAAGGCCGGTCTGCTGACCATTCTGGCGCTGGGGCTTTATACCGGGCTGGCCAGCCTTTGGCTGTTCCTGCATCTCTTGGACGGCAACGAGGATCTGGCCCGCACCGCCGCCTTTACCGCCATGGTGGTGTTTGAGAAGGCGAGCGTCTTTGCCTTCCGTTCGCTGCATCTGCCGTGCTGGCGGATCGGGTTCTTCAGCAATCCGCTGCTGCTGGCGGCGCTGGCGGTGACCATCGGGGCGCAGGTTGCGGCAGTGTACTGGCCGCCGCTGCAGGTGCTGCTGCACACGGTGCCGCTGCAGGCGGAGCACTGGGGGCTGATCGCGCTGCTGATGCTGCCGGTCCTGCTGGTGCCGGAGGTGCTGAAAACCCTGCGCTACCTGACCGGCCGGCGGGCCACGCGGGCGGCTGCGGCGGCTTGACCTCCCTCAATGCGGGTTTTGCCGTTCCGGGCCATGTTGCGGGCATGAAGGGCGATCACGGGCACAGCAAGGAAGACATCGCGCAGCGGCTTGCGGGCAGCAACGGCAGCGGGCGGCTGCGGGACGCGGTCTATGGCGGCATCGACGGTGCGGTCACCACCTTTGCGATTGCCGCAGGTGTTGAGGGCGCCGGATTTTCACAAGGTGTGATCATTGCCTTGGGCATTGCCAACGTGCTGGCGGACGGGTTTTCCATGGCGGCGGCCAATTACCTGGGCACCAAGGCGGATCTGGACGACCGGCGGCGGCTTTACAAGGTGGAGAAACGCCATATCCGCGACTACCCGGAGGGCGAGCGTGAGGAGCTGCGCCAGATCTTCCAGGAACTGGGGCTGAGCGGCGAGGTGCTGGAAGGGGCGGTGCAATCGGTCTCGGCCAAGCCGGAGAAATGGATCTCTGTGATGCTGACCAGCGAATACGGGCTGGCGCCGGCCGAGCCCAATCCGGTGACGGCGGCGCTGACAACCTTTGCCGCCTTTATGGCGGCGGGCATCGTGCCGCTCTTGCCCTTCATGCTGGGGCTGCCCGATCCGTTCCTGACGGCGGCGCTGGCCACCGGGGCGGTGTTTTTCGGCATCGGCGCCAGCAAGAGCGCCTGGTCGCTGGCACCCTGGTGGAAATCCGGGCTGGAAACGCTGGCCATCGGCTCCTGCGCGGCTGCGGTGGCTTATCTGGCGGGCAGCCTGTTCCGGGTTTGAGCCGGATCAAGGGGGGCGGGGCGGTTTGGCCCTAAGCTTATGACCGGAGGGACGCATATGTTTTCAAATGCCATCAAAATCGCCACCCTGCAGGGGTTTGACATCAGGATTGATCCGAGCTGGGCGCTGATTGCCGCGCTGATCACCTGGAGCCTGTCGTCGCTGTACTTCCCGATGGTCTATCCCGGTGCCGGCGGCAGCGTCTATCTGATCCTGGCGCTGCTGGCGATGCTGGGTTTTTTCGGCTCGCTGATCCTGCACGAGATGTCCCATTCGGTGGTGGCCCGCCGCTTTGGGGTGGAAATCAAGGGGATCACCCTGTTTATCTTCGGCGGGGTGGCCGAGCTGGGGTCGGAGCCGAAGACCGCCGCCAGCGAGTTCTGGATTGCCATAGCCGGCCCGCTGATGAGCTTTGCGCTGGCCTTTGGCTTCTGGCTGCTCGCGCAGACCGGAGGATGGCTGGTGCCGGGGATGGCGCTGAACCCTGTGCTGGACTACCTGGCGCTGATCAACCTGGTGCTGGCGGTGTTCAACCTGCTGCCGGCCTTTCCCTTGGATGGCGGGCGGATCTTCCGCGCCTTTCTGTGGAACCGCAGCCGCGACCTGCTGCAGGCCACGGCCACGGCCACGAGGATCAGCAGCTATTTTGCCTATGCGCTGATCCTCGTTGGCGTCATCGGGCTGTTTTCCGGCAATCCGGTTGCGTCGCTGTGGCAGGTGCTGATCGGGGTGTTTGTGCTGGCGGCGGCCAAGGGCACCTATGCCCGCCAGATGCAGGAGGCGGCATTCAAGGGCAAGACAGCGGCCGCGCTGATGACACGTGAAGTGATTTCGGTGCTGCCGGAGGTGAGCCTGCAACACCTTGCGGATCAGGTGATGCTGGCGGAGCGCAAGAGCTTTGTGCCGGTTGTGCTGGGCGATGTGCTGCTGGGCTATGCCGATACCGGCCTGCTGGCGCAGACACCGCGCGCGGACTGGACGGCAACCCATGTCGGCGACGTCTATGTTGCGGCAGATGCGGATAATACGGTCGGCCCGGAGATGCCCGCCGCGGAGCTGATGGCGAAAATCTCTGCCACCGGGCGGCGCAAGTTTCTGGTGGCGGAGGGGCGCCAGTTGCTGGGGGTTGTTACCCTGTCTGATCTGATGGGCTATCTGGCGGTGCTGCAGGAGATCCGGCTGCCGGACCGCAAGGCGGAGTAAGGCGGCGGCGTCAGCGGCTTTGCTCCGGTGATTGTTCAGTCTGCCGCTGCGCGGCGCCGCCGAGAAAAGCAAACCAATAGGCCAGGGCGACCCCGCCCGCGCCGCCGGCGATGTTGCCGAGGGTGACCCAGAACAGGTTGGCGGCTGCTGCCGAAAGGGGAATGTCCGCTCCCGCTGCCCAGGCCTGGGGGAAGAAATACATGTTGGCGATCGAGTGCTCGAGCCCCAGCAACACGAAGGCGGTGATCGGCCAGAGGATGGCCAGAACCTTGCCGGCGGCAGTTCGGGCCGCGAAAGACAGCCAGACGGCGAGGCAGACCAGGGCGTTGCACAGCGCGCCGCGCATGAAGGCCTCAAGCGGAGAGAGGGCGGCCTTGGCCTCTGCGATCCCGGCGGAGGTTGGGCCCATCGGACCGTCCAGCAACCCGGTAAGGGCAAAGGCAGCGGCCAGCCCGGCGGCGCCCGCAAGATTGCCGGCATAGACAATGCCCCAGCTGCGCAGCAGCAGGCGCAGCGGAATCTTGCGGTCCACCGCGGCGATCACCATCAGCACATTGCCGGTGAACAGCTCTGCCCCGGCGATCACCACCAGGATCAGGCCGAGCGAGAACACCGCGCCGCCCAGAACCCGGACCGGTCCTGTGACGGGGGATGCGCCGGTCAGGGTCATGGTATAGGCCGCCGCGCCGAAGCCGATGAAGGCCCCCGCCAGCATCGCCAGCACAAACATCTGCGGCAGCGGCAGCCGGGCCTTGGCGGTTCCGGCGGTCTCGACCAGCGCTGCGATTTCGGCGGGTTTGTAGGCGTCAAAGGGGGCCTGGCTGGTCATCGGTCGGCTCCTGAGATCATGGGCGCAAGGGTGCGGCGGGCGTCAGTGGGCGAACAGCACCGGCAGCTCTGTCTGGTCTATCATCGTGCGGGTGGTGCCGCCAAACACGGCTTCGCGCAGGCGGGAATGGCCGTAGGCCCCCATCACCACCAGCCCGGCCCGGGCTTCGCGGGCGCGCTGCAAAATGCCGTGGCCGACATCCTGGCCCTCGCTGGGGAACTGCGACACGGTCACGTTGCAGCCATGATGGCAGAGCCAGGCGGCAGCATCGGTGCCCGGATCCTCGCCGTTGCGCTGATCGGAGGTAATGGAGTCAAAGCAGCCGATCACGACTTCCTTGGCGCGGCGCAGCCAGGGCAGGGCGGCATGGGCGGCGCGGGAGGCGGCAAGGCTGCTGTCCCAGGCGAGGAAGACGCGGTTGCAGCTGGCAAAGGGCGAGCCGTTCACGATGACCGGAACCGGCGCCTGGAAGAGCAGCCCGTGCAGGGCCTCGCGGAAGACATCCTCGCGGGTTCTGAGGCCATCGGCAAACTGCGCGGTATCGCAGGTTTTGGCCCGCTGGGCGCAGAGCTGCCGGATGTCGGCGCCGGCGCAGACCGCATAATGCACATCGCCGGAGCAGGTGTTGTGGGTGAGGAGATCGTTCACTTCTGCGGCGCGGGTTTTTGCGGCCTGCTGGGCGTCCCGCAGATGATCAACCCAGTCCGCAGGCATTGCAGCCGCGCCGAACCCCGTCGCGCTGTAGGCGAAGTAGGGCCTGGCGGGCAGGCTGTCCAAGAGCAGGCAGGCGAGATAGGCGTCCTGGGCTTGCGCCGCTTCGGCGGCGGCGGTGACGGTTTCGTCGCTGGTGTCAGGGGTGAGCACGAAGAGAGAGGTTTGGCGTTGCATGGCGGGCCTCCGGGAACGGGTTCGCGGCTGGCGGGGTGCGTGCCGCGTTCTTCAGTAGATCATCTGCGCCGGCGGGCGCCATGATCCTGATCAATCCGATGCCGCGGCGGCGGCGGACCTGTGTCAAGGCAGGCAGGCGGGAACCGGCGTAGACTCGGGCCGCATCAGAGGAGGACTGAAATGTACAAGCATATTCTGGTTCCGATTGCCCCGGATCACGGTGCCAATACGGCCCGGTCGCTGGAGGCTGCCCGCCTGCTGGCTGACAGCGATGCCAGGATCACCGCGCTGACCGTGGCAGATGAGATCCCCGGCTATGTGGTTCAGCAGCTGCCCAAGGGTCTGCTGGAAAACACCCTCGCCGAGATGCTGGCAGAGCTGAAGGCGGATCTGGGCGGGGTGACGGACGTCGAGACGGACTTGGTCACCGGACATGCCGGGCGCACGATCACCGACTACGCGGACACGCATGGCGCCGACTGCATTGTCATCGCCTCGCACCGGCCGGGTCTGCAGGATTATTTCCTCGGCTCGACCGCTGCGCGGGTGGTGCGTCATGCCAAATGCACCGTTGTCGTGATCCGCTAGCCGTCCTGCGCGACTGAGCGGCGGAACAGCACCAGGCTGATGGCCAGAAGGGCCGCGCCCAGCAGCGCCATCCACAGGAATTCCGGCCAGACGGTCTGGAACCCTGCGCCCTTGAAGACGATGGCCTGACTGGCGGACATGTAGTGGCGCGAGGGCAGGAGTGTGGTGGCGGCCTGCAGCCAGGCGGGCTGGCTTTCCACCGGGGTTTCGCCGCCCGACAGCATCAGCATCGGCAGGATGGTCAGCATCACCAGCAGCGCAAACTGCGCCATCGAACGCGCGACCGTGGCCAGGAACACCCCCAGCGCGGTGGCGGTGAACAGGAACAGCGCGGTGCCGCAGAGGAACAGCAGTGTGGAGCCCGCAATCGTGATCTCCAGCACTCCCTGCATCACAAAACCCAGCGACAGCGCCGCCGCAACCAGCACCACCGCGGCGTTGGCCCAGATCTTGGCCGCGGCGATATCGAAGGGCGACAGCGGCATCGCCAGCAGATGCTCGATGGTGCCGTGCTCGCGCTCGCGGATCATCGCGGCGCCGGTCAGGATCGTGGTCAGCCACATGATCTGACCGATCAGCGCGTTGATGCCGGCAAAGCGCACGGTGTCGCGGTTGGGATTAAAGGCGCTGCGGATGATGATCTCCAGCGGCTGCGGGGCGGTCAGGCCGGCGCCGATGGCAAAGCGGCGGATTTCGCTGCCGAGGATGCTGGTGATGTAGCTGGCGCCGATGCCGGCCTGTTCCATCGCGGTGGCGTCGATCAGCACCTGAATCTCCGGCACCCGGCCCGCGCGGACGTCCTTTTCGAACCCGGGCGGCACGGCAACCACAAACAGGAAGTCGCCCGCATCCATCCGGGCAGCGCCGGTGCCGGGCGCGACCTGAACCACCGGCTGGAATTCGGGCGGAAAGAACGCCTCCGCCAGGGTGCGCGACAGAGGCGAGTTGTCTTCATCCGCAAAGGCGATCGAGGCGTTGTTCACTGAGGTGGCGACCCCGGTTGCCTCCATCACCGGCGCCAGGGTGAAGGACCAGGCCAGAAGCGCCATCATCACCCAGTCGCGGCGCAGGCTCATCATCTCCTTGAGGCCAAGCCAGAATATGCAGGAGAGCCGCCGCATCTATTTCTCCTGCGCGCGCAGCGCCAGCGCGGCCAGCAGGGTGAGGGCCGGTCCGAAGCAGGCCAGCGCCAGGATGTCGGGCAGCAGCGCCTCCCAGCCCAGCCCCTTGGTAAAGGCGCCGACGTTCAGATGCAGGAAATAGGACGACGGCCACAGCGCGCCGATGGTCTGGGCGCCGGGTTCGAGAGTCGAGACCGGCTGCAGCAGGCCGGAGAACTGGATCGTCGGCACCACCGAGGCGATGGTGGTTGCAAAGGTCGCCGCCACCTGGCTGGAGGTCATGGTGGCGATCAGCAGCCCGTAGGAGGTGGCGGCCCAGACATAAAGAAGCGCGCCCAGGGCCAAGGGCAGCGGGTCGCCCTTGAGCGGCACGCCGAAGACCGCGATGGTCATCGCCGTCAGCAGCAGGAAGTTCAGATAGGCGATCACGATATAGGGGATCTGCTTGCCGATCAGGAATTCGAGCCGGGTGGTGGGCGTCACGTAGAAATTGGTGACGGAGCCCAGTTCCTTTTCCCGCGCGACACTGACCGCCATCAGCACCGCGGGCAGCATGATCAGCAGGATTGCGGGCATTGCCGGCGCCATGGCGGCGATGCTCTCGAAGCTTTGGTTATAGCGGAAACGCGGCTCAATGCGGGCGGTTTCGGCGGGGCGAGTGCCGCTGGCGGCGGCCTCAGCGTTCAGGAAGGTCTGATGCAGCCCGGCGGCGTAGCCCTCCACCGTTTCGCCCTTGAAGGGGATGGCGCCATCGACAATGGCCAGCACCTCTGCCGGTTCTTCCGCGCGCAGCTTGCGGCCGAAATCCGGGGGCAGCTCCACCACCAGCGACACCTCGCCCGAGACCAGCCGGCTGCGGCCCTCGGCGGCGCTGGCCAGTGGCGGGGTGGGGCG
>JABXIA010000197.1 GCA_013373325.1 Paracoccaceae bacterium
GTGTCTCCAAGACCTACCCGGGTGGCAAGAAATGCTTTGAAAACATCCACCTCTCCTTCCTGCCCGGCGTGAAGATCGGTGTGGTCGGCGTCAACGGCGCCGGTAAGTCCACGCTGATGAAGATCATGGCCGGCCTCGACAAGGATTTCACCGGCGAAGCCTGGGCCGCGGAAGGCGCCAAGGTCGGCTACCTGCCGCAGGAGCCTCAGCTGGACGAGAGCCTGACCGTGCGCGAAAACGTCATGCTGGGCGTGGCGGAAAAGAAAGCGATTCTGGACCGTTACAATGAATTGGCGATGAACTACTCGGACGAGACCGCCGAGGAGATGGCCAAGCTGCAGGATGAGATCGACGCCCAGAACCTGTGGGACCTGGACAGCCAGGTGGATGTGTCGATGGAAGCGCTGCGCTGCCCGCCGGATGATGCGCCGATCAAGGATCTGTCGGGCGGTGAACGCCGCCGCGTCGCGCTGTGCAAGCTGCTCTTGGAAGCGCCCGACATGCTGCTGCTCGACGAACCGACCAACCACCTGGATGCCGAGACCATCGCCTGGCTGCAGCAGCACCTCATTGACTACAAGGGCACCATCCTCTGCGTCACCCACGACCGTTACTTCCTGGATGACATCACCGGCTGGATCCTGGAGCTCGACCGCGGCCGCGGCATTCCCTACGAGGGCAACTACTCCGCCTGGCTGGAGCAGAAGGCAAAGCGCCTGGCGCAGGAAGCCCGCGAGGACAAGGCCAAGCAGAAAACGCTGGAGCGCGAGCTGGAATGGATGCAGCAGGGCCAGAAAGCCCGTCAGGCGAAATCCAAGGCGCGTATTGCCGCCTATAACGAGATGGCCAGCCAGTCCGAACGCGAGAAGGTCGGCCGCGCCCAGATCGTTATTCCGAACGGCCCGCGCCTCGGCTCCAAGGTGATCGAGGTCTCTGGCCTCGCCAAGCACTTTGGCGACAAGCAGCTGATCGAGGGCCTGGAGTTCTCGCTGCCGCCGGGCGGCATCGTCGGCGTGATCGGGCCCAACGGCGCCGGTAAATCGACCCTGTTCAAGATGCTGACCGGCCAGGAGCAGCCCGATTCCGGCACCGTCGAATACGGCGACACGGTGAAGCTCAGCTATGTCGACCAGTCGCGCGATGACCTGAAGGACAATGAAACCGTTTGGGAAGCGATTTCCGGCGGCGCCGAGATCATCGAGCTGGGCGACGCACAGGTCAATTCCCGCGCCTATTGCTCCTCCTTCAACTTCAAGGGCGGCGACCAGCAGAAACCGTTGAGCCTGCTGTCCGGCGGTGAGCGCAACCGCGTGCACATGGCGCGTCTGCTGAAAGAGGGCGGCAACGTGCTGCTGCTCGACGAACCGACCAACGACCTGGACGTCGAAACCCTGCGGGCGCTGGAAGACGCGCTGGTCGATTTCGCCGGCTGCGCCGTGGTGATCTCGCACGACCGTTTCTTCCTCGACCGGATCTGCACCCACATCCTGGCCTTTGAGGGCGACGCCCATGTGGAGTGGTTCGAGGGCAACTTCGAGGACTACGAAGAAGACAAGAAGCGCCGCCTGGGTCCCGACGCGCTGGAGCCTAAGCGCCTGAAGCACAAGAAGTTTGTGCGGTGAGGTCTTCTGCGGGAGCCATGAAAATGCCTTTTTTTCGTGGTCACCTACTGTTTACAAATGGAGAAAGAAACCTACTTGACCTGGGTGGGGGACTTAATCATATCTTAAGCGACCGCGCGCAGGCTTACGTGTATCTTTAGCTAGCCTGTGCCATTATGCTGCTCAGGCAGTGTTTTTATGGAGGAACTCAAGCATGATGCGTGAGGGTGCTCGTGACTGACTTCACTTGGTGTAGTGATGTCTTACTAAATCCAGAAACGGCGCAGACGATTGTCTGCGCCGTTCCGGTTTCAGATACCTTAGACTATTGGCGCTTGGGACTTGGCCTGCTTAGCCCCATAGTTCTTGTGATCGGCGTCTATGTAGCATTGCGGAACATTGGCGCCGCAAAAGAAACCGCACGCAGAAAAGCGACTTTGGACATGATCGAAAAAGTCGAATCTATGCCCCATTATCGCGCGATGCATGAGACATTTGCATATCATCGCCGCCTCGACAGTTTTCTCAGGTTGATAGATCCACAAGAGACGAAAGACCGAGAAGAGCGCACGAATGTACACGACTACTTGAACCATTATGAGCTTGTTTCAATCGGTATCAAGAATGAAATTTTAGACGAGGATTTTTACAAAAGCTGGATGAAAGGGCCGTTTGTTAGAGATTGGAACGCAGCGGCCAAATTCGTTCAGCGGGAGCGTTGGAAATACGATGCTGACACTAAGACGTGGACCTATCACGAACAGTTATTCGAGCACTTCCAAAGTATAGCCGTGGCGTGGAGTGAGGAAGCAAAACGCTTGGATAAAAATACTTCAGGTCCACCAAAGAAGCCTGAGGGACCTGGTGATGAAGCTTACCCAGATGGCGAAGCGCAACCACGAGGCCGCAGCAGTAACAAGTAACGATCGGTGAAGCCCCCGCCTCCAAATTTCTCCTTTTACCCGCTCTGCGCTATCATCGCCTCAGGCGCCCGGCGCGCCTGGTATTGATTGAAGCATTGCAAAGGATCTCCCCATGGCCGTGAAACCGGAAGACGTGAAGGCTCAGGTCGAGGCTCTTGGCGGCAAGAAGGCCAAGCGCAAGCGGCTGAAGACGGAACCGGAGGGCACCAAAGGCCGGAAGCTGCCCGGTGATGTGCGCAAGGGGCTGGAGGCGCATTTCTCCAAGGCGAAGCTGGCCAAGGTGCAGGTGCATACGGGCGGAAATGCCAAGGATGTCTGCAAGCAGCTGAAGGCCAAGGCGTTCACCTATGGCAACGACATCTACTTCATGAAACCGGGCGACGCCAAGAACCCGGACCTGCTGGTGCATGAACTGGCGCATGTGCTGCAACAGGGCAAGGGGCGGATGCCCAAGGCCAAGGACGGGGTGGCGCTGACCTCGAAATAGGGTCTGCGCGCCAAATATTTTGGCTGGTTTGTAAGCACTGCCGGAATTTTAACGCTTTGATAACACTCTTGACCGGATGATGGGCGCAGGAGCAGCCGGGCATTGGGGCCGTGCTGCGCGGATGAATTGGGGGCGGCATGGCCTGGGCAGGTATCATTTTGGGTATGGTTGCGGGCCTGTGTGCCGCAGTGGCGGGCTATGCAGTTGCCGGGCTGCCCTGGTGGGCCTGCCTGCTGATTTATCCGGCTGCAGGGGCTGTCGTGGCTTTGCTGGCAACCGCCCTTCTCTATTGGCTCAGCCGGACGGCAGGGCCTGACAGCGGGGTCACCCCCGGCGGTCAGCTGGCCGCCGCCTGAATCAGGCGGCACCGCCTCCTCATAAACAGCCCGAAGAACTACCCCTGACATAGCTGTCCGTGCGATCCTCGCCTATAGGTGTCATCTGCAGAGTTGCCAGCCTGTGTGCTGCGCCCTACCTTTTGCAGGTGGGGACTATGGGGAAAGGGCTGTATGGCCTGGTTCAGCGCGTTATTCGGTGTATTGGGCGGCCTTGTGCTGGCCGTGGCTGCCGGTGCGGCAGGCGGCTGGCCGGTGTGGCTGATTGTGCTTGTGTACCCCTTTGCCGCCGCTTTTCTGATGCTGGGGATGCTTGCCTTGCAGCTGTGGCGCAGCGGCAATTCCGGCGGCGAGGAGGACAGCACCGGCAAAAGCAGCGGCCCCGGGGCCAAGCAGGGACAGCAGCTGGATCAATTCTGATCTCCGGCGTGTCTCCGGTAGGGACTGGCGCCGCCAGGGCAAAGGCAGGTTGCGGCTTCAGCCGCGCAGCCAGCTGATGATCTGCCCTGAACGCATCGCTCCGGCCTGGCGTTTCTTTTCCTTGCCGCGTTCAAAGGCGATCAGCGCCGGAATGCCGCGGATGCGGTAGCGGGCACCGGTGGATTGGTGATCCTGGGTGTTAAGCTTGACCAGCCGCGCGCGGCCGGCAAGCGCCTTGGCGGCTTTGGCATATTCCGGTGCCATCATCCGGCAGGGGCCGCACCAGGGCGCCCAGAAGTCTGCCACCAGCAGCACGTCGTCATTCTGCACCGCCTTCTGCAGCACCGCCGGGTCCACGTCAGCCGGTTTGGACGGCATCAGCGCCGCACCGCAGCTGCCGCATTTCGGAGCGCTGCCGAGCTTTTCCTCCGGCACACGGTTCAGCTGGGCGCAAGTCAGGCAGGTCAATGTCTTGGCACCCATAATGGCTCCTCCGGCTTTTTCCTGCCCGGCAGATACCGCCGCACACACGGCGGCGGCAAGGGCAAGCCGGTCAGCCGCGGTCAGAAAGTCAGCTTGGCTCCGACAATAATTGTATCCGACCGGACCCCGGAATCCGCCGTGATGGTCGGCAGGATCAGCGGAACGAACCGGTCATTGTACAGATATTCCACCCCAAGCTTCACATGCTCTGCGACCTCGACTTCGAGTCCGAAGATCACTTGATCCATTCTTTCCCATTCGGTACCCTGCGCGCCCTGCACGCCGCGGCTGGCGGCGAGCGACCAGGTGGCCGGCTTGCCGAACAGCTGTGACCGGTAGCGCCCCTGCAGCGTCAGCGCACTGACGCGGTGGCCGGTTGCAGGCCATATGTCCTCGGTCCGGGTGAATTCCGCCATCACGTCAAAATCGCGTCCGCTGAGGGTGGCATTCAGGTTCCAGGCGCCGTTCCAGCCGCGGTCGATGCCCTGGCTGGGCGGATGGTGCGCGATGACGCTGTCATAGATGGTTCCACGCAGGTAGCCCGCGCCCAGCCGCAGGCGCATGTCCTGCCCGGCGTCAAAGCAGTGGGCTGCGTTGAAGGCAAAGTTATCCCAGCCGCCGTCATTGCCGGGGCTGCTGATCACCCGCAGGCCGCGGTGGTTCCGGATCAGGGAGAACGCCAGTTCAGTGCGGGTCGTGACATAGCCCAGCTCAACCAGCGGATCCTCAACCTGTGACCAGAAATAGTGATTGCTGTGACTGTGGGTGAACGGCGCGTAGGTGGCGAAATTGCCGAAGTTCACGGTTTTCCGTCCCGCTGCCAGATAGAACGGCGACCGGCTGAGATCACCCACTGCAATCCAGTATTTGCGCAGCTGGGTTTCATCCTGGCCGGGGTATTCGATTTCGGTGTACTCGCCCTGCACAAAGGCCGTGACCATCGGAAGCGTCAGTGTCGCATTCAGCGAGATGTCGTTGATTACGTCGTAAGTATCGGAAAACCCGCTGGTATGCGTCGGCGGCAGCCGTGACAGGATGGGAAACTTGCCCGGTGTGTTGGTTTCCTCGTGGATCACGGTGCCAAGGATACGGCCGCCAATGTACAGACGGTAAGGATCCAGCACACCGCTTTGACGGGCCCGCAGGGCAGTGGCGATCTTGTTTGCCACATCCTCCTGCCGGTCGAACATCCGTTCGGAGTAGCGCAGATTTGTGCCGAGGAAGCCCGTCCCGTCCTGAGCGACGGCAGCAAGCGGTGCCGACGCCAGAACAATCGCCGCCCCAAGGGCGCGCAGCAGAAAAGAATACCCCATAACAAAAACTCCTGAAAAACCCGGTCCCTCTGCAGGGCTTTTCAGCACGCCTGACGGGAATGCCTGCCCTTGTTCACAAAGCTATCACGGTTTTGTGATCCGGCAAGCCTGCCGCGCCTTCAGCCCTCTTGACGCCTGTCCCAGCCGCTTTCAGACTGGATAGGACAGTCCCATAGACCAGTGAGGGTTTCATGTTTTCCCGACGCAATTTCCTGGCCGCCACTGCTGCCACCGCTCTGCCGCTGCCTGCGCTGGCCCGCAAAAAGGATCCTGCCCCCTTTGACCCCACACCGCAGGAGGTGCGCATCCGCAAGGATTTTGCACCCGGTCAGATCCTGGTGCTGCCGCGGTCCTATTACCTCTACTTTGTGACTGATAAGCGCAAGGCGATGCGCTATGGCGTCGGCGTCGGCAAGGCGGGGCTGGAATTCACCGGCAAGGCTGTGATCGAGCGCAAGAAGGAATGGCCGACCTGGCGTCCCACCGATGAGATGATCGAGCGCGACCCGCGGGCCTATGCCAAGTTCATTGACAACGAGTACATCCAGCCCGGCGGGCCGGACAATCCGCTGGGCGCGCGGGCGCTGTATCTGTTCCAGAACGGAATCGACACATACTTCCGCATCCACGGCACCAACCAGCCGCAGACAATCGGCCATTCAGTGTCAAACGGCTGCATCCGGATGCTGAATGAACATGTGGTGGACCTGTACGCACGGGTGCCGCTGGGCACAGTGGTGACTGTGCTATAGGCGCACAACTGACGGTTCATTCGGCGCTCTACCGCCGGAATCTGCCCCGGAACCCCGCGTCACAGCGCATTTTTCTTGCGCTAAGGGGGATTCGCACCCAATTCTGTCACGGCGATGTTACGCGAATGCCATCACTGTTCCTTACCCGGTACGGTCATGATCATCTGCAAACCTTGCCGGACTGCCGCATAAGCGGGCAGAGAACTGAGACGACTTAGGAGTACACGACGATGGCCACTGGCACCGTCAAATGGTTCAACACCACCAAAGGCTACGGCTTTATTGCACCCGAAGATGGCGGCAAGGATATTTTTGTCCATATTTCCGCAGTTGAGCGTTCCGGCCTGACCGGCCTGGCGGACAATCAGAAAGTGACCTATGAGCTGCGCGCAGGCCGCGACGGCCGTGAATCCGCAGTGGATATCGCGCTGGTCTCCTGATCCTCTGATCTGCACCGAAAGTTTCAAACAGCCCTGACGGCCGGGGCTGTTTTCAGCGGTTTATAGCCGCAACCAGCTGCAGGGCAGCCGGGCCGATAGCGGCCACGTTCAGCGCAACGCCCTGGGCGTTGGGGTGGATACCGTCGTCCTGCATGAAGCCTTGCGCTGCCGCAGGATCGTTTCCTGCCGCCGCCGCGATGCCGGCAAAGGCGTCCGGGTGCAGCACCGCGCCGTATTCCTCCGCAAGCTCCGGGTAGATTGCGTCGAAATCCTGCTTGTATTCCGGGCCATAGTTGCGCGGGGCCTTCATGCCGATCAGCAGAACTTCGATCCCCTTGGCCTGAGCTGTCTGCAGAATGCGTTCCAGATTTGCGTGCGCCTCCTGCGGGGCCAGCCCGCGCAGCATGTCGTTACCGCCCAGCAGAAGGATCAGCCCGTCGGGATTGTCCGACAACGTCCACTCGGCGCGCTCTGCCCCGCCGGCGGTGGTATCGCCGGAAACGCCGGCATTTTGCAGCGTGACCTCAGCACCGTTTTCGTTCAGCCAGCGCTCCAGTTGCGGCACCAGCCCCTGGCTCTGCGGCAGCCCGTAGCCCTGCACCAGGCTGTCGCCAAGCGCTGTAATCCGCAGCGGTTCCGCCCATGCGGCGCCCGTGAAAACCAGCAAACTCAGCAGTGCCAATGTCTTGCGCATCGCGGCAAACACTCCATATCCGTTAGGTGCATTCAACAGGCAGGCCCGATGACCGATCAAAACAGCCCCGTTCTGCATCTCTTAGATGCGAGTTTGACCCTGAATAGCAATACCGGCCCGGTGGAGATTTTGCACGGCATCTCGCTGGACGTGCGGCAAGGGGAAACGCTGGGACTAGTGGGGCCGTCCGGGTCGGGCAAGTCATCCCTGCTGATGCTGATGGGCGGGCTGGAGCAGGCGACCGGCGGCACGGTGAGCGCCCTGGGTCAGGACCTGACCGCGATGGATGAAGACGCGCTAGCGCGGTTCCGGCGCAACAACATGGGCGTGGTGTTCCAAAGCTTTCACCTGATCCCGACCATGACGGCGCTGGAAAACGTGGCGACGCCGTTGGAGCTGGCAGGCGTCAAGGATGCCTTTCCCCGCGCCCAGGCAGAGCTGGAGGCGGTTGGCCTCGGCCACCGGGCGGGCCATTTTCCGGCGCAGATGTCAGGCGGCGAGCAGCAGAGGGTGGCGCTGGCGCGCGCCTTGGCGCCGCGGCCTGCAATTCTGCTGGCCGATGAGCCCACCGGCAACCTGGATGAGGCCAACGGGGCCGCGGTGATGGACCTGCTGTTTGGCTTGCGCGACCGTTATGGCGCGACGCTGGTGATGGTTACCCACGCGCCGGAACTGGCTGCGCGTTGCGACCGGGTGGTGCGGCTGCGCGACGGACGGGTGGATGACGCTGCGGCGCGCGAGGCTGCGGAATGAATGCTGCGGCCTTCCGCCTTGCCTGGCGTTTTGCCCTGCGCGAGCTGCGCGGCGGCCTGAAGGGGTTCCGCATTTTCCTGGCCTGCCTGACGCTGGGGGTCGGAGTGATTGCCGCCATCGGCTCCATCCGTGCCTCCATTGAAACCGGGTTGGAGCGCGAAGGCGCCACGATCCTGGGCGGCGATGCGGAGCTGAATTTCACCTACCGGTTTGCCAACGAGGATGAGCGGGACTGGGTGGAGCGGACGGCGCTGCGCCATTCCGAAATTGCCGAATTCCGCTCCATGGCCA
>JABXIA010000252.1 GCA_013373325.1 Paracoccaceae bacterium
CCTGGTGCAGCTGCCGCTGCCGAAACACCTGGACGAGGATCTGGTGATCAACTCGATCGCGCCGGAGAAGGACGTGGACGGCATCCACATCTCCAACGTGGGCCTTCTGGGCACCGGGCAGAAATCGATGGTGCCCTGCACGCCCTTGGGCTGCCTGATGATGCTGCGCGACCACCACGGCAGCCTGTCGGGCATGGACGCGGTTGTCATTGGCCGCTCCAACATCGTCGGCAAGCCGATGGCGCAGCTGCTGCTGGGCGACAGCTGCACCGTGACCATCTCGCATTCGCGCACCAAGGACCTTCCGGATGTGGTGCGCCGCGCCGACATCGTGGTTGCCGCCGTGGGCCGCCCGGAAATGGTGCCGGGCGACTGGATCAAGGAGGGCGCCACCGTGATCGACGTGGGCATCAACCGGATCGAGCGCGACGGCAAGAACGTGCTGGTGGGCGACGTCGACTTCGCCTCTGCCGCGGAACGCGCGGGCGCTATCACCCCGGTCCCCGGCGGCGTCGGCCCGATGACCATCGCGTGCCTGCTCGCAAACACCGTCACCGCCTGCTGCCGCGCCAACAACCTCGCAGAGCCAGAAGGCCTCACCGCCTGAAGCACAGACCGCTGAGGTCCGAACAGATCTGCACCCGCCGGAACCACTCCGGCGGGTGTTCTTTGTTCGAAGAAGAAGGTGGGGGCGTCAGAAGCCTAGGTAGGCGATGCCGCCGAAGGTGACGGCAACGCTGACCCATTGCGCGCGAGTCATGCTTTCGCGCAGCACCGCCCAGGCCAGAACCACGGTGACAAGGCCGAAAAGCGAGGCACTGACGGAGGCGAACTCAGGCCGGGCAAGTGTGCCGGAATAGATCACCAGGCCAAGCGCCGCGGCGTCCAGCGCGCCCATCACGCAAAGGAGCGGCAGGACCTGGCGGGGTGGCAGCTGCAGCGCACGCAACAGGATTGCGAGGGCCGCCGCCAGCAGGATTGCGGCCGCGCGGGTCAGGATCAGCACCGGCAGCTCTGCGCCGGCCTGGGCTGCGGCCTGGCCGGTTGCAAAGGTCAGCGCAAAGCCGATTGCCGCCATCAGGCCCCATCCTGCGGTCCGCGGATTGAACGCGCCGCCGTCGTCGTCGGCTGAGAACACCGCGATGCAGCCCACACCGCCAACCACGGCGGCAACCGCCAGCCAGTGACCGGGCCCGACCGGCTGACCCTGCATCATGGCCAAGCCAAGCGACAGCACCGGATAGGCGCCGATCAGCGGTGCCGCCAGCCGGACCGGCCCCAGCGCAAAAGCGCGGTACAGCGCGTAGGACGCAAGAGCGTAGATGGCGCCGGAGAGCCCGGCGAGCTTGGCTGCGGGCGGGGTCATCGCCGGCCAGTCCGCCAGGGCAAGGCCTGCCGCAGCCATCAGAATCGCACCCGTTGCAAACACCGTCAGCATGGCGGGCAGAATGCCGGTTTTCCTGGAGACAACCCGCACGCAGAGGTCATGTATGCCCCAGGCGAGCGCTGCGATCAGTCCCAGTACCAGCGAGTGCATGGCGGTTTTCCTTTTGTTTGCGGCATTCACCCCCAGGAAAATGCCGCATCCCGGGCAATTGCCATTTTTCCGCAGAAAATCAACATGTTTGTTGATTAGAGTGCCGTATCGGAATATTCTTTTCAATAAATAAATATTCCGACTGTGCAATATTCGGCCGGAGTCCAGCAGGAGATGCGCGATGAATGACATGAGCTTCCCTGAGGTTGTCAAAGGGCCGCCCAAACCGTCCGGCCTGTATCAGCCGTCGGTGTTTTCATTGCCCAAGGGAACCGAACGCTATGCGGTTGAAGGCTGCGGCGCGATCCTGATCCGGGTGGAGACCGGCGACCGGGTGACAGTGATCAATGATGAGGGCGGCCAGCCCTGCGAGATCATCGCCGCCGAGGACAAGGGCCGCATCGATAGCGGGATCATCGGTGCAGCAGCGAACTGCGATGCCGGCGGGTTGAAGGCACTGCTGACATCCTCGGATCAGTCCCTGCGCGGCCTGCGCATGGGGATGGAGGCGCGCGGCATTGATCTGGCGCAGGGCGGTGCGGTGCGGGTCTTTGACAGCTCGACACCGGCCAAGACCGAAGAGAGCTTCGCCGTGCAGCGCGACGGCGTGGTGATCATCGCGGCGCCCGGTGGGATCATGGACTTTGAGAAGCAGGATACCGCGACCTCGTTGACCGTGATGGTCAAGCGCGCGGTGATCAAGCAGGTGGCGCGGTTTGAACTGCCCGATCCGCTGGCGGACCCGGTCAGCGAGGTTCGGGTGCACAGCGCCACCGCGGAAAGCTACTTCGTGAAGGCCGGCGACTACATCCAGATCATCGATGTGGACGGGCGCCAGTGCACCGACTTCCAGTGTTTCGCCGCCCGCAAGCTGGACAAGGGGATTGAACATGCGTTGGACGTGACCACCACACGCACGCTGATGGGCCATGCCTATCCGATGCCGGGGCTGCACGCGAAATACTATGATCAGGACATGCTGCCGCTGGTCGAGGTGGTGCAGGACACCGTGGGGCGGCATGATGCCTTTGCCCTCGCCTGCGCCGCGAAATACTATGACGACATCGGCTATCCCGGCCATGTGAACTGTTCGGACAATTTCAATGCGACGCTGGCCCAGCACGGGGTGACCCCGCGGGCGGGCTGGATGGCGATCAACTTCTTCTTCAATACCGGCCTGGACGATCATGGCGTGATGTACGCTGACGAGCCCTGGACCCGGCCCGGCGATTACGTGCTGCTGCGGGCGCTGACCGATCTGGTTTGTGTCAGCTCTGCCTGCCCGGATGACACCAGCGCCGCCAATGGCTGGAACCCCACCGACATTCACGTCCGCACCTACAGCGGCCAAGAGAGTTTCAAGCGGGCGATTGCGTTCCGCGCGACCCCTGAATCGGAGCCCAAGATGACCAAGGAAACCGGTTTCCACGACCGCCTCAGCAAGATGACCCGCAACTTCATCGAATATAACGGGTTCTGGCTGGCCAATTGCTATGCCGAGTCCGGACCGCTGGAGGAATACTGGGCCTGCCGCGAGAAATCAGTGGTGCTGGACCTGTCCGCCCTGCGCAAGTTTGAGATCACCGGACCGGACGCCGAGGCGCTGTGCCAGTATATCTTTACCCGCAACATCAAGAAGCTGGCAGTGGGGCAGGTGGTCTATACCGCGATGTGCTACCCGCATGGCGGCATGATCGATGACGGCACCGTGTTCCGCCTGGGCATGGACAACTTCCGCTGGATCGGCGGCTCTGATTATGGCGGGGAGTGGATCCGC
>JABXIA010000031.1 GCA_013373325.1 Paracoccaceae bacterium
ATGGAGGAAACACTACAACACGAAACGCCCACATAGTGCTCTGGGCTACCGCCCTCCGGCCCCGGAAACCATCGTCCAGATGGACCAAAGGCCGGTCATGCACTAACAATCAAATTGGACCACTCAAGTGGGGCTGATCAGATCCAAGACCAACTCGGTTACGAAACTGAAAGTGTAGGCAACCACGATAAACTCAAAGATGCCGCCGAGCCTCAAACTGCCACGAAACAGGTTACGGAAATACCGATCATCTTCCTTCGATTGCAGTGCTCGACCAGCAAAGACACAGCCCCCCATCACAAACCACAAAACAGAAGGTGGAAGCTGGGGCGTCGACCATAATCCTAACTCTGCCAGCAGCCAGCACAGAGCGACCACGTTGAGGGCCACTATGCCGAAGAACAACAGAAGCTTTGGGGCGACCAGTGTCTTGGCAATGCTCCAAAAACTGCTTCGGAGGTCCGCCCTGGATAGACAAAACAAGAGGCCAAGGATGATCCAAAAGCCAATGGCAATTTCACGATTGTTGAAGGCTTCCTGCAACCAAGTGAGATACTGTTCGATATTGATATCCCTTGAACTCGCAAAGTGAGGCATTCGACGGCATCGTCACTATAGCCTGCATCCTGGCCGGAAGAATTTTTCACCGGGGCAAGTTGCTGACAGGGAAGGAGTCGAATGTCCGGTTCCATGACCATCAATATAAGCTCTTCGCGCGCGCAGCTAAAGTCCGCTTCCCGCCCGACCTGCTTGCGCTGGCCCGCCTAACGGGTCACCAGGCATGCGGCCGCTTTGGGCTGCCAGCCGTAATTGCTTTTGGCGACAGAAGCAGTGGCTTCGTCCCGCCATCTTTCCCGTTTCACATCCGGTTTTGAAGGACAGGTGCGGCTTGTTGAGGCCAGCATCGTCTGTTTCAGCGGACGCATCATGGTGGCCGAACCTCGAGCGCATATGGGAATGCGGTGGCCCTTTCTATGTTCGGGCCATGCAGATCAACTTGATCTGCTCTCTGAATTAGGTGGTATTGACCGCAGCCAATTGGAGCAGTGGAACCCTGAACAGAAGGGGATCGGACGCTATCGAATAGGGAAGACCCATTCCAGTACGGGAGCGTTTCGGCGAACGGCCACGCGCATTTGTCCCGTCTGCATTGAAGAGGCAATCGCGGAAAGGGGAATCCCGGGCATTCATCAGTTGCTTGAGTGGAACATTCTTTGTTTGCACGGCTGTGCGCAACACAACGTCAGTCTTATTGAGCTGCCCAAGGCTGAAACCTCTCATGAAGCTTATGATGTGGTGGCGCAGGTTCTGCGTCACCGGGATAAAGTCCGGCGGGCGGCGTCTGAGCCCGCCAGGCATCTTCCCTCTGTTTTCGAAAGCTACGTACGCGATAGGATTTTTGACGGCCCCCAAGCCGACTGGCTGAAGGGGCTGGAGCTCACCCAATTGCACCGGGCGTGCTTGACCCTGGGCAGCGCCATTCTTGGAGGTGATGCGAAGTTTGTTTTTCAGGAGCCGCCATCCAGGTCTCTGCGCTATTGCGATGAGGGGCTCAGGGTTCTCACCGGCGGATATGACAGCTTGGCGAAGCGCTTGGAGGACTTGAGGTGTGCACCAAAGGATCAGCGCCCCTACTGCTCAAGAGATCTCGGTTCTTTCTATTCATGGCTTCGCACGGCCTACCTGAACACCGAGTTGGTGGAGATCGCCGATTGTGTCCGGAGTTTCGTGTTCGAGAATTACACCACAAATCCTGAAAAACGCATCCTCGGGGAAGCGCCGCCGGATAGACACCGCATGTCATTTGACACTGCGCGGATCCAATCTGGTGTCGGAATTGCACTGCTTAAACGTCTCATAGCGCATGTCGACCAGCTACAGGAAGGTGAGGCTGCGCAATTGACAGAAACTACACCTGACCAACTGGCTAGGGCCCTCAAATTCTGGAGCGGGTTATGTAATCTCACAGCCGCAGCTGCGGCTCTGCAAGTGCGGCCTGTCCAAGTAAAGACATTGATCAACTGCGGGCTGCTGCGATCCATCAAATTCGGAACCGCGTTACGGTATGTCTACCTGGAGGACCTCGACAGATTAACGGCGGCAGTATCTGAGCTGCCCAAGGTTGATAACAGCACGGGGTACCTGCCCATCAGCCAGTACTGCAGGGAGAACGGAATTGGATTGGTGCGGATAATCCAGCTTTGGCAAAACGGAGAATTAGAGGAACTAGTGCGGTCCGGAGGCGGCGAAGGGCTGCGGTCCATCCACGTGCCTTGCAAAGCAGGTTCTGTCAGAACGCAACAAGATCTGTTAGGCGACCTGACACCCGCGGAGACCGCCAGATACCTTCAGATTGGAATCAGCTCTGTCCGGGCTCTGCGCGATGCAGGTTTCCTACAACAGATCGTGCGGCAGAATCCGGACACCAACCACCACCACGCTGTCATTACACAAGACAGCATACGGGCATTTGAAACCCGTTACCTGACATTGGGCCAGATAGCTGAGGGAGCAAAGATAGCGCCAATTCACATGGCGCGAAAATTGGACCGTGCAGAAATTCCGGCAGTTGAGGAAACTGCATGCTTTGTCCGGGTTTACCGGCGAGATTTACTTCCAGCAGAACTCAGCGGACGGCAAACTTGACCATCAGGTGCCCGATTTGCGGTGTGAAACACCGCCCGGTGAGTCATCCAAAGCAATGAGAGGCAAATCTATGGATATTCCAGAACAGTCAGAGATCGGCGACAGAGAACTCGCAACAAACCTGGACAAGCAATTCGCTCTTCTCGAAGCAGCCTATGCATCAAAAGATGCGGAGGTCATCGACCAGGCTTTGCATCAGATCGTTGACATCAGGAGGCAGCTCAAACAGGGGCTGCTTGACTGGATTGAAAAGGGCTAGAATCACGACCCCAACCAGGCTGGTCTGTTACGGCAGAAACCTACGCTAGCAATTCCAGCCGTTCGCGGAAGGTGTTGCAGACGAACAGTTTGAGCCCACTGCAGAAGTCAGAAATTTATACCGCGCGCACGCAGCCTACCGATCCGCTGCACCGCTGAAAACTACCCGCCGCATGGCAGAAGGTAATGCGGACGTTCGAGCAAGCTGCAGCTAGTTTCGATGAGTAATGCCCTAGTCGCGCAGACAAAATCATCGTTCCGGCTCCGCAAACGAATGTTTGCTCCCGGCGAGCTGCGAACAGACTAGGAGGCCCAAGCGGGCTGTGACTGCGGCATCTTTCGTCCGTAGTGGGCGGCGGCTTTGGGCCGAAAATCACCTACTCCGTATGTTGCAATTTGGGAGGTCGACCTAATCGCTTTTGCGGTTGCTCTGGCGCTGGAAGACCGCTGTCCGAGTGGATGTTGGACGCAGTTTGCCAATGGACACCGAGAGCACGGGCGAAGCTGTTGATGGTTTTTGTTTGATGCCAAATTTCTTGAAGGCTTCTGCTTGGTAAGGCTGGTCGGGAGTGTCGCGGGAAAACCTTTAACCCCTTTTCCTTGAACAGTTTAGAGAGGGTTGCAGGCTTCATTCCGTTCTGCCTGGCAAGGGAGCTGCAGCACCTTTGTGCTAAGTAATTATTATGGAGGTCTCTTACGAAGTCGATGCCTGCAATGCTCAACAGTTTGCGGGCCAGCAGAGGGCTTATGCCGAAGTGGCAGGCCAACTCTCTCAAATTTTCACACTTCAAGAAAATCTCACGAATTTCACGCTTACTGAATGGTGCCCTGTCCGTCAGAACAAGCCTGAAGTTTTACACCGCTATGAAGGTCGAGGTTAGGATGCCTGGCGCTATCCGAAGCCGGGTGGTGCATCCGGGCCTCCTGTCACTTTCACCAAAAGTACCTATGGGGCCTGCGTCCATCCGGCCAGCTTAAAACCTCCGGGTCTGCGCCTTTGACTACGAGTGCCTCCAGAAGTTTCGTCCTGTGCCTTGCAGGGCGCGTATGAAAGATCTTGTCATGCCAACGTGGCCAGTTTTCCAGCCAGCGGATGCTGCCGGGCTCCTTCGAAAGCCGGTGCTCTAGGCCGTGCGCCGAATAGCGAGCACTTACCGCGGCGCGCGCCTTTTTGCGTTTGTAGTGGGCCATATCTAAGGCCTTTCATGTAGTTTCCGTGCTACATGGCGCTCTCCATTCATTTGACTGTTTCAGGCTGGGTCCGGTCAGCGGGCCCCAAAATGCAGCCGATTTGCTTACCGGAACCATTCCGATAAAGCAAGGGTCATGGCGAGTGTCGGCTTGCAGGGCTGCGGGTTAGCGATATTGACTGCGCCTGAAACATCATCCGCATCGAACAGTCCAGGGGCCGCAAGGATCGGGACGCGATGCTACCCGTCAGATCTCGCGTCCGTTCAGCTGCCATTCGCCACGCCAGTCACGGACTCACACACCGCGGGACAAACCGGAAATTGGACTCTCGGCCTTTGCTGGCGCAGCATCCTTTCGCACCCGCAGCGCTCCCATCGTTACGGTGTAGCGCGTGTCGTCGAAGCGGTCGTTCGCGGGTGTCGATTTGACCCGAACGGAGACCGCATTTTCGCCGCGAACCTCGCCGACAATCCAGACTCCGGACGTTGCGGACAAAATAAGGGAAACAGACCCGATACCAGTTCTTGACCTCCTGAGCGGCTTTCTCGTGATTCATTGCAGCCTCTATAGAAATGATTGCATTCACGACTTCATTCCTTCCGATGCCGCGGATTGCAGGAATGTCGATCGCCGAACCTCAGCCAGAGGAAAACTACCCCATGCTTAAAGCCTGAGAGACCGAAACGACTGGCAAGAGCGCCTTGTCCAGAAACACAGATACATTTGAGCCGGCAGAAGGGAGGTGAACCGATACGCCTGCAATTGCTGTTGCCCCCTGCAAGACCGGGCAGGCCAGCGTCATTATGCCAGGTGTCACCTCTTGCTGAACCAGCGCATATCCCCTTTCGCGGCAGAGAGAGATTTGCTGCATAAGCTCCTCGGTATCAGTGAGAGACCAAGGAGTAAGTGCTTCTAGTCCGTAGGCAGACAGCTGGGTTTCCACGTGCTCGCGGCTCCGGAAGGAAAGAACGCAGCGGCCGCTGGCTGACAAGTGCATCGGCACTTTCTTTCCGGGGAGCGTGTTTTCGAAATTCCCTGAATATCCTGGCAGCCGGTGAACGTAGACCATCGATCCGCCAAGGGGCACCGACAAAGACACATCCAGACCAAGCTCCTCCCGGAGTTTTACCAAATGCGGCCAGGCTCGGTTTGCAAATTGATTGCGGGATAGGTAGCTGAATAGCAAATCTACGGTTTTAACAGTCGGTCGGTAGCGTTTAGAGCTCGACTCCTTTTCCAGATAACCTGCGGTGACAAGTGTGGTAGTCAGCCTTTGCAACGTCGGGACTGCCAGATCGGTTTTCCGTGAAAGTTCAGTCAGCGACATAGAGTTTGAACTGGAGGATAAGGCATCTAGAACCCGAAAGCCCCGCTCGACTGAGGTCAAGTATCTCGGATCCTGCGTAGGGTCGTTACCAGTGAGTGTCTGTTCGAGGAGAAGTGTGTTCATGACAGATTGTAAGCCCCAATGGCCATTGCAGCTTTCTTAACCGCTTCCCCGAGAATGTTCCGCTGGCTGGAAGTCTCAAATGCCGAAGCGGGACCTCCCAGAATGACCGCGCCGTGAACCTTGCCATCCGCACCGCTTACTGCCGCGCCAACTGATGCCGCGCCGATCAGAACCTCTTCACTTTGATAGGCGTAGCCAGCAGATTGAGCTTCGCGGATGGCCTCCTCGACAGCTTCCAAACTGGTCAGGGTCATTGGGGTAATCTTCGAGAAAGCGGAGCCCGCCAGGATGTTGCTTCGCATCTCTTCCGGCAAGGCAGCAAGAATCGCTCGTCCTGAAGCTGTGCTGACCGCCGGCCAGCGTCTTCCGAGAGGGGAGAGGTTCAGGAGTTCATCCCGGTTCGGAATGCGGGAAAGGTAAACAATTTCAGTTCCGTCCAGAACTGTCAGGTCAGCCCGTGTGGAATACCTTTCCGACAGATCTATGAGATAGGGAGTGGCGGCTTCCAGAAACCTGTTATTGCGCAGGTAGCCATAGACCGGACGCAGGCAAGACCGGCCGGGAACGTACCTGCTGCCAGCGTTTTCCCGTTCCAAATATCCAAGCGCTTCAAGGGTATAGGTGCTCCTTTGAACGGAGCTCTCCGTTTCCCCAGTCAGTTTTGAGATATCTTTCACAGTCAGCGACCCAGAGGAAGACTGGAATGCTTCAAGGGCGTTCAGAGCTTTAAGCAACGCGTTTGAACTCATTCGTATCCACTCCCTTCTGCTCGAGTGAAGCATAGGTATCGCGGCAGGTGCAACACGGAGGATGGAAAGATTTGTTGACTGCCTTAAAAAAAGAATACAACATTGGCTATCGATCGACAAAATCGATATGCGATAACTGGGAGGAGCAATGAAAATTCTACTTAAAACAGCCGCCCTTGGCCTGGCCGTTTTCGCCACTGCAGCGACAGCGGGGGAATGGCCAGAAAAAAACATCAACCTGACCGTCGGCTACGGAGCTGGCGGCACCACGGATTCGACCGCACGGGTCTTAGCTTCGTTGTTGGAAGAGGAGTTGGGCTCAACCGTCACAGTCATCAACAAACCGGGTGGCGGTGGTTCGGTGGCCGCAGGGCTTGGCGCTGCACAAAAGCCAGACGGCTACAACGTCTTCACCTTCACGACTGGGGCTGCGGTTCTGTCGCCCCATACGCAGGAGTTGCCCTATGACACGCTGACGGACTTCACGTTCATCTCGCAGTACGGAGCTTGGAACCTGGGGGTCGTCGTTCCTGCAGACTCTCCCTACCAAACCTTTCAGGACTTGGTGGAGTTCGCCAAAAGCAACCCAGGCGAGATCAGCTATGCGATTGCCGGCACCGGAACACCCCAGCATCTGACCATGGAGCGCCTTGCGGCTGAAGAAGAACTGGATTGGAAAGCCGTGCCCTTCAAGGGTGGCGCCGCTTCCGTCACAGCTCTGCTCGGCGGGCATGTCGATGTTATGGCAGGTGCTACCGAGTGGCTGCCGCAGGTGCAATCCGGCGAGTTCAGGCTCCTTGCCATCATCACTGGCGCGCGCATGGACCAATTCCCCGACGTGCCGACATTGAAGGACCTGGGCTATGACATCGAGGCGCCCTCCATCCTCGGTATCGCAGGCCCCAAGAACCTCCCTGAAGAGGCAGTGCAGCGGCTTGACGCTGCGATCAAAAAGGCAACTGAAAGCGAGGAGCTTCAGTCGATCATCGACAAGCTGGCCATGAAAATGACCTATCGCAACAGTGCTGACTTCGAGCAGAATGTTCGTGAAAACTATGAGATCCAAGGCGAGATCATTCGCGCCGCGGGCCTCGGCAAGTAACGGGCAAATTACTGGCCCGCCAGCTTGACTGGCGGGCTTTCTTGGTTGGGAGGCCAAGATGAACATCTACAAACTGGACATGATTTCAGGAGCGGGCCTGCTGGTACTTGCGCTCGTCCTGTATTACTTGCTGATACCGAATTTCGTTGCGGACAACGGAATAGGCGCCATGTCGCCGCGCTTTTTCCCGAAACTGGGCACGATGCTGATCGGAGCTGGCGGATGCATTCTGATCGCGGCCTCACTGCGGTCATCTGGTAGCCCTCGTAAGGCCGAGGTTTCGTCCGCTCTGAACCAGCCGCAAAAACTGAGCCCGCTGCTGTCCGCAGCAGCCATAGCGGGCTTCATCCTCGTATTCCAATGGTTCGGCTACTTCTTCGCAGCGCCACTGCTGATTGCAGCTCTCATGATTGTCTTCGGCGGCAGAAACCTACTGGCAATCCTTCTGCTTCCGGCTGCGGCCACAGCAATTCTCTTTGCAGTGTTCAGCTTTGGTCTGAACCTGCCCCTTCAGTGAGGTCCCGAAATGGCTGCAGATATTCTATCCGCTCTGGAGATGCTTCTGTCGATCCAGAATATGATCGCAATCTTCGCCGGTGTTGCATTCGGTGTATTCATGGGGGCGGTGCCGGGTTTGACAGGCACAATGGGCATTGCGCTGGTCATTCCCTTAACCTACGCATTTGAACCTATTACAGCTTTTGCCCTGCTGCTTGGAACCTACAAAGGCGCCCTGTTCAGCGGTTGCATCCCTGCCATCCTGATAAACACACCAGGCACACCCGCTGCAGCAGCGACTGTTCTTGACGGGTACCCGCTAACGCAGCAAGGGCGAGGCGGCGAGGCAATGGGTATGGCGCTGTGGTCGTCTGTGATTGGCGACGTGATCTCAACAATTGCGCTCATCTTCGGCGCTTTACTGCTCGCCCAGCTGGCGACAAAGTTTGGTCCTGCCGAGTTCTCAATGCTGGTCCTTTTTTCTCTGACAATCGTTGCAGGCGTTTCTGGAGACTCGTTGACCAAAGGCCTGATTGCGGCGGCTTTTGGGTTTATCTTTGGAACTGTCGGGCTGGACCCGATGATGGCCACCCCGCGCTTTACTTTCGGGGAAATCACCATGCTGAACGGTATTTCACTCATGGCGATGCTGATTGGTTTGTTTGCAGTATCAGAGCTGTTCATTCAGGCCGAGGCCCCGCTTTCAGAAGTGAAGAAAGTTGCGGTGCCAAAAGCAAAAATCAGCTGGAAAAAGATCCGGGAGAAGCTGCCCACCATCATGCGCGGTTCTGCCATCGGCATTGTTCTTGGCTCCATTCCGGGGCTGGGCGCCACCCCATCTGCGTTTCTTTCATATTCCGAAGCAAAAAGGGCGTCGAAAACACCTGAGAAATTCGGCAAGGGCTCGCTGGACGGAGTTGCCGCGGCGGAATCCGCCAACAATGCAACTGCTGGCGGCGCGTTGATCCCATTGATGGCTTTGGGCGTTCCCGGCGACGTCGTCACTGCTGTGTTGCTGGGGGCATTCCTTATTCATGGGCTGGCACCTGGACCGCAGCTATTTGCGGAGCACCTGGACCTGGTTTACGCAATTTTTATTGCTTTGCTGATTGCTGCGCTCATGCTGCCGGTGATCGGTCTCGCTGCCATTCGGCTTTTTTCCCGAATTGCCATGATACCACGGTACGTTCTCTATCCGGTCATTGCCATCCTGTGCCTGCTGGGTGTTTACGGATTCAATTCGAGCCCGACTGATCTGTGGGTCATGCTTGGTTTCGGAGTTCTTGGCTATGGCATGCGCAAACTCGCGTTCCCCTTGGCACCGATGATGATCGGATTTGTGCTGGAACCAATCGGTGAGCAATCCGTCCGGCAGGCACTGACGATATCGTCTGGGAACTGGTCGGTGTTCGTGTCGACACCGATCTCCATCCTCTTCCTCGTCCTGACCATTCTGTCTGTTGCATTCATCACGCGAAGAACAATCAATGACCGGAAAGGGGTTCAGGCATGAGCCGGGCAGCGAGCAAGTCACTTCATATCCGCAAACCGGCCGTCACTAGTAAAAACGGGCTGGTTACTTCACAGAACCGAATTGCGTCGGAAATCGGGGCGAATGTTCTGCACCAGGGCGGTAACGCAATTGATGCTGCGATCGCCACATCATTTGCCCTTGGTGTTGTTGAACCGTGGATGAGCGGTATCGGCGGCGGCGGTTACATGGTCATCCGGCGGCGGCAAGACGATTGCGCCCAGGTTGTTGACTTTGGAATGCGTGCTCCAGCGGGTTTGCTAACAACGGATTACCCAATCATTGGCGGCAAAGCCAGCGATCTGTTTCCATGGCCAGCGGTCGAGGATGACGCCAATGTCTTTGGCGCGAAGGCTGTGGCAATCCCGGGTCTGGTTGCAGGGCTTGGCGAAGCCCATCGGGAATTCGGCACCGTTCCATGGGCGGATCTGGTCGCCCCAGCGGTAGCTGAAGCCGAGGAAGGGATGCTGGTTGATTGGTATGCGCAGCTGATCATTGCCGGTTCTGCAAAGGGACTGTCGCATTTTCCGGCCTCTAAAGCAGCGTACTTGGATGAAGATGGTTTCCCCAAGGCCTCGGCGTGGACAGCCTTGAGGCAAACCCGCTGTGATCAAAGCGCTCTTGCTGTGACGCTCGCAACAATTGCGGCCCGAGGGCCAGAGGCATTTTACTCAGGCGCACTGGCAAACAAAATTGTCGGAGATCTTCGGGCAGCGGGCGGCCGTCACAGCATTGAAGACTTCAGTGGTTACCGTGCTCAAATCGTGCCGGCATCCCAGTTCGACTATAAAGGTCATAGGATTTTTGGCACCCCGCATATGACAGCGGGCCCGACTTTGGAAAGGGTGCTTCAGCTGCTTTCAGATTGGACGCCGAGAGGCCCAAAGCCCTTAGCTGAGGACTTTGCAGAATACGAACGGGCAATTCGGATGGCCAATCAGGAACGGTATGACACAATGGGCGACATTGCCCACGAACCAGCTCCTAGCTGTACGACTCATTTCAATGTTGTCGACAGCGAAGGCACCATGGTGTCGGTTACACAGACACTGCTTTCTATCTTCGGTTCCCGAATGACCTTGCCGAATAGCGGCATTCTGATGAACAACGGGATCATGTGGTTTGATCCAGAGCCTGGCAAGCCAAACAGCATTGGACCTGGCAAACGCTGTCTTGCGAATATGTGTCCAACGCTGCTGGAGCGCACTGATGGCCAGAGGTTCGGACTTGGTGCAGCTGGTGGACGGAAAATCATGCCCGCCGTCGCCCAACTTGCATCCTATCTTCTGGATTTCGGAATGGATCCGGAAGAAGCGATCCATGAAGCACGTATTGACGCGAGCCTTGACGGCACCACAATTGCAGACAGCGCTCTGCCGGCCTCTGCCAAGGAAGCTCTAAGCCAGCTTATTCCCAGTATCACCTTTGCCCCGCGCACGTCCTATCCGTACAACTTTGCCTGCCCATCGATAGCGGGTTGGGATGATGCCTCAAGCCACGGAGTGACTGAAGTCATGGCTTATTGGGCGGATACTGTTGCGGCGGGGGGAGAGTAGGCGCGGCAAAGTATCCAGGGGAAGATCAACCTGTCTGGCAGGCGTTTGCTTACCCAGAGAAAGGCCTGATGAATGATCTGTCTTTCTCTTTTTGTGCTGACTTGGCGGGCATTCGTTTGAATGCGTCAACGCAATTCCTCTCAAATAACGCCTTTTGTTTTGAGAGTTGCTGATCGCGGCATCGGATTGTTGGGTGAAAACTAATCTGTAAATGCGCAACAAACCTGATGCTTGAAAGATTTGCTGAGCCTTTAATAACGTTCGGTGGTTCAACAGTTGCTGTTTGCAAAAACGAAGAATGGAATAAATGAGGACTATACTTGACATAAAGGCGCGCGAGATTCTCGACAGCCGGGGCAACCCGACGATTGAGGTCGACGTGATCCTGGAAGACGGCACCATGGGCCGCGCGGCTGTGCCTTCGGGCGCTTCGAGTGATGCCCATGAGGCGGAAGAATTGCGCGACGGCGACAAGAAACGCTACGGGGGACAGGGGGTTCTAGAAGCCGTCGCAGTTATTACCGGTGAGATTGCCGATGAACTGCTCTGCTTTGATGTGCTGGATCAATCAGCATTGGATCAATTCCTGATTAGGCTGGACGGAACTGCCCGCAAGAGCCGCCTGGGCGCGAACACAATTTTGGGAGTTTCTTTGGCGGCAGCCAAGGCAGCAGCTAAAGTTACTAACCAGCCGCTCTACCGCTATATCGGCGGCACCTCGGCGCGCGTCCTGCCGGTGCCGATGATGAACATCATCAACGGCGGCGAGCATGCCGACAACCCGATCGACATCCAGGAATTCATGATCATGCCGGTGGCCGCGGACAA
>JABXIA010000176.1 GCA_013373325.1 Paracoccaceae bacterium
ATGCACCTTTTGCTAACTACGACGACGAAATTGAAGGGCATGGTTTCACTCCTTTGAAAGCGAGCGTAGTCAGCTTGATCGGTGGTGGCAACACGTAAAGCCGTCGTTCGTACAAGCCACAGCAACCGGTAAACTGGGCTCAGAGCTAGGTTTCTCCGCTTGCCGCGCCAAAGTTCGCTCCTGGCATGCGAACGACAGCACATCGACCGTGACAGTGGAAGATTAGCGGCTTGACCTATTCTGCCGATGACTGGTTCCGTTCCATCTTCGTCAAATTGCCTGCTGCATTGGCATTAGGCGGCTGAGAGCCCAACTTGTAAATTCGAGTTTCCCGCTGCATTCGTGCGCAGCGCGCCTCCCTTCTGCACTGCCGAATTTCACTCGCTGCATGGCAGAGAAAAATGCAGACATTCAGATCGCCTATAAAATTCAGGTGTCGGCGCGATGCTGATGTCTGGGCTTGGCGGGAGGATTGGAGGGCGCACTATGCCAAAAGTTCAACTTCCCGCTGTTACCCCGAAACGAAGAGCCTGGAACAAGGGCCGGATCTTCGGCCAGAAACGACCACTGTTGCCGAAACAGGTCTGGGCGATCCGCGCGCGGCTCGAACTGGCGGGCAACCTGCGCGATCTAGCACTGTTCAACGTGGCTATAGATAGCAAGCTTCGCGGATGCGATTTGGTCAAACTGGCCGTCGCTGACCTGGTGAGGGATGACCGCATTCGCGAAAGGGTGTCCGTGATCCAGAGCAAAACCAAGCGGCCCGTTCAGTTCGAACTCTCTGAGAACACGCGGGACACCGTTGCCGCGTGGATCAAATCGCCGGAAATGATTGGTTGCTGTTTCATGTTTCCCAGCCGGTTTCACGACCGTCCCCACATCTCAACTCGCCAATATGGCCGGCTTGTGCGGGATTGGGTGGCCGCGATTGGGCTGGAACCCAGTGGATACGGCACTCATTCTCTGCGTAGGACCAAAGCAGCGGAGATATACCGGAAAACCGGAAATCTCAGAGCGGTTCAACTTCTGCTCGGACACACAAAGGTTGACAGCACCGTGCGTTACCTTGGCGTTGAGCTGGAAGATGCTCTGAGCATCGCCGAGCAAATCGACATTTGAGCCACGTTGGCGGGCGGCACGTGCCGTCCGCCAATTCGGACCGGACCTGCCTTCGCGGCGAAGCAGAGGTTCGGGTCGAAGCTGAAGCGGCCGTCGCCAATTAAGTTGGTTGCTGTGTGAGCACAAGGCGGGTCACAGCCATTAGCGGATTTGAGCTGGAGCTCAAAACCAGCGACCTAGAAAATTGCCTTTCAGAACAATCTGCTGTGAAAGACGTACTCGGCAGGCCCAGCCGGCACGCCAAGCAAGTTTGCGAAAAATTTCACGCGGTCTCAAAACTAACCACTTGTAATCACGGATCGCATACCCCATCTCGGTTGGGCAAAGCTTCTTCCTACGACCTTCTGTTTCCTAACGGCCCCAGTTGTTCCTATGTTGACACTGGGCCGGGCTATCGCGTGTTGCGGATGGCATTTTTCAAGGAGACGACACGATGGCCAATGGCACCGTGAAATGGTTCAACTCTCAAAAAGGTTTTGGTTTCATCGCTCCCGAGCAGGGATCGAAGGACATCTTTGTCCATATTTCCGCTCTGGAACGCGCTGGCATCCAACAGCTTAACGATGGCCAAGCCGTGACTTTCGACATCGAAAGCGGGCGCGACGGGCGCGAGTCGGCCAGCAATCTCGCACTTGCCTAAACCCCTTGAGGCTTGAAACATTCAGCGGGAGCATTCTTGGAATGCTCTCGCTTTCCGCATTTGCTGTGAGCAACAGTCTGATGCCGCTTTCAAAAACCACCGAAAGAACAATCTTGATAGAAATCTCCTGGGGAACCCCCTTGACCATTTTTCTGCCCTCCGAAGGGCGGACTCGAAAAATCTCGACAATCGAACAAGCCCAGTTCTGGTTGCAGAAAGCTTGGCCTGTTTCTGATCACAATAGAGATGTTGCGCTTGAAAAAATCGATGCAGCGATGGACTGTCTCGCGCCTGTCGGCGCCGCCCGCGCAGCATTCCTCTCGGCAGTCGGCTCTGCTGGATTTCACGCGGACTTCCCCGCCGCTGCGTAGAACACTGCAACGAATTGGCGATGCCACGGTGCGGCCCCGTCCTTCCGCCCCATAGCGCACCTGACAGAAGGCCCAACCAGAACTTTCACGCAATAATAGCCCTGCCCATAATCAGCCTCGTAGGAGTTGGACGATGACCAAGTTTAATATTGAGGAATTGAAACTAGCTGGCCTGTCCCGCAAGGAAACCGCGATGGAAAAGACCGCACGGGCCGCGCGTGAAATCCTGGAAGACGAAAATGAACTGCGGCGCAATAAATTAGAGCGCCTACGGCGCTCCCGGCTACAGTACAAGCGCAGTGGCCAATGAATTGTAGGCCGCCTGGCGCCTGAACCATACGAACTGCAGTTCATTTGGATGGGCCCTCAGAGGCAATCCCTCCTTTACCTAACTCATTTCTTTTCTAATCTGTTGCGCCAGAACCGGCTCAGTCCTGCCGGCCTTTGAAGCCCAATAGGCTGCCAAGGAGTAGAAGGCAGCAGGGGTTTAGCGCAGTACAGATCCAGCAAAACGAAATTGCCCTGCCTGGCGGGGTTCAACGGCGGCCAGGCGAGCCGGATCTTACTGGAACAGCGTTTCGCCAAGCATTTGAAGACTTGCAGCGCTGGCAGATCCGTTCACCGAACCCTTCACTCCAGAATACAGAATTGCACCGCAAGCAGTGGCGCTCTCGCGGCACGTCTCCGCGGGCAGGTGTCACAAAGGCATCTTGTTCGTTTCTGTCAGTCATCATGTGGTTCCTTGCCGCCCGGTATGTTCGGTGCAGGACCGACAACTTTGCTGGCTCGATTGTCTGCCGGAGGTGCCAGCCCTTCGTTCTCTGCAGCTTGGATTGCAATTGCGCTTGAGGGGCTTGCCTCTTCAGCACTCCTGGCAGCCTGCTCGCGATCCTGGTCCGAAACGCACTCGCCAAGGTACAAGCGGCGGATTTGGGCTTCAGACACTCCGTCAGCCTGCATGACCAAGCGAACCATCGGGTCGGCAAGCATTTCTTCGAGGAAGAACTGCGACAGCTTCTTTCCGGACAACTTGTCCTTGGCCTGAGCGCTCTCGAGGTCCGCCAATGAAACTGTTAGGCTGCGGGCCAGCCCTGGATGTGACGCGCGCGGGTGCAACTGTATCAAAACAGAAGCTTTCCAGACCTGGGGTTTCAGGTGGCCGGGCGGTGCGGACAGTTCGGTTTCGATGTCATACTCCCCAGCTGGAAGTGTCTCGTCGAATCCAGGCAAGGTGAAAGGGCGGGAGAATACTGCGACAGCCTTACTTGTCAGCTGATCCATTTTCTAGTTCTCCTCTGCTGCGATGCTGGTCTTGCCGCTCAGGCAAAGCGGAGTTGCCGCGGATTAACGGGATGAAGAGCCTTTAGAGGGCAGTCGGGGCTGGTCTTGCACATGAAAGCAGAACTGAACCCCGCTCTCTCTTTCCCGCATCCGAACCAGCCGAACTGTACGGAAAAGCCGCGTCATCGGTGCTCTGACCATTGAAAGAGATACTGGGGTCGAGCGATTGCGAGCCTCAGTTTTCAGCCTCTCTGTGAGGCGAAGAAAGCACCAGAAGTCACATCCGATATAGGTATTCCCGGCTCAAATTACTACGGCACGCTGCAAACTTGAGACCGCTGGACGAGGCTTGGAGCTGCATTGCCAAGAGACCGCCGGTCTCACAAGAGTACCGGGTGCCGTCCATTGCGGGAGGCTGAATCACCGTCTTCTGCAGGTCTGCTGTTGCAAAAAACTTTTGCAACATCTGGTGCTGCCATGGCGTGGAAAAGGGCGCTGTAGTTCAAACGCAGTGTTACCTCGCTCCCGATGCGCAGCGGGCAATTGGTCGTTTCTACGACGATATGATCGCTCGTTGCTCCGATGTAGGAAACCGCTGCCGGAAAGGTCAGCCCGGCCGGATCTGTGTCTTGCAGCCCTATGGCCAGAATCGACCGGGTTTTCCAATGATTACCAGGCACCAGACTTAGCGCTGACAATGCGGGGTCGGACAGCTTCAAGGGTGCCAGCTTTGACTTTGCCTTTGTCTCGATCACCTCTGCCTGAAGAACGAAAGCATCCGTGTGAAGCCCGTTTATCGGGTTTCCGGAAACTGGGTCGGTGCCGAGCAGGATTGCCTCCCCCAGACGCAGACTGTTCACCCGTCCTGCCGGTCCCGTATCAAGCGCCCACCGCAGATTCGCGGAACTGCCTCCGGAAACCACGTCAACGAATGGACCGCATTCCGCTTCCGTGGCGTCCGCGAGTGAAGAGAGTGCCGCCATATCCTCAGCAGTGGGAGCTGGGCCGGCCAGGCAGGCAAAGTTAGCACCGATGCCTCTGAGCAGAACGCCCGGTGTCCTGGTGATCTGCAGCGCGGTTTCGGTCAGATCCTCAGGCATAATGCCTTCGCGAAGATCGCCCATTTCCACCATCAGGATGATCTCGTGATCGGTTCCTTGACGCAGAGCAGCCTCGGCGAGACTGGATATGATCCCGGTTTCGGTGTTGCAGCTGGCTTCGCAGGACGAAACAACTTGCTCCAGCTGGCTCAGCATGGGTGTCCGGATCATCAGGACCGGACAGGTTATCCCTGCCTTGCGCATGCGCTCGACATTTGCCACCCGCGCATCAGCCAGTCCTATTGCACCGCCTGCAATCATGGCTTTTGCAATGCCCGGGTCGCCGCATACGGCTTTGGTTACCCCAGTTACAGTGATCCCGCGTGGCTTCAGGCGGTCGACAAGAACCCGCGTATTCTGGCGGATTTTGCCCAGATCAATTTCCAAGCGCGGAGCACTCATAGCGCGGCCTTCCCCGGCACCGGCCGCAATTGAGGATAGGCAGACAGAACAAGTCCAGCCAGATGTGCGGGAGGGCAGCTCAGGGCATCGCTGACCGGCAGGTCCAGATACCGTGCATGGTCCTTGATAGCGGCATTGATCCCCGCGTCTGTCATCCCTTCATGGTTGAGGGTCACGCCGATTACTTTTGTGTCCGAAAACGCTTCGATCAGGGCAATCTCGTCACTGGGATCTGGCATTGCCATCTCCGGAAAGTCGCAGCGGTGCGCCCGTGCTGGCGCATGCTGAAGGATTACCGCGTCGGGCTGGCTGCCACGCAGAATGAATGCAGAAGTGCAGAACGCCGGATGGCTGAGCGCGCCCTGGCCTTCGATCAAAATGACATCCGGCTTTTCGCTTTCGTATGCCGCAATCACAGCTCCTTCCAGTTCCCCGCAGCAGAATTGGGGCGGCACTGCGTCCATTGCGACGCCATATCTGGCACCCTGCATCAAACCTGTTTGGCCTGTGCCGACCAGTACCGTCTTGATGCCTTGGGCATTCAGTGCCCTGGCGAGGAGGGTAGCCGTGGTCCGTTTCCCAATTGCGCAGTCGGTTCCCAAAATGGCGATACGGATCGCCTTTACTCGCGCAATGCTGCCGTCGAACAGGCGCATATCCTTGCTGAGCCGGGGCTTTCGGATGTCCCGGACCGTTACGTTCCAGGATTTTGCAGCAGCGGTGATTTCCGGATCTTCGCTAAGGTATTCATGCAGGCCGGCTACGATGTTCATTCCCCGCGAAATCGCCTCCAGTACAACCTTCCGGTCCTCACAAGAGAGTTTCCCGTTTGACGGCGCCATCCCGTAAATTAGTGTATCAGGGACTGTGCTTTGGTCGGCAACAGCTGCTTCAAGGCTGCCGAAAACCGGAACCCTGTTGTTTTCCCCATCAAGGACTTGCCCGCTGTCACACCCGTGGTGCCCACTGTCGATCACTGAGAGTATCCGGTAGGCCTTTGAATGGCGCACCAGCCCGTTTGCAGTTTTTCCATCGTTTTTGGCGAAGTTTCCTTCGCAGTACACTATTGCACTGGGAACGGGGAGGAAGGGCAGTTTGCCTGTGCTCCCGGTTTCCTCAGAGTGGAATGGTGAGCGCAAACGCCCATTGCTTGCATTTTGCCGTGCTGAGAGGCCGGCTTTGGCTACGGGATCCATGATTTGTCCTTTGGATTGAATCAAGCGCCTGACATTGACGTGCCCGTCGCAAGTTATGACGCCGCCAATCAGGGGAGCAGAAGGTGCAAAGCTTAGTTATTCAGAACGCAGCGGCCTCTCGTCCGCTGAAAGTTCCTGTCGCACTCCCATCGGTTGCCAGACCTGTCGAGATGAGCGTTTTCGGGCAGATCTATGAAAATGCAGCGGTCTCCAGACACTTCGAAACCGCGTTCACACTTCCACCCTGTTCTGTAAGGTGCATCGTCAAAGTAAGCATTTTCAGGAACGAACACGGCTTTGCATGTCCCACCCTGTTCAAAGAACCCGCGCTCGCATGTCCAAGGCCGCCCATATTTTGATCCGTTCAGGTAGGCGTGTTCCGGCACATCGATGGCAATGCACTTATCACCTTTGGCCTCATATCCGCGATTGCAACGCCAAGCTGGCTCGCTGGAATTGTTCGTCAGATAGGAATTTTCTGGCAATGTAATTTTCTGGCAGATGTCGTCGATCTTTCTGTAACCGCGCAAGCAATTCCATCGCTTGCCCGAAGGATCAAGATAACCGCCTTCTGGTACAAAGACCTTACCACAAGATGTGCCTTCGACCTCAACATACCCATGCAGACACTCCCATCCGGTACCATACGGTTTGTTCGTCGGGTACGCGTTTTGCGGCACAACAATTGCAACACAGGTGTTACCGGCGGGACGGTAGGACAGATTGCATTCCCACCCGTCGCCGTAGCTTTTGGCATGGGCGTTTTCAGGTATTGAGGAAGTGCTGGACTGGGAGAAAGCAGGCGCTGCGAACACCAGAACAAGTCCGAACACGGTTGCAATATGTCTGACCAAAGTTTTCAGGAAAGCCCAGGAGACCATTTTTTTGCCCGGCAGCACTGTGTTGGATTCAGAAGACACCGGTAGTTCTGCAAAATCACGAGGCATCAAGATCCAGCCCGACAAGGCATGCCTGTGCAAGATCACGGTTTGGCTGCTCTGAACCAGGAACTGTTGCCCAGCCTGCTTCCATAACGGCATCCCGGCGCTTGTAAGACATTGCCTCTTGGATAGACGCCAGCTTGGCGATCCGGTTGGAATCTGTCTGGGCCAGGTTGATGCAAACCGGCACCAATGCCGCGATCAACGCGTCATGAGATCTGGAATTGGCCATTGCATCTGCTTGGCCTCCTGTCACCCAGCCGCCCCAGGAAAAACCTGCAATGGTTATGGCGACCGCGCCAATTAAAGCGCCGTAGACACCGGGCCTGAGCCATTTGGGATAAGTCATATCTGGTCCTCCTGCGGAAAAAGCGCCGCGTCGCTATGGTTGTTGTTTTGTGTCAAATCCGCTGGCGCAGCTTTGCGCAGTTTCCAAGTCGTTCTGGGTGATCAGGCGCAACTCGGTCCGGCCTGCACGGCCTCCCCGGCCATGGACCAGCAGATAAGTTGCTGCGGTCCGGTAGGCCACGAAGCTGAGCCCCTGAATCAGCTCCTCTTCCACGATGACTTCGTAGGCTCCGGCTGGAAGTTCGTCTGCATAGCCTGCCAAGACAAACGGATGGGAAAACGTCACCGTCAATCTGGATGACCGTGTGTTCATCCTGGTTCTCATTGATTTCCTGTTTGGCTTTTTTGGCTGCCTCTGCCGCACAGAGGCTTCCCTGGGATCTTCAGGGCGTGATCCCGGCAAAGCTGAGTGTCATCAAAGACCTTAGTGTCAGAACAAAGTTCACGCACTGATCGATGTTAGCGCCTTACAGGTTTTTAAGATTTGCCGATACCAAGCGGGAATGCAGTCGCCTGCAGCGGCTGGTGCCACCTCGCTGCCGATCTGCGTCGGCTTAATGCAGTCACTGACGCGCACGCGGGTAGGCATAGCCCTTATCGACAAATTTTTTTCTTAGACGAACGCAAATGTCCTTTCCAGAGCGCCCGACCGGGAGACCGCTAGCTAACCTGTGTCAGTACGTGCAGATCCAATCCCGGATAGGAATACTAAACCGGTGCCACATTTTGCCGGCGTGTGATTGTTTATGAGTGCCAAAGAAGCGCGGGGTATGTGCCAGTCCAAACCGGTTCGGCACATAGTTCGCGCTTCTTATTCTCGGAAAACATCTGAAAGGAAAAGAAATGACCCCCGAAACAAGAAGACTTTCCGTAAAAATGGATTCCATTAGAGCTGCCTGCGAAAGAGCTCCAGCCGGACCGCAGAAAGAGGCGGCTTGGAAGCATTACAAGCTTGCGGAAAAGGCACACAGCGATGAGAACCATACCGAAATGTACAGGGAGCTTGAGGCGGCAAAACAAGTCCTCGCGTAACCTCCCCGTTCTGACCCCGTCACCCGGTCGCCCGGGCTTTTCCGAAGGGCGGCTGTTTCATTTCAGAAGAGGTCCAGTTTGGTCCAGATAAGCTGGATCGAAATCCGCCAGTTCCATGAGCCGGTCAATATCTCTGTACTTTACGTAACCCTCCCGGAAGGTGACCAGTTCCCGTTCCCGAAGTTGACGCAGAACACGATTTACATGCACTGCGGTCAATCCCAGAGCGTCGGCAAGATGGTACTGGGTCAAAGGACAGGCATAGCCCTCCTTGCTTCCCAGTCCGACGAACGCCAGCCTCGCACCCAGTTCCAGCAGGAAATGTGCCATTCGTGCATCTGCATCGCGGCGTCCCAGCCCGACAAGATGCTCAACAACCATCGCTTCATCCCGGGACGCGGCCCAAAGTATGGCTGCCGCCAGCCTTGGGGTATCGGCCAATACTCCCAGCAGGTCGCTTGCAATAACCTCAGCTGCTTCGATCTCCACAACAGGCTCGATGCTATGATCCGAAGTGCGCAGCAAAACGCTGCGCAATCCCAGGAAATCACCCGGTATCTGAAAGTCGACAATCTGACGCGATCCCTCTGGCTGGATCTTGTAGGAACAGGCCCAGCCTGAAGCCAGAATGTAGGCAGCTTGTCCGGGCCGCCCCTGATGCACAAGGTCACAACCTGCCACAAAGGTTTTCCGCCGCTGATGCAACTGAGCCAATACGGCCAGCTCATCTTTTGAAAGAACCGCAAATGCAGAGAGCTTCCTTGCGAGCGGGCTGTGTTCGACAGAGTTCATAACCCCTCCTGAGCTGGGGCGGTGATTTTGAACACCGCCGGTCCACCGGACTGCTTTGGATCAGTTCGGCCTGCTTCGATTCCTGCGAAGGTACTGAAGAGAACTTCTCTGTCAGCTTATCATGGCACGCAATGCAAGAAAGGAAGGCCTAAAATGTCCGAGCGGAGCGAATGTGCAGGAATGGCGGCGTTATCGATCTGCGAGGCATTGCTGCTGGCTATGAAAGATCTTCAGGTGCTGCCTGAACATGAAGTCATTGGCGTTCTTCGTGATGCAGCGGCATTTCATGAGAATGCGGATGGAACGGGAACTGATACCGAAAGGCACCACGCTGCTGCTTCTTTGATCCATCAGATTATAGCCAACGGTAACCCTGCCCGGAAACCTTGATGGAAGCTGGCGCGGCCAAGTCCAAACTGGGTTCCTTCATCACCAGGAAGACAGCTCACAAAACGCTCGAGCATCAGAAGCCTAGCGGAGCCAAACACCCTATCCGTGTGAAGAAAGCCTAGTCCCGCACCCTGCTTCTCGGTCCCAGTTGCAGCAAAAGAGCGGCTCGAATTTCGCGCCTCCGACTGACTTTGAATGACCGGTATGGCGATATCGGCTGCAACGCGGCGATGAGCGTGCCGTACCTGTAAGCGAATGCTGCGTGAGCAAACACCTGGAAGGGCAATGGCGGTAAAGTCCCGCGTCCCTTCCGTTCGATGATGGTTGGTGGCCGCACCTGCGGCGAAGGTCTGCTCCTTCCATTGCTCGTGCAGCATGGGATCGCCGCCCGGCGGGCAGATCCCCAGACTTTGCAAATGTCGCTATCTGCGCTCCGCCGCCCCCGGTGCAACCCGCAGCATCACATGAGGCAGCTTGGCTCTGCCGAGGGTCCGCTTCTGGGAAGCTCACCATGGATTTTCGCACCGGCAGCATCTTTGGTGCGGCACCCCTTGTCTACGGCCGCTTCGGGCTGCCTGCCGTCATTCACACCTGGTGCGGCGAACGCCCGGTCGGAGCCCGACTTGTACCTTGGATTTTTTCGCTGCGCGCGCTCGCAGCAGCAAAATCGCCGCGACTGCACCATTTTGGGCGCCGCTGAGCGGCGTGAAAACCAGCCGTTCAAGCATGCTGCAGCGAGATCTGTCACCCGAATTCACAGGTCGCGGGACAAAACCGACCTTGGGCTCTTCCTGTTCGCTGACGCAGCATGGCCTTGTACACGCGGCGGTCTCCTCGCTGCATTGCAGCCCTTGACATGAAAGCGGTCTTCCAGAGTCACTTAAAGTGCAAACTTAAATCCGGCCTTTTCGCAGCGACTAGTCTGGAAATGACGAGGTGTAAGTAATCCTGTCTGCATAAAACCTCACGACGTTGTCCAGAAAGTCGCTTGTTCGAACATGCCCAAAAACTCAAGACACCTGCCGGTAAAATCTCGCCGGGCAAGCTTAGTGATTCAGGATCTTGCTCAGGAAATCTTGTGCTCGTTCGCTTTCGGGGTTTCCGAAGAACTCCTCAGTAGTGCGGTCCTCAACGACCTTGCCGGCATCCATGAACACCACTCGGTCTGCCACCTTGCGGGCAAAGCCCATCTCGTGGGTCACAACCATCATCGTCATGCCGTCCTGTGCCAGTTCGACCATCACATCCAGCACCTCGTTGATCATCTCCGGGTCAAGGGCTGATGTCGGCTCGTCAAACAGCATTGCAATCGGGTCCATGGCCAGCGCCCGGCTGATCGCTACCCGCTGCTGCTGGCCGCCCGACAGCTGGCCGGGAAACTTCTCGATATGCGGCAGCAAACCGACCCTGCCGATCAGGGCCTCGGCCTTGGCGTTGGCTTCGTCGCGGGACCGGCCCAGGACCTTCTGCTGGCCCAGGCATAGGTTTTCACGCACGCTCATATGCGGGTAGAGCTCAAAATGCTGGAACACCATGCCGATCCGCGCCCGCAGTTTTGTCAGATTGGTGCCCTTGGCGGTGACCTCCACATCCTCAACCCGGATGCGGCCCTGCTGAACCGGCTCCAGCCCGTTCACGCATTTGATCAGGGTTGATTTGCCGGAACCTGACGGTCCGCAGACCACCACGACCTCGCCCTTGGCGACATGGGTGGTGCAATCGGTCAGCACCTGAAAGTCGCCGTAGCGTTTGGAAATGTTTTCGATGCTGATCATGCGGTTCTGGCCTTCTGAAGGCGCCGGACAAAAAGCGAGCCGGCGAAGCAAATGGTGAAGTAGACAAGGGCGGCGAAGATATACATCTCCGCCAGTCGGCCCTCGGTGCGGGCGACGATGGAGGAGGCGGTCATGAAGTCGCGCAGGCTGACGACGAAGACCAGGCTGGTGTCCTGGAACAGGATGATGCCCTGGGTGACCAGGATCGGGATCATGTTGCGGAACGCCTGCGGCAGCACCACATAGCGCTGGATCTGCCAGTAGCTGAGGCCGGTGGCCTGCCCTGCATGCACCTGGCCTTTGCGAACCGACTGGATGCCCGCGCGGATGATCTCCGAGTAATAGGCCGCCTCGAACATGACAAAGGCGATCAGCGCCGAGTAGAAGCCGCCGATCGGACGGCCCAGTGCCAGCGGCACCAGGAAGTAGAACCAGAAGATCACCAGGATCAGCGGCACGGAGCGGATCAGGTTCACGTAGCCTGCGGCCGCCAGTGCCAGGGGGAGGATGCCGGAAAGCCGCATCAAGGCGAGGCCGGTGCCCAGGATGATGCCGCCGATCACGGCCAGGAGGGTGAGCCACAGCGACAGCTGCAGCCCCTGCCACAGGAAGGGCAGATTGTTCCAGATGACGGAAAGATCAAAATCACCCATGATTCACCCCTTTCCAACAAAACCCGGGATGCGGGTATATTTTTCGAGTATTTGTGCGATCACTGTCGCGCCAAGCGCAATGACCACATAGATGACGGTTGCGGCGGTAAAGGCCTCAAACCCCTGAAAGGTGTATTCGGCGATCTGCTGGCTTTGCGCGGTCAGTTCCAGCAGCCCGATGGTCAGCGCCAGGGAGGAGTTCTTGAAGATGGTCAGGAACTCGGACGTCATTGGCGGCACAATCAGCCGGAAGGAAATCGGCAGCAGCACATAGCGGTAGGTCTGCGCGGTGGAGAAGCCGTTGGCGTAGGCGGCGCTGGTCAGGCCGGGGCCGACGGCGTTGATCCCGGCGCGGACCTGTTCCGCAACGCGGCTGGCGGTGTAGAGGCCGAGGCCGGTCACAGCGGTGACATATTCGGGGTTGGGCATGTCCCGCTTCATCCAGCGGCCCAGATCGTCGGGGACGATTTCGGGCATGACGAAGTACCACAGGAACAGCTGCACCAGAAGCGGCACATTGCGGAAAAGCTCGACATAGGCAGTGCAGAGGGTGGCGACGGGCCGTGACGGCAGCGTGCGCCCGACTCCGATCAGCACGCCGATGGCCAGGGCCAGGACCCAGGCAGCAAGCGCGACCGCAAAGGTCCAGCCTACCCCAGACATCAGCCAGCCCAGGTATTCCTCTTCAAAGAGGACACCCCAGTTCCAGTTGTAATTCATGATTCAGTACCCTGAAGAAGGAGCCGGGCCTTCTGAACGGCAAGGGCCCGGCCATGCAGGTGAGGGGAACGTTTATTCGGGCAGAGCGTTAAGCTGGAACGCCGCCTTCAGCAGGTCAGTCTGCTCAACCCCCAGCGGATCGAACCACTTGGCATAGATCCCGTTGATCTCACCCGAGCGGAACACTTCGGCCAGGGCCTTCTTGCCGATCAGTTCAAAGGCGCTGTCGTCGCGGCGCACCATCAGCGCGTAGGGGTCGAAGGAAAGAAAATCGCCGACGACCGCAAATGCGTCCGGGGTCTTCGACTTGGCGATCAGCCCGAACAGCAGAATGTGATCTGTGGCATACACGTCCACACGGTCGGTTTCCAGCGACAGCATGCCCTCGGCATGGTCGCGCACCGGGAGCACCTTCACATCGAGGCCCAGTTCTTCGATTGCCGCTTTGACCGCGCGCTCGTTGGTGGTGCCCTGCGCCAGCGCAACGGCCTTGCCGTCCAGATCCGCAACCGAGCTGATGCCCGAGTCCTTGCGCACCATCAGCTTGGTTCCGGTGATGAAGGTGGTGGGCAGGTATTCCACCTGCTCCTGGCGGGTCAGGTTGTTGGTTGTTGAGCCGCATTCCAGATCGATGGTGCCATTGGCCATCAGCGCGATCCGGGTCTTCGGGTTCACCGGCACATATTTGACCGACAGTTCCTTGCCCAGTTCCGCAGAGACCGCATCAACCACCTTCATGCAAAGGTCGATCGAATAGCCGACCGGTTTCTGGTTTTCATCCAGATAGGCAAACGGGACCGAGCTTTCGCGATGCCCGATGACGATCTCGCCCGAGGCATCGATCTTGGCCAGGGTTCCGGTGCGGTCCTGGGCCGAGGCCGGGGCCGCCAGGGCCAAAGCAAAGGCCAAGGCGGCGGCTGGTTTCAGTAGTTTCATGTTCTTCTCCCTGTTGAATTGTCTTTTGCTTGCGTCAGGCCTGATAGCCCGGCAGGCCGAAAATGCCGGGGTATCCGAACAGCGCTGCGCTGCCGCCGGTGTGCAGGAAAACGATGTTCTCCATACCGTCGAAATACCCCTTGCGGACCTGATCGATCAGACCGTCGAGCCCCTTGCCCGAATAGACCGGATCAAACAGGAGCCCTTCGAGCCGGGCCAGCTTCAGCAGCGCTTCGCGCATACCCTCGGTCGGCAGCCCGTAGCCCGGCCCCACGTAGTCGCAATTCGCCCGGACCGAGTCCCGGCCGATTTCAACCCCCATTCCAAGGTAATCCATGGTCTTGCAGGCCAGATCAAAGACCATGCTTTCCTGTTTCTCCTGCGGTGCCCGAACGCCGATCCCGAGCAGGTGAATACCGCTGGCCAGGCCCGCAAGACCTGCCACCAGACCTGCCTGGGTGCCGGAGCTTCCGGTGGCATGGACCAGCGCGTCGATCTTCAGCCCCATCGCCCCGGCCTGTTCCTCCAGTTCGGCAGCGCAATTCACATAGCCCAATGCGCCAACGCGGTTCGAACCGCCGCCGGGGATGATGTATGTCTTGCGGCCCTGATCCTGCAGCGCTTGGGCCAGGGTCTCCATCTCTGCGTTCATGTCGGCACCGCCGGACCGCTTGGAGATGGTTGCGCCGTGCAGCTGGTCCAAAAGCACATTGCCGTTGAAATTATAGGCCTCTTCATTGGAGCCCGTGCGGTCTTCCAGAAGAATATGGCAGTTCAGCCCCAGTTTGGCCGCCGCGGCTGCCGTCTGGCGGGCATGGTTGGATTGGGTGGCGCCCTGGGTGATTACCGTATCGGCGCCCTGTTTCAGTGCCTCGGCCATCAGGAATTCAAGTTTGCGGGTCTTGTTGCCGCCCGATGCAAGACCGGTGCAATCGTCGCGTTTGACCCAGATGCGCGGCCCGCCCAGTTCTTCGCTCAGTCTGTCCAGTGGCTCCAGCGGAGTTAGCATATGGCCCAGCCGCACGCGCGGGAAGTTCTCAAGTGCGCGCTTTACCAGAATGAGGTTGCCATCCGCTGCAGTCGTGTCATCTGTCACTGCGCTGTTCATGCATTTAATCCCTTTTGCGTATCTTTTGTAAGGCTACCCGCTGCAGGAACTGCTGAATAATGCAATTATTGCAGGCTGCTCATACAAGTTGTATGGGTGAGTATGGACACACGCCTTCTAGAAGATGCTCTGATCCTGCTGGAAGAACGCAGCCTGACTGCCGCGGCAGCCCGCAGGAACGTAACACAACCGGCCTTTTCCAGGCGCATACGGGCCTTGGAACATTGGATTGGCAAAAACTTGCTGATCCGCGAGGCCAACCGGGTAGAACTGTCCCCCACCTTGCTTCAAAGCGAGCCACAGATCCGGGCTCTGCTGGCACATCTGCGGCAATTGCATGGGCACCTGAAGAACTCGGAGGGCACTGGTGAGCCGCTGGTGCTGGCGACGCAGCACTCGCTGTCAGTGTCTGTTGTCCCAGAAATTCTCCGCAAGTTCCGCACCAGCGGTCGGACGCCGCAAATCCGGCTGCGGACGCAAAACCAGGTATCGGCCATGTCAACGTTTTTGCGCCACGAAGCCGATGTTCTTGTGAGCTATGAGTACCGCGAACTGCCGCAGGTGCCTTTTGACGATACCGTTGACCGTTATGTCTGGCGGCGGGACACCCTGCTTCCCGTCGTCGGCGGCGCGCTGCGGCATGATCTCTTGGAAGGCCAGATACTGCCGCCGGATGCTCCCTGCATTGATTATCCTTCCGGTAGTTTCTTCGGGCAGATTGTTTCGCTGCATCAAAACAAGGCTGAACGTGCTTGGATAGGTAGGTCGACGGTAGAAAGCGCGTTTTCGGTGGGGATTTCTCAGATGGTTCTCGAAGGAACCGGCGCCGCTTGGGTGCCTCACTCCCTCATTCAGAACCACATCATTTCCGGCGATGCTGTCATTCTCTCCCCCGAGTACGGCCGTCTGCCACTGGATATCGTTCTTTATACCCATGTGTCCAATCCGCGCGGAGCACTTTTCCGGAAATCAGTTGCTGATCTGGATTGACTGGAGCTTAAAACGCCAGCGGCAGCCGTTATCCTCGCTTGTTCCTGGAAAAGCCGACTATCATGCATCAGCAATGAGAAAGCGATTTGAGGTGTACCCTTAGTCCGCAAAAGGGACAAAGGGCGAAACCTCAGACTGAACTTTGCAACCTCCATGCAATGTTTGCAATGCCATCCATCTTCCTTCGCCATTACACTCCATTGCATCCTAGGGAGAACTGGAATGGAAATTGATTGGCTGGAAGATTTCCTCGCGCTGTCCTCGGCGGGAATCTTTGCTAAGGCCGCCTATGCCAGGAATATCAGCCAGTCTGCATTTACGCGCAGAATCAGAAACCTGGAGCACTGGGTGGGAGCGGACCTTTTTGACAGAAGCGTGCATCCGGTGGTTCTGACACCAGCGGGAGAAGCCTTTCGAGCAACAGCCTATGAGACTGTGTGTTCCCTTCGCCTTGCCCGTGAAGACCTGAAGCAGCTTACAAGGCGTGCGGGTGACGCAATAAACATTTCCGCTCTGCATACACTTGCCATTTCATTCACCCCTGCGTGGCTAAAAACAATCTCGGCCGCAATAGGCCCGATCAACACCAGGTTTGCGGTTGAGAATTTCTCTGACTGCGTGGAAACGCTAATGGCCGGAACTACAGATTTCATGCTGTGCTATGATCATCCGTCCATTGCGACCATGTCCAATGACGACCGTTACCCTTCGGTCAAGATCGCGGATGACAGGCTTGTAGCCGTGTCCGGCACCGACAAATCCGGCAACGCGCTCTACCGTTTCGACCAGCAAGGTAAACTGCCTTTCCTGGCCTATTCCCCAGAGAGCTTTCTGGGACGGCTAAGCGAAATCTCAATCAAGCGGGCTGGGGTGGCAGAAAAACTGGAAATCCGCAGCGAAAACTCGGTGGCTGAGGCTCAGAAAGCAGCCTGTGCGGAAGGACTGGGAGTGGCCTGGCTGCCCAGAATGACAATACTGCCGATGTTAGATGACGGTAAACTTGTGCGCATCAGCGACGACGCTTCTGAACGCAGTATGTCCATCAAACTGTACCGCTCGATTGAAAGAAGCCGCCCATCCGTTGAGCGCTTCTGGAAGCTAGCAGAAAGTGCTGGCGTTCCGGCACGCTAGCACATTGCTGGGCTGTTTCGGCAAGTTATTCAGAGGTTCTGGGCCAGCATCCAGAACCGCTCCAGCTCTGCCCTTGACCGTTCGATTGAACGGTAAAGCTTGATTTCAATTGCCAATTCGTATTCCGGCCTGCTGATCTTGTGCAATGTGCCGTCTTGCAGTTCCCGCTCTGCGGCTCTTTCTGGCAGAAAAGCCACGCCAAGCCCGGCAAGGCAGGCGGATTTGAGCGCCTCGGCAACGGAGTTTTCGTAAACGGGCTCCACTGCGTCACCCAGGTTTCCCCGTTCCAGGCAAACTTGGGAGACCCGACCCAGAAAAGTATCGGGCGGATAGGACAGAAACGGAACCGGGTTGTCTGCGGCCAGGCTGTATTTGACACGCCCATCGGCGCCAACACAGCTGACGGCTATTATCTGGTCTTTTGCGATCGTTGAGGACGGATACCGGTTTTCATCCGAAATAGTAGGCACCGCCGGGTGAAAATAGCACAGCATGAAATCTGCACTGCCGCTCAATATCGCTTCAGCGCAGCCTGAGAAGTTTTCCGCGACCAGCCTGGACTTGATGGGGCCTAGATGGCTGGACATACCTGTCAGCCAGGTGGGAAAAAAAGAAATTGCCAGGGTGTGAAGCGCAACGAAGTCCAGCACTGAGGCTTCCCGGCGGGACAGGCCGCGGATATCGCTTTTGGTTTGTTTCAGCGCAGCAACGGTATCGATGGCGGTTTGCTTGAACGCCTTGCCTGCGGCAGTGAGCTCGACCGGATGCACGCTCCTATCGAACAGGGGTGTCCCTGTCCAGTTCTCCAGATTCTTGATCCGCCGCGTGAAAGCGGACTGGCTAATGTTGCGCGCATCGGCGGCCCGGGCAAATACCCCTGCAGCGGACAGTGCCAAAAAATCTTCCAGCCAGTCGATCTCCATCTGTCTCCTCCGCTTGAAGAAATGAGTAAATGCTAGGAGCTGGTTGCAAAAGATGCAATGCGATTGCGTTGGTTGTCATAGTTGCGGGCACGGCCCGGCAGTAGGTTTGGCCCGAACGATAGCCCAGTTTCTGTGCCCCACGCTTCAGGCGGGTACAGCCGGACCGCAGAAAGGCCCCAGATCATGAGCAAACATAGAATGGAATCCGACAGCCACGGCCTTGTGGAAGTTCCCCTGGCAGCCGCTTGGGGCAGCCAGACCCAGCGGGCGCTGATAAACTTCCCGATAACTGGCGTATCTATCAGCCACTATCCGGAATTGATCGCCGGGCTGGCCTCGGTCAAGAAAGCCTGCGCACTAGCAAACCGGGATCTGGGCGCTTTGCCTGCTGAGAAAGCGGCAGCCATTGCCGCCGTGTGCGATGAGATTATCACCGGGGAGCATCACGATCAGTTTGTTGTCGATGTGATGCAGGGCGGCGCCGGCACATCGACCAATATGAACGCCAACGAAGTCATTGCTAACCTCGGGCTTAGAAAGCTTGGCGCGGAATTTGGCGTCTACAGCCGGCTTCACCCGAATGACGACGTGAACCGCTCACAATCCACAAACGACGTTTATCCCACAGCAATCCGTCTGGCTGTCCTCTCCCGAATTCCCCCTCTTATCGAGGCAATGCACGGGCTGACCAATTCGTTCGGCCAAAAGGCAACCGAGTTTCAGCATATTATGAAGGTCGGCCGTACGCAGCTTCAGGACGCTGTACCCATGCCGCTCGGCGCCGAATTCCGGGGGTTTGCAACAACGATCAATGAGGACGCCGATCGGTTGTGCGACCTTTCCCGCCTTCTTACCGAAGTGAACCTTGGAGGCACGGCGATAGGCACCGGCATCAATGCGCCCGAACATTTCGGGGAAACAGCCGTTGCGCACTTGCGGGACATCACGGGCGAACCACTACAACTGGCCCCGGACCTGATAGAGGCCTCCTCTGATCTCGGCGCCTTTGTGATGTTTTCCAGCACGCTTAAGCGGGTTGGCATCAAACTGTCCAAGATTTGCAACGATTTGCGCCTCATGTCCTCTGGCCCGCGCGCAGGAATCGGCGAGATCATTCTGCCTGCAGTGCAGGCCGGGTCCTCCATCATGCCCGGGAAAGTAAATCCGGTTATCCCGGAAGTGGTGAACCAGGTCTGCTACCAGGCGATCGGAAACGATCTGACCGTGACGATGGCCGCCGAAGCAGGCCAGTTCCAGCTCAACGCAATGGAGCCTGTTATCATCCATAAGGTACTGGAAACGATGGGCTCTCTAACCAGTGCAATGAATGTGCTGCGAACCCGTTGCGTGGACGGCATCGCAGCAGATGAAGAAAGATGCCAGATGCTGCTGAGCAATAGTCTTGTGCATGTGACCGCGCTCGCCCCCCTGATCGGTTATGAGGCCGCAACCAAACTTGCTAAATATGCGCAGGCAAACGGGCTGAGCCTGCAATCCGCTGCAATGCCGGCCTTACCGGAAGAATTGGCCGAGACGGCCCTGAGACATCTTCAGGCCAAGATGCGGGAGGAAGCCCAATGAACAGTAACAAGTCTCTGCGTCTGGGAATTGTCGGCGGCCTGGGCGCCCTTGCCGGGGCTGACTTGCTGAACAGAATTGTTCAGAACACCCCGGTCAGGTCGGAAGAGGATCATAGGGAGCTGGTTTTCCATCAGAAGCCACTGCGCGAACCAGTCTCCCCCAAGGAACCTGACTACAACCCCACACACCGTAAACTTTATGTATTTGATACGCTGTCCCGCATGGAACGGGAAGGATGTGATGCGGCACTTCTGCCATGTTTTGTCACGCATAGTTTCCTGCATGAACTGGAAGATGAGTTGGAGCTGAAGCTGATCAGCATGACCGGCGCAATCACAGCTGCCGTTGCGAAGCTGAAGCCCCAACCTGAGAAAATTGGCGTCATCGCAACGCCTTTTGTCAGGGAAAACGGCCTGTTCGAGAACCTGTTCGGCGAGGATGTGCAGGTTGTCTATCCTGCCGCGGACTTAGAAAGCGCCGTGATGGAGGCTGTCTATGGCGGCAACGGCTTCAAAACAGGCAACCGCAGGGAGGAGGTGCTGCAACCCATCAACGCAGCCCTTGCCAGCCTTTCGGAGCAGGGGGCGGCGGTTTTTGTGCCCGGGCTGTCCGAGTTGCCCCTGCTGCTTGATCAGCTTGACCTGCCGGACGGGATGACAACCATCGACACGGCGGCGGTTTATGCGGAACATGCGCTGAAGGAGACGCAACCAGGCCGCCGGCGCCGGTTCAAGGTCGGTGTGGTTGGCGGTGTCGGACCTGCCGCGACGGTGGATTTTCTAGCCAAGCTGGTCAAGGGTACAGAGGCCGCCTGCGATCAGGATCACATCAAGGTGCTGGTCGAACAAAACCCGCAAATCCCCGACCGGACTGAAAACCTGGTGGGATCAGGAACCGATCCGACAGTCGCCCTCTATTCCACCTGCAAGAAGCTGGAACGCGGCGGGGCCGATATTCTGGTCATCCCCTGCAATACCGCCCACGCCTATGTCGACCGTATCCAGCGCCATCTCGGCATACCGATCATTAGCATTCTGTCAGCAGCCACTGACCACATCAGAGAAAGCTCTCCCGGGACGCGGACGGTCGGGATTCTCGGCACCGATGGAACAATCCGAAGCGGCCTGTATCAGCAGGCGCTTGAGGAGGCTGGTCTTTGCCACATCGTCCCCGACGAGCAGCATCAAAACTTGGTCATGGAGTGCATTTACGGCCCGGCCGGCGTCAAGGCTGGGCATACCGAAGGTCTCTGCAAGGAGCAGATTACCCGGGCGTTTTCCCACTTGGTCACGCGCGGCGCCGAGGCTGTCATTCTCGGCTGCACGGAACTCCCTATCCTTGTGACGGCAGGCGTCGGCGATCTGGGGGCGCTGGCCGTTGATCCAACCGATGTGCTGGCCCGTAAATGCGTGCAACTGGCAAAAGGCCTAGGGTCCTAACCATGGCTAAATGCGGCTTCTTCCTGGGAGCTAAAAGGGCGTTGCAAAGTTTGCAACGCCCTTTCCATTTTTGCGCGACGCTACCTGTCATCGAACTGGTACCATGCTGCGACTGCCGGCAGCCCGATCCGGTTGGCTGCCTTGGAAAGGGAGGTCCTTATGGCGAATACCAGTCAAAAAACAGGGTTTTTAGCACCTTGGAGAAACATGCTTTTGTGGAAGCAAATCGTAATCGCACTTGTCCTTGGGGTGATTACAGGCGTTCTGCTGAACGCGACCGGCAATCAGGCCATTGCCGGCATGATCAAGAACATCGGGACCTTGTTCCTGTCGCTCATCAAAATGCTGATTGTCCCGCTGATCTTCGTGTCGCTCGTCTGCGGCATGACATCCGTCAGCGACATGGCGCGAATGGGTCGTATTGGCCTGAAGTCGATTGTGTTCTATCTCGGCACGACTGCATTTGCGATCACAATCGGCTTGGCATTGGGGTTGCTGATGCAACCCGGCGCGGGCATTGACCTGAGCACAGCTGTTGCAATGGAACCCAAAGCGTCTCCGCCCTTTATCCAGCAGCTAATCGGAATCGTCCCGAAGAATCCGGTGGCCGCCGCCGCAGACGGAAACGTTCTGCAGATCATTTTCTTTGCAATCATGTTCGGCCTGGCCATCAACCTGGTTGGCGACGCAGGCAAGCCGGTGCGGGAATTCTTTGAAGCGCTGAATTCAGTTGTGCTCAAGCTGACAGAGATAGTGATCAGTTTCGCCCCCTACGGCGTGTTTGCACTGATGGCTTGGGTCGCCGGAACCTACGGGCTTGATCTTCTGCTTCCGTTGGGGACGGTGATTGCCGCACTCTATATCGGCTGCATCCTGCATGCGTTGTTTGTCTATGGCGGGCTCGTTTCGGTCTTCGCCCGCCTAAGTCCGGTTCGTTTTTTTCAAGGCATCATTGAACCGCAGATCGTGGCTTTCACCAGCACCTCCTCTTCGGGAACACTGCCTGTAACCATGACTGCGGTTCAACAGAACCTAGGCGTGAACCGGTCAGTCGCAAGCTTTACCCTGCCGCTCGGCGCAACTATCAACATGGACGGAACCGCCATGTACCAGGGCGTTGCCGCTCTCTTTGTTGCACAGGCCTTTGGTATAGAACTGGGCATGTCGGAATATGTCACAATCATTCTGACGTCGACGCTGGCATCCATCGGTACCGCCGGTGTTCCTGGGGCCGGGCTGGTCATGCTGTCGCTGGTTCTGACCTCTGTCGGCCTGCCTTTGGAAGGTGTTGCCATCATTGCAGGCATCGATCGTATTCTCGACATGGCACGCACGTCGCTCAATGTCACCGGCGACGCAGCCTGCACCGTGCTCATTGCGAAGTCCGAAGATCAAATTGACCTTGAGGCGTATGACACTCCCCATGTGCTGAAAACTCCCGACGTTTCGCGGGCGTAATCAAAAAAGCACATCACTGCGGCCGCACCGGAAGGGGCGGCCGTTTTTTTCTTTTTAGGCTGAATTGACCGTAAAAACGTCCTCCTCGGCTGGTTAACGCGGGTTGCCAGTGGAAGAGGAATATCTTCGACGAACGGCCTTTGGTCGTCGATTCCTTCCCGGGCTTTTAGGAATGACCAAATCTGTCGTTGCAACGCAGCATGGAATGATCGTCGGCGGAGCGGGTTCACGTACTTTTCGCGCCCGCAGCAGAATTTCAGCGCTTCCGGAAAGGGCTCTCCGGCCACCTTCGCCGCGATCTGTACGAAGGGCCGGTCCAGGCTGAATCGACTATTGCTGCGCATCGCATGAACTGGTTAGACGCCGGACAAAGCACCAGTTCGCTGCACGCACACCAAAGGCCGCTTTGGTTGGGTCGGGACTGAGCAGTCGCCGCAAAGGCGTGGTTCTCGGCCAAGTAATCCGGTGGATGCTGCCGTTTGCAAGATCACCCCCCTATAAACACATCGCCAGAGCCGCTGGTGGCGGCCCCGCCGCAATCAATAGAATCGCCGACACGGCCAGCGGGTTTTCCGTTGATGAACACGCTGCCTGATCCAACCGCCAGTACCCTCCCATGCGGAGGATGCTTGGGCTTTAAGTGCGGCGCAAAGGCGTCCCCTTCGCGCAAAGCTGGCTTCCCGTTGATACCGGCATCGCCGCTGCCTTCTGTTGCTGGTGTTGGCGGGAACCCATCATGACCAGACCCTGTGTCGCCTTTTCGTCCTGCTGCTGACATCAAGCGTCGTCTATAATCAACAGGGTGTTGTCCTCGGTGAAGTCCACGCGATACCCCTTCAACCATAGTTTTGTGGCAGGCTCATCGTTGAGCGGATACCGAAGGGTTGGAGCAAGAATAAAGCGGGTGACTTCAGGGATGGTGGTCATCATGGGTCTTGGTGCACAAATCTTTCGAGGGATTCACTGCATGAATCCAGCATGATAGCTGGGAGGCATGAGCAGTTGGGCCCCTACGAAGTACAAGACCACGAATTGGTCGGCTTACAATAAAGCGCTGAGGCGGCGCGGTTCGCTGACGGTGTGGTTTGATCCCGACATGGTGTGGAAACCACCTCCGACCGGAAAACGTGGTCGGCAGCTGAGCTTCAGCGATGCGGCGATCCAGACGTGCCTGACGATGAAGGTGCTGTTCGGTATGCCGCTGCGACAGACGACTGGTTTCGTCGAAAGCCTGCTTCGGTTGGTCGGGTTGGACTGGCCGGTCCCGGACTTCAGCACCTTGTGCCGTCGCCAACGAAAGCTGAACGTGGCCATCCCCTACCGTGGAGGGGAAGGCCCGCTGAACCTTCTGATCGACAGCACCGGTATCAAGGCCGAGGGCGAAGGTGAGTGGAGTGCCCGAAAGCATGGTGGCACCAAGCGGCGCATCTGGCGCAAGATACACATCCCTTGCCCGGCAGGGTCATGCGCAGCATGATCCCGAGAGGGGAATTGACGAGGAAACGCTGGAGGTCAGAGCCGTGGAGATCACCGGCAGCAATATCGGAGACGCGCCCATACTCCCGGAACTGCTGGACCAGATCGAAGCGGATCAGGGCATCGCATCGGTCACCGCTGACGGAGCTTGCGATACCCGAAAGTGCCACGAGGCAATTGCTGCCCGAAATGCCGCCGCTGTCATACCGCCACGCAAGAACGCAAAGCCTTGGAAACCAACGAGTCCCGGCGCCGTCGCCAGCAACGAAGCGCTGCAAGCCTCGAAGTATATGGGCCGCGCCATCTGGCGACGGTGGAGCGGCTACCACCGTCGGAGCCGTGTCGAAAGCAAGATGAACTGCATCAAGCTGCTCGGCCAATCCCTGATGGCCCGAGACTTCGAGCGCCAGGTCGCCGAGCTGCAGGTTCGTATCGCCGTGCTGAACGGCTACACGGCGTTTGGCATGCCTATTACGCGGCCCGTGGAATAAGTCTATCCGGGGAAAGGGGAGCTGCGTTCAGCCCCCGATTTGTGCAACAAGGCC
>JABXIA010000194.1 GCA_013373325.1 Paracoccaceae bacterium
GCGGCGGTGATCGTGATGGACAAGCAGACCGACATCATCAAGGCGATCTGGCGCCTGTCCAAGTTCTACAAGCACGAAAGCTGCGGCCAGTGCACCCCGTGCCGCGAAGGCACCGGCTGGATGATGCGCGTCATGGACCGCCTGGTGAAGGGTCAGGCCGAGCTGGAAGAGATCGACATGCTGTGGGACGTGACCAAGCAGGTCGAGGGCCACACCATCTGCGCCCTTGGCGATGCGGCGGCCTGGCCGATCCAGGGCCTGATCAAGAACTTCCGCGAGGAAATCGAGGACCGCATCAAGGCCCAGAAGACCGGCCGCATGGGCGCGATGGCGGCGGAATAACAGATGGAAGCCTTCGACGCATATTCCCACGCCTTGGCCGCGCTGGTGATCTTTACCCTGATCACCCTGGCGCTGTCGCCGTTTTCGGCGCTGGCCAAGCAGAAGGCGGGCCTCGCTCCGGGCGCCACGCCGCAGCAGGATTATGCGGACAAGGCCTACAGGCTGAACCGGGCCTATTTGAACGGCTGCGAGACGCTGCCGGCCTTCCTGACCGTGACGCTGGTTGCAATCCTGGCAGGCGCGGCGCCGTTCTGGGTGAACCTGCTGGCGTCTGTGGCGGTGGTGTCCCGTGTGTTCATGATTTTTATTCACCTGCAGGGCATCGGCAAACCGCACAGCGGCCCGCGCTCTGTTTTCTACGTTCTCGGCTGGGCCTGCATGGCGGGTCTGGCGATCCTGGCATTGGCGGCAGTATTTTGAGCATGATGAAGACATACCGGATGGCCGTGCCTGCGGCCTGCCTGGCGGCTCTGGCGCTGGTTTCGGCCTGCGGCACCTCCACGACCAACAAGAACCGCGAGCTGTACGACGGCGTGGCGTTCAAGGCGAAGGCCAAGCCCATCGACAAGAAGACAAACCCCGCGGTGTTCCAGATCGACATCAAGGGCGTTGAGCGTTCGGTCAAAGGCGCGCGGGAAGCGGCGGCCCATGGCGGCACCACCTACTGCGTGACCACCTACGGGTCCTCAAAGATTGACTGGGCCAACGACCCGCGCGACGAGGAGACCCCGCTGACCATCACCGATGGCCGCGCTGTGTTCCAGGGGACCTGCACCCCGTGAGCGGATTTCCGGCATATCAGGGCCTTACGGTCCGGCTGCTATTGCATAGCAGCACCGCGCGCCTGCGCATGGGGGCTTCGAAACTGAAGGAGACCCATACCATGCGTGCCTTGATTGCCGCTGTTCTGTCCACGGTTGTTGCCCTGCCTGCCGCAGCGCTGGCGAAACCGTCACTGCGCGATGTGCAGGAAATCGAAGACCCCCTGTTTGCCGTTGCCGTGGCCAAGGAAGTCTCGGATTACTGCGACGATATTTCCCCGCGTTACCTGAAAGGGCTGGGCGAGTTGCGCCGGCTCAAAGCGCGCGCAAACGCGCTGGGGTACTCGGACTCGGAAATCCGCAGCTACATCGAATCTGATGCCGAAAAGGCCCGGATGCGCGCCAAGGGAGAACAACTCCTGGCGCAGAACGGCGTTGACTACGGCGAACCCGAAACATTCTGCGCCTATGGCCGTGCAGAGATTGAGAAAAACAGCGCGATCGGCGTGTTACTGAGGGCGAAATAGACCATGTCTGACCTCCGCAAGATCAACATTGACGGAACCGAGATCGAGGTGGAAGGGGCAATGACCCTGATCCAGGCCTGTGAGGAGGCCGGCGTCGAGATCCCGCGCTTCTGCTACCATGAGCGGTTGTCGATTGCCGGCAACTGCCGCATGTGCCTGGTTGAGGTCGTAGGCGGACCGCCCAAACCCGCCGCGTCCTGCGCGATGCAGGTGCGTGACCTGCGCCCCGGCCCCGAAGGCCAGGCGCCGCAGGTCAAGACCAACTCGCCGATGGTCAAAAAGGCCCGCGAAGGCGTGATGGAATTCATGCTGATCAACCACCCGCTGGATTGCCCGATCTGCGACCAGGGCGGCGAATGCGACCTGCAGGATCAGGCGATGGCCTATGGTCTGTCGGGCAGCCGCTTTAAGGAAGCCAAACGCGCAGTGGACGACCTGGACCTCGGTCCGCTGGTTTCAACCACCATGACCCGCTGCATTTCCTGCACCCGCTGCGTACGCTTCACCACCGAAGTCGCTGGTATCACCCAGATGGGCCAGACCGGGCGCGGCGAGGATGCGGAGATCACTTCCTATCTGAACCAGACCCTGCAATCGAACCTGCAGGGGAACATCATCGACTTGTGCCCGGTGGGCGCGCTGACGTCGAAGCCCTACGCCTTTACTGCCCGTCCGTGGGAACTGACCAAGACTGAAACCATCGACGTGATGGACGCGCTTGGCTCGAACATCCGCGTGGATACCAAGGGCCGCGAAGTGATGCGCATCCTGCCGCGCAATCATGACGGTGTGAACGAGGAGTGGATCAGCGACAAGACCCGCTTCGTCTGGGACGGGCTGCGCCGCCAGCGCCTTGACCGTCCTTACGTGCGCGTCGATGGCAAGCTGAAGCCCGCCACCTGGGCGGAGGCGCTGTCTGCCGCCGCTACGGCCATGAAGGGCAAGAAGGTTGCGGGCCTGATCGGCGACCTGGCTCCGGTTGAGGCAGCCTTTGCGCTGAAGCAGCTGGTTGAGGGGCTGGGCGGCAAGGTTGAATGCCGCACCGACAACGCCCGCCTGCCGATCGACAACCGCGCAGGCTATGCGGGCACCGCCACCATCGAGGATCTCGATGAGGCTGAGATGATCCTGCTGATCGGCACCAACCCGCGCGATGAGGCGCCGGTTCTGAACGCGCGCATCCGCAAGGCCTGGGCCAACGGCGCCGAAGTGGCGCTGATAGGCCCTGCAGCGGATCTGACCTATGAATACTACCACGCAGGCACCGGCCGCGACGCGCTCAGCGACATGATCGCCAAAGGCGTCTCAGACGAGACCCGCGACAACAAGAAATCTGTAGTCATTGTGGGGCAGGGCGCCCTGCGCGAGGCTGATGGCCTGGCGGTGATGGCTGCGGCCCAGAAGATGGCGGAACTGTCCGGCTCCAAGCTGATGGTGCTGCACACCGCGGCTTCCCGCGTCGGGGCGATGGATATCGGCGCCGTGACCGAAGGCGGCATGGCCGCAGCCATCGACGGGGCAGAGGTGATCTACAACCTTGGCGCCGATGAGGTGGAAATCGACGCAGGCGCCTTTGTGATCTACCAGGGCAGCCACGGCGACCGCGGCGCGCACCGCGCCGACGTGATCCTGCCGGGTGCCGCCTACACCGAGGAGAACGGCCTGTTCGTGAACACCGAAGGCCGCCCGCAGCTTTCCATGCGCGCCGCCTTTGCGCCGGGTGAGGCCAAGGAAAACTGGGCCATCCTGCGTGCGCTGAGCGCTGAAGCTGACGCCAAGCTGGGCTATGACTCGCTGGCGCAGCTGCGTCAGGCTCTGGTCGCCGAAGTGCCGCATCTGGCAAAGATCGACGAAGTGGCAGAGAAGGACGGCGAGGCGCTGGAGCTGGACAAGCTTGGCAACGCGGATTTCCTGCCGGCAATCAAGGACTTCTACCTGACCAACCCGATTGCCCGCGCATCGCAGCTGATGGCGGAGCTGTCGGCAGGCGTGAAGGCTCGCGAAACCGGGAAACTGGCCGCCGAATGATCCGCTTCGCCCTCATAACGCCGTTTCTGCTGGCCGCCTGCGCAATGGCGCCCGGTACTGAAGGCGCGCAGCCCGCTCCTGTCTACGAAGGGGTGGAAACCAGTCTGCTGGAGGGCGATCTGGTGCAATTCAACGTCTCCATGCGCGGCGCTGCCGCGCCGGGCGACCTCGACAAATATGCGGAATGCGCCGCCGCGCAATATGCGCTGATCCGGGACTACGGGTTCGCGCGCCATGTGCGCACAACAACGAAACAGGCAGGGGGCAGCCGGACCGCTGATGCGGTCTATCTGATTTCGCCCTCTCTGCCGCGCGGCTTGCGCACCATCGACGCCAGCGTCGCGGTCGCGGATTGCGCGGCGAACGGAATACCCACGGTGTGAGGACCTATGGCTGATTTCTTTAACACTCCAGGCGGCATCGCTGTTCTGATCCTGGCGCAAGTGCTTGCAGTTGTTGCCTTTGTGATGATCTCGCTCCTGTTCCTCGTCTACGGGGACCGAAAGATCTGGGCCGCGGTCCAGATGCGCCGGGGCCCGAACGTGGTGGGCGTCTACGGCCTGCTGCAATCGGTGGCCGACGCGCTGAAATACGTGGTCAAGGAGGTGGTGATCCCGGCCGGTGCCGACCGCACCGTCTTTATCCTGGCGCCGATGACGTCCTTCGTGCTGGCGATGATCGCCTGGGCGGTGATTCCCTTCAACGACGGCTGGGTTCTTTCGGACATCAACGTCGCCATCCTTTACGTCTTTGCGGTTTCCAGCTTGGAAGTTTACGGCGTGATCATGGGCGGCTGGGCGTCGAACTCGAAATACCCGTTCCTGGGCTCGCTGCGGTCCGCCGCACAGATGATCTCCTACGAGGTTTCCATCGGCCTGATCATCATCGGCGTGATCATCTCAACCGGTTCGATGAACTTTGGTGACATTGTACGTGCACAGGACGGCGATCTTGGCTTGTTGAACTGGTACTGGATCCCGCATTTCCCGATGGTCTTCCTGTTCTTCATCTCGGCGCTGGCAGAAACCAACCGGCCGCCGTTTGACCTGCCGGAAGCGGAATCAGAGCTGGTGGCGGGCTACCAGGTTGAATATTCGGCAACGCCGTTCCTCTTGTTCATGGCCGGTGAATACATCGCCATCTTCCTGATGTGCGCGCTGACCTCGCTTTTGTTCTTCGGCGGCTGGCTGTCCCCGATCCCGGGCCTGCCCGATGGAGTGCTGTGGATGGTTGCCAAGATGGCGTTCTTCTTCTTCCTCTTCGCAATGGTGAAGGCGATCACCCCGCGCTACCGCTATGACCAGCTGATGCGTCTGGGCTGGAAAGTGTTCCTGCCGTTCTCGCTGGCCTGGGTGGTCTTCGTGTCCTTTGCTGCAAAATTTGACTGGTTCTGGGGCATCTTCGCCCGCTGGACCGTGGGAGGCTAATATCTGATGGGCGTCGATATCGAGCTCTTCGAACGGCTGGCCGATCTGTCAGTCCGCTTCCAGCCGGAAGGCCGGACGCTCATGCTTGGGCGTCACACCTTTCGTGTTGAGGATCATATCAAGCACAAGTTTGACCGGATCCTGAGAAAGAAGGGTCTCGATCTCACCCATGAAGAGCTGCTGCAGGAGGACGGCTACTGCGAAACCTTGATGAGGAAGCTGGGGTTCGGGGACATGGAGGCGATGGACTTTTCGGATTATGAAGGGGCAACCCTGCTTCATGATCTGAACCGGCCGGTGCCAGCAGAGTTGGAGGGGCAGTTCAGCCTGATCTTTGACGGCGGCACTCTCGAGCATGTGTTCAATGTGCCCATGGCGCTGGAGACGGTGTTCCGGATGCTCAAGCCCGGCGGGCGGTTCGTTTCTGCCAATGGCTTCAACGGCTGGCCTGCGCATGGCATCTATCAGTTCAACCCGGAATTGGTCTGGACTTTCTGGGGCCGCAATTGCGGATGCATCGTTCATGACTGCCGTGGCATCCACAAACGGCCGCGCGGGGGAAACTACCATATCGAGTTTAGAGATCCCGCCGAAGCCGGTAAGCGAATGAGGCTCAAGGGTAAAATACCTGAAGGGCGCATGTACCTCTATTACGAGATTGAAAAGACCAGCACTTCAGCAATGAAAGATCTGGTCCTGCAAAGCGACTATGAAACCAAGTGGCACAGCCACGAAAATGCCGGCGCAACCCGGCTAGATGACGAAATGGCTCCGCAATGACCCAAATCGACTACACCCGCGCCGCCAAATACTTCCTGCTGCAGGATTTCTGGGTCGGCTTCAAACTGGTGATGAAGTATTTCTTCGCCCCCAAAACCACCCTGAACTACCCGCACGAGAAGGGCCCGCTGTCGCCCCGCTTCC
>JABXIA010000156.1 GCA_013373325.1 Paracoccaceae bacterium
ATCCGCGCCGACATGTGGGCGCAGCCGATGCCGCTGGAGCTGTACCTGCGCAGCAAGGTCGATCTGACCACCGGCGAGGTGGAAATGGAAAGGGCCATGTGATGGATACACGGCTGCTGACCCATTACGAGAATGAGCTGAACTATCTGCGCGACATGGGCGCGGAGTTTGCGGCTGCCTATCCCAAGATTGCGGCCCGGCTGGGCATGGAGGGGGTCGAGGTTCTTGACCCCTATGTGGAGCGCCTGCTGGAAGGTGCTGCCTTTCTGACGGCACGGGTGCAGCTGGAGCTGGAGCTGCAGTATCCGAACTTCACCTCCAACCTCCTGGAGATCATCTATCCGCATTACCTGGCGCCGACGCCGTCGATGATGATCGCGGCGTTTGAGCCGGATGTGGCGAACTCTGCCGTCAAAAGCGGCTATGTGCTGAAGCGCGGATCGACGCTGCGGTCGCGGCTGACCGAGGGCGAGCAGACGCCTTGCGAATTCCGCACCGCCGCTGATCTGACCATGTGGCCGATCCAGATCACCGAGGCGCAGTATATTGACGGCCGCGGCGAGTTGGTGGCGGCAGGGGTTGCCACCGGATATGACGCGCGCGCAGGCATCCGGCTGCGGATCAAGCGCATCGATGGCGACCCGATCAGCAAGCTGGAGATGGACAAGCTGTCGCTGTACCTGACCGGCGAGGCGGGCAACAGCTGGCCGCTGCTGGAACTCTTATGCACGCAGGTGCAGGGGATCGTGGCACGTTCCACCGACCGCCGCGCCGACTGGCAGCTGCCGCTGCGCGAGGCCCGGGTGGTGCAGAAGGGCTTCAGTCCCGAAGAGGCGCTCTTGCCGCTGCCGCGCCGGGTCTATGACGGTTACCGGCTGCTGCAGGAATATTTCGCGATGCCAGAGCGGTTCCGCTTTGTCGAGCTGCAGGGGCTGCGCGATGGGTTGCGGAAATCCGAAGGCAATGAGATCGATCTCTATATCCTGCTGCGCGAGGGGATGCCGGAGATTGCGCCGATCGTGGTGCCGGAGGTGTTCAAGCTGAACGCGGTGCCGGCCGTGAACCTGTTCGAGAAGCGCTGCGACCGGGTGCGGATCGCGCCGATTGATACCGAACATCATGTGATCCCGAACCGGACTGCGGGCCTTGATTTCGAGATCTACGGATTGCAGAGCGTGGTGGGCATCAGCGGCGAGGGCGAGGACGACGTGGTGTTCCGCCCGTTCTACTCCGCCAATGATTTCACCGCAGCGGGCGAAAGCCACCCGGCCTACTACACAATCAAGCGGCGGATGCGGCAGCGTTCGGAGAAGGAACGCCTGCGCGGGGTGCGCAGTTCTTATCTGGGATCGGAAGTGTTCCTGACACTGGTGGACCGGGCGCAGGCGCCCTATTCCGCAGGGCTGGAGCAGCTGGCGGTCAAGGCGCTGTGCACCAACCGCGATCTGCCGATGCTGCTGGCCACCGGCAATGACGATGTGTTCCAGCTGCCCGAGGGCGGCCCGGTCAAGAAGGTGACGCTGCCGGTGTCGCCAACCCGGCCGCATCCTACCCTGGCGCAGGGGGATACCGCCTGGCGTCTGATTTCTCACCTCAGCCTGAACTATGTCTCGATTGCCGAAACCGGCAAGGGCCAGTCGGCGGAAGCGCTGCGGGAGCTGGTCGGGCTTTATGCGCCGCTGGGCGACCGGGTGACGGAGAAACAGCTGGAGGGCATCCTGTCGGTCAGTGCCCGGCCCATCGTGCGGCGGATGAGCGATGAGGTGCTGTCCACCGCGGTGCGGGGGCTGGAGATCACACTGGGCTTTGACGAGAGCTTTTTCGAGGGCAGCAATATCTATGCGCTGGGGGCCGTGCTGGAGCGGTTTTTCCGCGGCTATGCCAGCATCAACTCGTTCACGGAGACCGTCCTGAAAACCGAAAAACGCGGGGAAATTGCCAGATGGCGACCGGAAAAGGGCCTCGGCCGGATGATCTGAGCCTGTATGGCCGGCTGGCCATGGACCCTGAGAAACACCATGTTTTTCAGGCTCTGCGGGTATTGGAGGCGCATTTCGATGACGCCCCGCGCCTGGGCGAAAGCCGCCGCCCGCGGCAGGACCGGCTGCGTCTGGGGCAGGAGGCGGAACTGGCGTTCCCGCCTTCGACCATTGCTGCGTTCAAGCCGGCCGATGGGGACAAGCCGGCAGTTCTGACCAACCGCTTCTTCGGGCTGTTCGGTCCGCAGGGCCCGCTGCCGCTGCATCTGACCGAATACGCGCGCGACCGCAAACGCAACCACCGCGACCCGACGATGGTGGCCTTTGCCGATATGCTGACGCACCGGCTGATGAGTCTCTTGTACCGGGCCTGGACGCAAGGCTCGCCCGCGGTCAGCTTTGACCGGCCGGATGACCCGATGGCGCGCAAGGTGGCGTCGCTGATCGGTTACAACGGCTTCAAGTTCACCAGCCGCGACGACATGCCGGATCTGGCCAAGCTGCATTTTGCGGGCCATCTGGCGAAGGGCGCCAAGAACGCCGAGGGGCTGGTGTCGATCCTGTCGGCGTTTTTCGAGGTGCCGGTCTCCTTGGAGGAATATGTCGGCAGCTGGCTGGAGCTGGAGCCGGATGACCGCTGGCAGCTGGGTTACGGCGGGCTGGGGCAGACCACCAGCATCGGCGACAAGGTGTGGAGCCGGTCGGCCAAGTTCCGCATCCGCATCGGGCCGCTGAAGCTGGAAGATTACGAGCGGCTGCTGCCGGGCGGCGCGGCCCTGGACCGGCTGCGTGCCATCGTGCGGTCCTATGCCGGCGATGTGCTGGACTGGGACGTGAACCTGATTTTGGCGGGCGACGAGGTGCCGCGGGCATCTTTGGGCGGCACCACGCGGCTGGGGCACACCAGCTGGGTGCGCTCGCGCCCGGATCCGGATGCGGACCAGCCGGATGTGAATGATTTGTACCTGTACCCGGGATTAGGCGCCGGGGCTGAGATGCCTGTAGAGGGAGGGATTTGAGATGACCGAGATCAGCCGCGTGGCGCTGTTTGGCAAATTGAACAAGCTGGGTTACCAGGCCGTCGAGAGCGCAACCGTGTTCTGCAAGATGCGCGGGAACCCTTATGTGGAACTGGTGCATTGGATGCATCAGCTGCTGGCGCAGCAGGACAGCGACATGCACCGGATCATCCAGCATTACGACCTGGACACCGGCAAGATTGCCAGCGAGCTGACCCGGGCGCTGGACATGCTGCCGCGCGGCGCCTCGACGATTTCCGACCTGTCGGACCATCTGATGGACGCGATGGAACGTGGCTGGGTCTGGGGCTCGCTGCTCTATTCTGCGGGTCAGGTGCGCAGCGGCCATCTGCTGCTGGGGATGCTGAAGACACCGGCGCTGCGCAACATCCTGTCTAACATGTCGCCGGAGCTGGCGAAGATCGGGGCGGATGATCTGGCTGATAACTTCCACGAGGCCACCGATGGCTCGCCCGAGGAACGGATGGGGGCGCAGGACGGCTCCAACGTGACCGGCGGCGGCGCGGAACCGGGCGAGGCCTCCGGCTCAATGGCGCCGGGCGCGATGGGCAAGGGCGAGGCGCTGGAGCAGTTCTGCACCGACCTGACCGAACAGGCCCGCAACGGGGAGATCGACCCGATCGTGGGCCGGGACGAGGAGATCCGCCAGATCGTCGATATCCTGATGCGGCGGCGGCAGAACAACCCGATCCTGACCGGTGAGGCGGGCGTGGGTAAAACGGCTGTGGTCGAGGGCTTTGCCCTGCGGATCGCGCGCGGCGACGTGCCGCCGGCGCTGAAAGATGTGCGGCTCTTGGTGCTGGACGTGGGCTTGCTGCAGGCAGGTGCCAGTATGAAGGGCGAGTTTGAAAACCGCCTGCGCCAGGTGATCGACGAAGTGCAGGCCAGCCCGACCCCGATTGTGATGTTCGTGGATGAAACCCACACGCTGGTGGGCGCGGGCGGTGCGGCCGGCACCGGCGATGCGGCGATCCTCTTGAAACCGGCGCTGGCGCGCGGGACGCTGCGCACCATCGGCGCCACCACCTGGGCCGAGTACAAGAAATACATCGAGAAGGACCCGGCGCTGACCCGCCGCTTCCAGGTGGTCAAGGTCGAGGAGCCGGGCATCCCGAAGGCGATCCTGATGATGCGCGGCATTGCCTCGATGCTGGAAAATCACCACCGGGTTCAGGTGCTGGACGAGGGGATCGAGGCGGCCGTCAGCCTGTCGGCGCGCTATATCCCGGCGCGGCAGCTGCCGGACAAGTCCGTCAGCTTGCTGGACACGGCCTGTGCGCGGGTGGCGGTAAGCCAGCACGCGGTTCCCGCGGAGGTCGACGACAGCCAGCGCAGGATCGAGGCGCTGACCACCGAGCTGGAGATCATCGGCCGCGACGAGACCGCAGGCTATGAGGTTGCCGACCGGCGCGAGGCGGTGGAAGCCGCCAAGGCAGCCGAGGAGGAGCGGCTGGCCGGGCTGACCGAGCGCTGGGACAAGGAAAAGGCGGTGGTCGAAGGCATTCTGGAGCTTCGCGCCAAGCTGCGGGAGGGCGCCGCGCCCGTGGACGCCCCGGCGGATGCCGGGGAAGACGGCGCGGAGGGTGCTGCCGATAGCCCGCTGTCGGATGAAGAACGCGCCAAGCTGATGCAGGAGCTGAAG
>JABXIA010000380.1 GCA_013373325.1 Paracoccaceae bacterium
AGAATGGCACATAAAAAAGCTGGCGGTTCCTCCCGTAACGGCCGCGACTCTGCTGGTCGCCGCCTTGGCGTGAAACTCTACGGTGGCCAGGCAGCCATCGCAGGTAACATCATCGTGCGTCAGCGCGGCACCAAGTTCTGGGCCGGCGAAGGCGTTGGCATGGGCAAGGACCACACTCTCTTTGCAACTGCTGACGGTGCTGTGAGCTTCCGCAAAGGCCTGAAAGGCCGCACCTTTGTATCGGTTCTCCCAGTGGCGGAGGCCGCTGAGTAAGCCGACCCGAAGGGTAAAGAAATCTTTAGGGGGATCGGCTATAAGGCCGGTCCCTTTTGCCGTTTTAGACTGTGAGAATGTGATGAGTTTTTCTGGAAAGCCCGGCTGTCGAACGCGCCTGAAATGTGTTCACGCCCGGCAAACGGGAATTTTTCCACAATTTGAACGTTGTAACTATTGCCGCTGCAGCCGCGCGGACACATCTCAAGCAGGCAGCCGCAAGACTGCGGGCTGAGGAGGAGCAGACCCATGAACCTGGAACAGATCGTGTGCCAGCAAATCATCGAAACCGAACGTTTTGTGCTGCGGCCGCTGCGAAAGTCAGATGCCGGCCTGATTGAGCATTACGTCAGCGACCAGCGGGTGGCCCGCATGACCCGTTCGGTACCCCATCCGCTGCCCCCGGGCGCGGCTGAGGCGTTTGTGGCCCGTGCCATGGCTGATGAGCGGGACGAAGATGTTTGGGTGATCGACGGCACCGTTGAGGGCGATTCCGAGCTGAAGGGTGTCATCGGGCTCAAGCGGATGGACCGAAATCAGTCGGAGGTCTCTTATTGGACTGCGCCGCCGTTCTGGAACACCGGGCTTGCCTCTGCCGCGCTGAAGGCGCTGGTTGATGGCAATCCGCAGAACAATGACGCGATGTTTGCGTCCGTCTTTCAGGACAACCCGGCCTCGGCCCGGGTTCTGATCCATTGCGGCTTTGATTATCTCGGTGATGCCGAAAGCTATTCGGTGGCGCGTGACGCCTCCGTCCCAACCTGGACATACAGCCGAAAACTGTGATTGGCGCGGCGCGCGCTTTGCGGTAAGGCAATCGAAACAGTCCCGCCATGGCCTTGGGCTTTGGCGGGACACTTGTACTGCACGGGCGGGCACTGGGGCCTGCTGCATTAAGGAGCTGTCATGAAATTCCTCGATCTGGCAAAGGTCTATATCCGCTCGGGCGCCGGCGGGAACGGCTGCGTCAGCTTCCGCCGCGAGAAATACATCGAATACGGCGGTCCGGATGGGGGCGACGGCGGCAAGGGCGGCTCGGTCTGGGCTGAGGTCACCGAGGGGCTGAACACCCTGATCGACTTCCGCTACCAGCAGCATTTCTTTGCCAAGAACGGCCAGTCCGGCATGGGCCGCCAGCGCACGGGCAAGGACGGCGACGACATCATTCTGCGTGTGCCTGTCGGGACCGAAATCCTGGACGAGGATCAGGAAACCGTTCTGGCCGACCTGACTGTGCCTGGCGAACGTGTTCTGCTGGCCAAGGGCGGCAACGGCGGTTTCGGCAACCTGCATTTCAAATCCGCGACCAACCAGGCGCCGCGCCGGGCCAACCCGGGGCAGGAGGGGGTAGAACGCACCATTTGGCTGCGGCTCAAGCTGATTGCGGATGCCGGCCTTCTGGGCCTGCCGAACGCCGGCAAGTCGACCTTTTTGTCGGCCACTTCCAATGCACGGCCCAAAATCGCGGATTACCCCTTTACCACGCTGCATCCGAACCTGGGTGTTGTCGGTATCGACAACACCGAGTTTGTGGTTGCTGACATTCCGGGCCTGATTGAGGGCGCGCATGAGGGCAAGGGGATCGGTGATCGGTTCCTTGGCCATGTGGAGCGCTGCGCGGTGCTGTTGCACCTGATCGACGGCACCTCCGAAACTGTGGTTGAGGACTACGAGACCATCATCGGCGAGCTGGAGGCTTATGGCGGTGTTCTGGCCACCAAGACCCGGATCACGGCGCTCAACAAGGTCGATGCCATCGATCCGGAGGAGCTGGACGAGAAACGCACGGCGCTGGAAGAGGCAGTCGGCGGTCCGGTGCTGCTGATGTCGGGCGTCAGCCGTCAGGGTGTGAATGAAGTTCTGCGTGCCCTGCGCAACGAGATCGACGATGACCGCCTGCGGATGAAGCCCGCCGAGGAGGAAGAGCCTTGGCAGCCCTGACGTCGGCAAAACGCATTGTCGTCAAGATCGGCTCGGCGCTGCTGGTTGACCGGGAGACCGGCGAGCTGCGTGCTGGCTGGCTGCATTCGCTGGCCAACGACGTCGCCTGGCTGAAGTCGCGCGGCACCGACGTGGTGCTGGTGTCCTCTGGTTCTATCGCGCTGGGGCGTGGTGTTTTGGGCCTGCCGCGTGCTGACCTGCCTCTGGAGCAATCCCAGGCAGCCGCTGCCGTCGGTCAGATCCGCCTTGCCCGTGCCTATGAGGAGGCGCTGGCGCCGCACCGGATCACCACGGCGCAGGTTCTGGTAACGCTGGAAGACAGTGAAAACCGCCGCCGCTACTTGAACTCACGCGCGACACTGGAAACGCTGCTGGCGATGGGGGCTGTGCCCATTGTTAACGAGAATGACACCATCGCCACTGATGAGATCCGCTATGGCGACAACGACCGTCTGGCGGCACAGGTAGCGGTGACCGTTGGGGCTGATACATTGATCCTGCTGTCAGATGTGGATGGTTTTTACAGCGCCAACCCCGCGCTGGACGCTGACGCCAAACGCTATGACCGCATTGACGAGATCACTCCCGAGATTGAGGCGATGGCCGGTGATGGTGTTTCCGGTCTGTCCAAGGGCGGCATGATCACCAAGTTGCTGGCCGCCAAGATGGCAACCGCCGCTGGCTGTGCTATGGCGATCACTGAAGGTTCGCCTCTGAACCCGCTGAAAACGCTTGAAGAAGGCGCACCTTGTACCTGGTTCACCGGGCAGGGGGATCCGCAGGCTGCGCGCAAACGATGGATCGCGGCGATGAAGACCCGCGGCGTTCTGACCATCGACGAAGGCGCCGCCCGCGCGCTGATGTCCGGCAAAAGCCTGCTGCCCGCAGGCGTCCGTCATGTGGAGGGTGACTTTGGCCGCGGCGATCCGCTGGCCATCCTAGGCCCAGACGGGCGCAAACTGGGGCAGGGGCTGTCGCGCTATACCGCGGACGAGGCCCGTGCCATCCAGGGGCGCCAATCGCAGGAGATCGAGGCGACGCTGGGCTATCCCGGCCGCGCCGCGCTGATCCACCGCGATGATATGGCGCTTTGACCGCACCACCTGATAGTTTATTTCAGCCGGGAAGGCATCCAGTGCCAGACAGGGACCGGCAAGGGCACGAGACATATGAAAGACAATGAAAACATCCCCGCCGTGATGGCGGAGCTTGGCAAACGTGCAAAGCAAGCGGCGCAAATCCTTGCAACGGCCAGTGCAGAACGCAAACATGCAGCGCTCATCGGAGCCGCAGAAGCGGTCTGGAGCCGCCGTGCAGAGATCATCGCGGCAAACGCCAAGGATTTGGAGTTTGGCCGAAACAAGGGCCTGTCGGACGCGATGATGGACCGGCTGATGCTGGACGAAGACCGCATTCAAGGCATTGTCGACGGCCTGCGCGCTGTGGCAGACCAGCGCGATCCGGTTGGCGAGGTGATGGAAGAGTGGGAGCAGCCCACCGGCCTCAAGATCCAGCGCGTCCGCACCCCTCTGGGTGTGATTGGCGTGATCTATGAAAGCCGGCCCAATGTAACGGCAGACGCCGGCGCGCTCTGCCTGAAATCGGGCAATGCGGTGATCCTGCGCGGTGGCTCCGAAAGCTTCCATTCGTCCCAAGCGATCCATGCCTGCCTGGCTGAAGGTCTGAAATCGGCAGGCTTGCCGGAGGACGCGGTGCAGCTGGTTCCGACCCGCGACCGCGCCGCGGTGCAGGAGTTGCTGACCATGACGGACTATGTCGATGTCATTGTTCCGCGTGGCGGCAAGGGGCTGGTCGGGCTTGTCCAGCGCGAGGCTCGGGTTCCGGTCTTTGCCCATCTTGAGGGCATCGTGCACATCTACCTCGACAAGGCTGCCGATCCGCAGAAGGCGCTGGAGGTGGTCTTGAACGCCAAGACCCGCCGCACCGGCATCTGCGGCGCCGCGGAATGCCTGCTCATCCACCAAGACATTGCGGCAACGCTCGGCAAGATGGTTCTGGAGGCCCTAGCCTCTGCCGGCGTTGAAATCCGTGCCGAGGCAGGGCTGCCCGGACCGGACGGCATGACCGCCGCCACGGCTGACGACTGGGGTAAGGAGTATTTGGATTCCATCATTGCTGCCAAGCGGGTAGCGGACATAGATGAAGCGATCCAGCACATCCGCACGCATCACTCGCAGCACACCGATTGCATCATCACCGAGGATGAGGACGCAGTTCAGACGTTCTTTGCTGAACTTGACAGCGCCATCCTGATGCACAATGCCTCGACCCAGTTCGCTGACGGTGGCGAGTTCGGGATGGGTGCAGAGATCGGCATTGCCACTGGCAAGATGCATGCCCGCGGGCCGGTCGGCGCCACCCAGCTCACCAGCTTCAAATACCTGGTGCGCGGCAACGGAACAACGCGAGCCTGACCCATAGAAATGCAAAACGCCGGGCATTTGGCCCGGCGTTTCTTTGCGCGGAATGCAGCAGTCAGAACTGCATCGTGATATTTTCAAGGTTCAATTCCAGCCGTACGGTCCGGCCTGCTTCCTTGGCGGCCTCCGGCAGCAATGCGAATTGAACCAAAGCGGGTGTGATCTCAGCGTTTGAGCTGCCGCCGCTGACCCGGGCCCACAGTTCATCATCAACCGTGACCTTGCGGCCTTCGCCTACCACCGTCCATTTGCCATCGGCGCAGAAAATCTTGACTGTGCCGCCATAGGGCAGAGCGCTTTCCAGGCACAGCGCGGACAGAAGCGCAAGGCGCGCCTCGCTGCGGGTGCAGCCCTCCAGTGGTGACCATTGATATTGAATGCGTCCGCCCTTGCCGACGTCTTCCAGCACGGAAACCACCTCTGCCCGCGGTGTCTGCTGGTCGCCGGCGGAGCCAAAGGCGATGCGGAAGAAACGGATGCGTGCATTGGCATTTGCGACGCTGTCGGAAATCAGTTCCAACTCTGGTCCCGACATGCTGCCGGCCATGCCCAGAAGCTCCAAACCATTGTTGATGGCGCCGACCGGGCTGATCAGATCATGACAGATCCGCGACCCTACCAATGCGGCCAGATTGGCGTTATCTACACCCATAACTATTACTTCCTCCGAACTGGGCCATCCCCCTATGAATGACCTCAACGCTATTTTCACCCCCGGCATGTTCGTCCGTCACCCGGATCACCCCGATTGGGGAGTGGGCCAGGTGCAGTCGAACGCGGGCGGCAAGATCACGGTGAACTTTCCCGATCAGGGCAAGCTTGTGATTGACGGAGCGCGTGTCTCCCTTATTCCCGTCTTTGATCCATAACGGTTTATGAAGGGTTAACGTAATCCCTCAAATTCTTCCCAATTGCTGAGCGCTCTTTGCCTGATTGGAATGGAGCGCTCAACCCTCAACGATGCGAAGGTGAGCAAATGGCAGTCGCTGCCCCGGAGTTTTCTGTGAAAATCGCTGAATCTGAGGACGAACTGCGGGCAGCGCAGGCGTTGCGCTATGACGTGTTCGTGCGTGAACTGGGTGGCGGCGGCGTGATGGTTGATCACCAGGCCGGGCTGGAACAGGACAGGTTCGATCCCTTCTTCGACCACATGCTGGTGACGGACGAGGCCACAGGCACGGTGGCCGGGGTTTACAGATTGCTGCGGGATGACCAGGCGGCGCAGGCGGGGCAGTTCTATTCCGAAGATGAATACGATCTGCGCACGCTGAAGGCCTCAGGCCGCAGGCTGCTGGAGCTGGGGCGGTCCTGCCTGCACTCCGAATACCGCGGCGGCATGGCGATGTTTCACCTCTGGTCCGGGCTGGCGGACTATGTTGAGAAGCACGCGATCGAGGTGCTGTTCGGCGTGGCCAGTTTCCATGGCACAGATGCGAAGCAACTGGCCAATCCGCTGGCCATGCTGCATCACAACCATCTGGCGCCGCCGGAACTGCGCGTCAGGTCAAAAGCGTTTCAGTCCATGGACTTGGTTGCCGTTGGTGATCTGGACCGAAAACGCGCGATGGTGGACACGCCAGCGTTGATCAAAGCCTACCTGCGGCTTGGCGGATTTGTTGGCGAGGGTGCTTACATTGACCATGCGTTCAACACCACAGACGTCTGCCTGATCCTGGACACCGCACGGATGAACGAGCGTCAGCGCAAGATTTATTCCGGCGGAAAGGGGCGCGGATGAGTATCAGCTGGCAAAGCGCGGACAGGCCCGATCCGGTCCGGATCAGCCCGCTGGGCTGGTTTCTTGTACTGCTGCGCGGCTTGCCGCTGGCGCTTCTGGTGTTCGGCGGGCTGCTGGTCTTGCTGACTGTGCGGCTGGCCGAGCGGCCGCTGTTCGTGCACCATCGGCCGGTCACACCGTTTATCACCCAGTTCGTCTGCCGTAATGCTTTCCGTATCCTGGGGATCCGTTACCAGACCCGAGGCAGGCTGATGCGGCAGCGCGGGCCGGTGGTTGCCAACCACTCTTCCTGGCTGGATATTTTCGCCCTGAACGCGCGGAAGCGGATCTACTTTGTGTCCAAGGCCGAAGTCGCCGGATGGCCTGGCATCGGCTGGCTGGCGCGGGCCACCGGCACCGTGTTCATCGAGAGAAACCCCAAGAAGGCCCGGGAGCAGGCAAAGCTGTTCGAGCAGCGGTTGCAGGCAGGGCATAAACTGCTGTTTTTCCCGGAAGGCACTTCGACGGACGGATTGCGTGTTTTGCGTTTCAAAACAACCCTCTTCGCGGCGTTTTTCACAGATCAGCTCCGCAACGGACTGTTTGTTCAGCCAGTTTCCGTGGTGTACCACGCGCCCCAAAGGGCGCCCGCCCGTTTTTACGGCTGGTGGGGAGACATGGACTTCGGCCCTCATCTTCTCAAGATTCTGGCCGCCCCGCGCCAAGGCGGGGTGGAACTGATCTATCACCCGCCGCTGAAGGTGGCGGATTTCCCGGACCGCAAGGCACTGGCCGCCCGGGCTGAGGCATTGGTGCGCAGCGGCCATCAAGAGGCGTTGAAGGTTTGAAATGCGGGGCAGGGCGCCGATTTCTGCGGGACGGGCCTTGCCAGCCGGCAATTTCTGATCTATAGGCGCGCCTACGAACCCGCAGGCGGGGTTTGGCCTGATCAGGGGAGACATCCCTGACGGACCCCCGGTTGGAGCATCCGCTCTGAACCCCCGCCGAGGATTGAAACCGGAAAGGATAGAAAAGCATGGCTCTTCCTGAGTTCTCCATGCGTCAGCTGCTGGAAGCTGGCGTTCACTTCGGCCACCAGACACAGCGCTGGAACCCGCGCATGTCGCCCTTCATCTACGGCGCGCGCAACGGCATCCATATCATGGACCTGACCCAGACTGTTCCGATGCTGGACCAGGCGCTGCAGGTTGTCCGCGACACCGTTGCCAAAGGCGGCCGCATCCTGTTTGTCGGCACCAAGCGCCAGGCAGCCGGCCCGATCGCCGAAGCCGCTGAGAAATCCGCTCAGTACTACATGAACCACCGCTGGCTGGGCGGCACCCTGACCAACTGGAAAACCGTTTCCCAGTCGATCAACCGCCTGAAGGAAATCGACGAGAAGATGTCCGGCGGCGCCGAAGGCCTGACCAAAAAAGAGCGTCTGGGCATGGAACGCGACCAGGAGAAGCTGCAGGCCTCCCTGGGCGGCATCCGCGAAATGGGCGGCGTGCCGGACCTGCTGTTCGTCATCGACGTGAAAAAAGAAGCACTGGCAATCGCCGAAGCCAAGAAACTGGGCATCCCGGTTGTGGCTGTTGTCGACACCAACTGCTCCCCCGATGGTGTTGACTACATCATCCCGGGCAACGACGACGCATCGCGCGCCATCTCGCTGTACTGCGACCTGGTTGCCCGCGCGGCTCTGGACGGCATGTCCGCACAGCTGGGCGCTGCAGGCGTTGATCTGGGCGCGCTGGAAGAAGCACCGGCAGAAGAAGCCGTTGCTGAAGAAGCAGCAGCCGAAGCCTGATCCGTCCTGTCACGGAACTGACATGCGGGGCAGGGTATCACCTGCCCCAAATCTGTTTTTGAATTGAGGAGAGCCAAAGATGGCAATCACTGCAGCAATGGTGAAAGAACTGCGCGAATCCACCGGCGCAGGCATGATGGACGCGAAAAAAGCGCTGGTTGAAAACAACGGCGACATGGAAGCAGCTGTTGACTGGCTGCGCACCAAAGGCCTGGCGAAAGCCGCCAAGAAATCCGGCCGCACCGCCGCAGAAGGCCTGGTGGCTGTTGTCGTCGAAGGCGGCAAAGGCGTTGCCGTTGAGGTGAACTCCGAAACCGATTTCGTTGCCAAGAACGGCGAGTTCCAGGAAATGGTCGGCAAAATCGCCACCGCAGCGCTGGGTGCTTCTGACGTCGAAGCGCTGGCCGCTGCAGACCTGGGCGGCAAAACCGTTGCCGACACCCTGACCGACAAGATCGCCACCATCGGCGAAAACATGTCGCTGCGCCGCATGGCGTCCCTGGAAGGCGAAACCGTTGTTTCCTACGTCCACAACGCGGCCACCGCGGGCATGGGCAAAATCGGCGTTCTGGTTGCCATGAACGGCGGCGACGAAGCCATTGGCAAGCAGGTTGCAATGCACATTGCAGCCGTGAACCCGGCGGCGCTGTCCGAAGCTGACCTGGATGCCTCCATCGTTGAGAAGGAAAAGCAGGTTCAGATCGACATCGCCCGCGAATCCGGCAAGCCGGAGCAGGTGATCGAGAAGATGATCGAAGGCCGCATGAAGAAATTCGTGGCTGAGTCGACCCTGCTGAACCAGCAGTTTGTCGTGAACCCCGACCTGACCGTGGAAGCCGCTGCCAAGGAAGCAGGCGCTACCATCACCGGCTTTGTCCGCGTGGAAGTCGGCGAAGGCATTGAAGTCGAGAAAGAAGACTTCGCGGCAGAGGTAGCCAAGGCTGCTCAGGGCTGATCCGGTCCCAACGCATCAAGTTCGAAAACCGGCAGGAGAGAAATCCTGCCGGTTTTTTTGTATTCAGACTGGGTGAGGGGACCTGGGGAAACGCGAGGCTGCAAAACCTGGTTCTAGAGGGCAGTTCTGTAGCGGAGAAGTAGCGAGGGGCCCCGCTGATGGGGATGGGCAGGACCCCTCATGTATCGGGGCAGAACACGGATCTATACGTGCCGGCCCCCGATCAGGTAGGAGAGCCTTGTAATCGCAAGGTTCATTACCCAAAGTTCCTTGGCCAAAGCCACCACTCACGGAACATGAGGAATTTGCAATGAATTATCCTTTAGCGGTAGTACAGAATACCATACTTTTTGACGCTAATTAACGTCTTTTGCGCTTCCTTTACTGAGGGGGGGTCCTTTGGAGCTAGGCGGCCTCCTGAAGAAAAGCACATGATTTCAAATCTATAGTGCGAACAGTTGAGGCCAGGAAAAGGGAACCCGATCTGAGCTTCAGGCGTCCACTACATACATCTGGTTGTAGAGGGCGGCTTTCAGGACCGCCTGTGCAGTGGTCTCCACAGACAGAGATTCCCGCGCCAGGCGAAGATGCTTTTCAATCGTCGCCGGTGTCAGCCCCATCAGCAGCGCAATGTCCTGAGTTGTTTTGCCGTCGCCAACCCATTGCAGAACTTCCCGCTGCCGCTTGGTCAGGCTCCGGTGCGGAGCTTCGTAGGGCAGGGTGAGAATCTTCAAATGCGCAACGTTGTTCATCAGGACGATATCGCTGCCCTCATCCTGCCACAGCGCGTCTACCTGATCCTGAGACAAACCTGGCCGGGCGGCCAGGGAAATTGCGCCCTTATAGCGCGGAGAGGAAGAATAGAAGCTGATCGTGTAGCCCGCCTTCATATCCAGCGCCTGGTTGAATTCATGAACTTTCAGAGCTTCGGGTCCCAGGGTGCCTTTTGAAGCCATCTCCTGAACGATCCGCCAGCTCCCGGCGCCTTCATTCTCGAGGGCCCAGCGAAGCATTGGCGCGTGGGAATAGAGCCCCTTGCGCAGGAAACCGTCCAAATACGCGTTCTCATGGTTGGACAAGATGACAAAATCATCCGGATCACCCAGTGAAGTTTCCGTCTTGTAGCGCGTGTGCCCGTAGATCAGCCTGTCGAACCCATACTCCGACATCTGCTGTACATGGCCATGCCACAGCTCCTCCAGGCTCTGCGCACCGCAGACAAAACTCAGGTATTTGCGGACTTTCATGCGGTGCCAGCACTTTTCAAATGCGCCGACAATGCATCCAGGGCCAGCAAATACCCCTGTGCACCAAATCCGCAGATCTGTCCGAGTGCAGCTTTGGAAATGTAGGAGGTGTGGCGGAACGCCTCGCGAGCGTGGATGTTTGAAAGATGCACTTCAACTGCCGGAATTCCCACGGAAATCAATGCATCCATGAGAGCAATCGAAGTGTGCGTGTAGGCTCCGGCATTCAGGATGATCCCCTGATGGCGGCCCTTGGCATCATGAATTGCGTCAATGAGCGCGCCCTCGTGGTTCGATTGCAGGCAAGCAATCTCAAATCCAAGCTTTGCGGCATGATCCGCGCACGCACTCTCAACCATTGCCAATGTCACAGCGCCATAGACCTCCGGCTGGCGGGTGCCAAGCAGGTTCAGGTTGGGTCCGTTCAATACCAGAATACTCGCCATTTGTATGTCCTTGCCCTCTTTCCCTTTGAACTTCTAAGACAAATTTTTTTCGAATGCGAACACACAAACGTAATAAGGCGTAAAAAACTTGGCGCAACGTGCTCTGGTTGTGGCGGCCGGGAGGCGGCAGAGCGGTTGTCCGTATTTAACGCGATGCTGGTCTGCTTTCCAAAGAAACGCGAAATCCACTCGACCTGCCAGGTCGAGCAACGCATTATCCCGAAACGGCCGCAAAAGGGCTGGAGCGGGCACGGACAGGAGGCACCAATGAACCCAGGGCGGCTGGAGAGGATGAAAATCTGGCAGCAACGCTATGCCAACGAACGGAAATATCCGGGAAGCTCTCTGCTGATACGCCGCGGCGGCGAGGAAATCTACTTCCATGCTGCCGGGATGAGGAACATCGAAGAGAACCTGCCATACACCCGCGATACTCTGGTGCGGTTCTACTCGATGACCAAGCCGGTGACGTCGCTGGCTGTCATGATGCTGCTGGAACGCGGTGCGTTTCATCTGGATGCGCCAGTTAGCGATTTCCTCCCGGAGTTCAGCAACATGAGATCACTGTTACCGGCTGCATCCGGACTGGATCAGTCAGAACCATGCGCGGTTCCGACACTGCATCAGCTGCTTACGCATACCAGCGGGCTGAGTTATCCGTTCAATCCAGGAGTATTGCCGGAAGCGATGGCGAAAGCAGATATTCTGTTCAAGCCGGACCATGGGCCGCTGTCTTCTATGGTTGCGCGCCTGGCAGAGCTGCCGCTGGCGTTCAAACCGGGAAGCCGCTGGGAGTATTCAGTGGCAACAGACGTGCTGGGCCGGGTCGTCGAAATCGTGTCCGGCAAGACACTTGGCGGTTTCCTGAGCAGTGAGATCCTCGAGCCGCTGGGCATGGCTGAGACTGGATTTCAGGTGCCGGACGGGGCTGGGAGCCGGTTTGCGTCTCTTTATACGCCGCTTGCCGGCGATGCCATGGCGCTCAATTCCGCGGATGCTGGCAGTGACAGTCTTCGCCTCACTGACTGTTACGGAAGCTCACCCTTTGAGAAGGCCAGCATGCAGTCAGGCGGCGGCGGGCTGGTTGGCACAATTGACGACTACATGGCGTTTGCTGAGATGCTCCGGCAACGGGGACGTTGCGCTGACGGCTTCATTGTCAGCCCGCATATGGTTGATTTTATGATGAAAAATCACCTTGCTGGTGACATTGCATCGATGGGGCCCAGCAGTTTTGCAGAACAGCCGATGGAAGGCATGGGCTTCGGGCTGGGTGGTGCAGTCGTGCTGAGTCCCGCACGCGCACGGTGTCCTGGTTCCATCGGTGACTTTAGCTGGGGCGGAATTGCCTCGACCTTCTTCTGGGTAGACCGGAAATTGGATCTGTCAGTGGTGTTTCTCACCCAGCTGGCCCCCTCAAGCTCATATCCGTCACGCCCGGAACTCAAGGCACTGGTGCACGGTGCCATCACAGATTAACGTGCGTTTCCGTCAACTTTGCATGGGTTGCAACTGGCTGGTTAAAGGAAAGTAAAAACGATGACTGATACCGGCAAAGCCTTGCTAGATCTCCTGAATCTTGAAACCCTCGATACCAATCTTTTCCGCGGTTCAGGCTCTGGTGGAGAAACCCCGACGCGGATTTACGGCGGGCAAGTTATCGCACAGGCTCTGTCGGCAGCTTATTCTACTGTTTCCAATCGCTTATGCCACTCTCTTCATGCCTATTTCATCCGTCCCGGCGATCCATCCCGGCCGGTGATTTACGAGGTTGACCCAGCCCGTGACGGCCGCAGTTTCACCACGCGGCGGGTTGTGGCGATGCAAAACGGCAAGCAAATCCTGAACTTGGCAGCGTCCTTTCATGCCCAGGAAGACGGTTGGGATCATCAGCACAAAATGCCGGCGGTTCCGGAACCTGACAGCTTGGAGCCGCGCCACGCGATCCTCAAGCGGAATGCCAACCGCTTTGCGACGGAGAAGCAGACTGAACTGCTGCGGCCGCGGCCGTTTGAAATCCGGGAGGTAGAGCCGCGCGACCCGATGACGCCGGAAAAAACCAGTGATGCCAATCAGATGTGGGTTCGAATGGAAGCCGCCCGCGGCGCTGGTCCGGAACTGCAACACATACTGCTGGCCTATGCGTCCGATTTTGGGCTGCTGGGATCCTCGATGCGTCCGCATGGGCTGACGTTTCACAATCCCGAAGCGATGACGGCCAGTCTGGACCACACGATGTGGTTTCACGCTCCGGTGACGTTGCAGAACTGGCATCTGTATTCGATGGATGCGCCATTTACCGGAGGCGCCCGCGGGTTCAATCGGGGATCAATCTTCACGGAAAGCGGGGAGCTGGTTGCCAGTATCGCGCAGGAAGGATTGCTCAGGCCGTTAAGGCGATGATTTCGGTGAAATTCACTATTCGAGTGCTCCAGTTCACTCTTAAATTAACATAATTCTGATTATACGCTTTACCCGATAAGCCTGAACCCGTCCTTTCATCTTCTGCCGGTCGTTGTTCGTCCTTAATGACGGATAATTTATATACTTTCAACCCCTCCTGAAGAACCTCGAGCTCGTCAGCCTGGTCAGCTGCAATCGGTCTATAACGAAAAACGCCGTGACAACAACGGCCACGGCGTCTTAGCTCCCTCAGCTATCCGCCTGAAATCAGGCGCGCAGCAGCTTTTCCAGGTACGACAGACCGACGCCGCCCGCAGCGGTCAGCCCGCCCACGATCTGCTGCGCGGTGTCGGCGTCGGCAATGCCTTCTGCGACCAGGTAGCCGCCCAGGACGGTTGCGCCGTGGCGGATCATCGGCCCGGCAAACTGAGACAAAATCAAGTATTTCATGCAATTACACTCCGTTTCTGTGGTTGTGTTTCCAGCCTGGTCACGCGGCGTTCCAGCCCTTCGGTTTTGGCGGTCAGGCTTCCCAGGCGAAACCAGACGCCTCCAATGCCACCCACGGCCAAAAGGCCAAGAATGGTCTGGATCATTTCGGCGGGCGTCATTTCAGCACACCCCCGGCCTTCAGCGCGCGGTAGCTCACATAAAGCCCGCCCGCTGCCGTGGCCCATTTGGCGAATCTTGCTGCGCTGTCAGCGGCTTCACCGGCTTCATTCAAGGCTTTGCCGCCCAGGAACAGCCCGCCCAGGGCAACCCCGGCCCATACAATCGGCGCAACCATCAGACGTACCCCTGCGCGCGCTGGATGCGGCTGGACGTGTGCGGGATGCCAGGGCGCAGGAACGTGTCCTGAAACACCTTTGTTGCATCCTCTACGCTGTTGGTTTGCTTCACCCGGTCAACAGCCCGCTTTTCCCAGGTCTGTGACATTTCGTATTTGAGGAACCCGTAATTCGCCTCGTAGGTGGACAGGTCGGAATGCCCGTTCTGTGCCGCCCAGGCTTCAAACTGGCGGCGGCGCGGGCCGGTCCACTGCGCATAGCCGTAGCCGCCGCGCGACCCCTTCACGATGGGGTTATATTCCTGCAGCCCTTTGAAGCCGTCGCTCTCGTGGTCCAGGTTGCCCACCACGCCCGCAGCTTGCGCCCTGGTAAATCCAAAATCTCTCATCAGGTCGCGCATCAAGCGGTTGCCGATCCCGCCGCCGGTCGGCGCGGAATTCGTGTTGGTGGCCCCGGTCGGCAGTGTGTCGCGGACCAAACCGCCCAAACCGCCAGAGGTGGCCGGCCGATCCGTCTTGCCCTTGCTGCCGCCCAGCCAGCCATTGCGGCTGATCGCGTCAAACAGCGTATCAACGCCCCAGCCAACCAGGGCGGAACGCAGACCCCCGCCGCCGCCTCCGCCCTGGCCTCCGCCCTGTTGCAGCGCGGCCAGCTTTTGCTGTGCGCCGCCGGTCACATAACCGGCGGGCATGATAACCGCTTGCTGCTGCGCTTCCTTGCGCTGCGTTTCTCTCCAGGCAGCGTAAACGCCCACCACGGCGGCTGCGCCAAGAACAGCAACTGCACCTTTACTTCCCATGAAATTTCCCTCTCGTTGGCCTGTCAATAATCCAAGAAATAGAATGCCGCGCGGCAGCTCCCCGGCGGGGTGCCATCGTTGCCGCTGCCATCGGCTGACTTCCAAATGAAATCATTTCCGGAAAGCTCTGCCCAACCAGCCGGATAGGTGTATTCCAGAGGGAGGTAGACAGACGTTTCACCATCTGGAATTGTTACGACTTTGCTCGGGTTAGCCGCTCCGTCCTTCACAAGTCCGAGGTGCCAAACCCCGCCAGTATTGCCGCTGCCCGCGGTAGCGAAATCTAACTGGATGCCAATCGCCTGCGCAAAACCAGAGCGCGGCGTCGGGATAATCCCAAAGCGGCCATTTGCTGCAGGTTCATCCGTGAAATAGATTACCTTCTGATCCGCGTAGGTCAGCAGGTTGTCACCATTCACGTCAGCCGCACCACTGACACGAAACTTTTTGCCATTGCCGCCCGTCTGAGAATTTCCATCTTCATCAATGCGGTTTGTGGTGAAGCTTAGAAAATCGTTACTGCTCAGGCCGCGGAACTTGGTTGCAGAACCGACCCCACGCAGACGCCCCGTGATCTTTTCGCCGGATGCCCCTGCTGCGGTATCCACGTGAACCGCATAAGGCGTTCCGTTGTTGCCCAGGTTTTCCACTGCGGCATCTATGTAAGTGTGGGACATATCAGAGCCAGCGCCTTCCAGCTTGAAAAGATATGCCTCTTGGCCTGCGGTCGGGGCGCTGACAAAACCCCGCGACACCCACTTGCCATTGTACGGGCTGGCCCCTTCCGTGACGCGTGCACAGGCGGCGCCGTTCTCTCGGGCGTGGACAACCCCCTGAAAAACACCGTGTCCAAAGCTGGCGTAAGCACTGCCTGGTGTGCGGGAAAAAAGGAAACCGTTAACCGCCCCTTCAACGGTGCAGTTGTCAAAATTCCAGTATTCGGTCCATTTCGCATCGTTCTGAAAGTGGATTGCGGTCTGCGCTTTCGGGTAGGTTTGACCATCGCCTGAGAACTGGCAGTTCACGGCGGTAAACTGGATCAAATCAGAAATGAAAACGCTTTCAGAAACTGCGACGCCAACGTCACCGCACACCGTCAAATCTCGCATGACATTGGGGCCAAGCGACCAATAGTTTCCGTCTTGAGTGTAATCGACACCCCCGACAGTCCCGACGCGGGAGTTATCCCGCTTGAAGTACACGCGCGCGCTTGCATGGCCCAGGCGCAGGCGCGACCGGGAAGGAACACCAGCGAGGGACACATTCGGGGGAATGACAAAATCGCCGTTTTTGGTCAGAATCGTGTCGTGCGGGATCAGGATGGTGTATTTCACCGTGTAGTTCGCCCAACACCATGACAGCAGCGTGTCGAATTGAGCGGTTGCGTCCACCCCCGGAAGGATGCCCATTGCGTCCAACGGGAACACAGGGTGCAACGGGCCATAAATGGGCGTTACGTACAGCTTCACCCCGCCTGCGGTGGTAAGGTGTTGATCTGTGGCACCGCTGTCGGCCACCTCGTAGGCAAAACCTTTCTTGCGGGTTCGCACGACAACGCCCGCCTGCACCTGCCCCGCACCGCTGCCGTAGCTCAGTCCGGAAAGGGCGCTGAAATCCTCAACCCACTCGGCGGCGCGGTCCAGCTTGTCAGCGCGGACATTATTCAAGGCGTTGGTGTCGGGCTGTGCCTCATAAGAGGTTTTGATTTCCGCGCCGGTCATTGCTGCGGCTTGGTAGCCGCCTGAAATAAGGCTGCTCATAGTCAGGCCCCTTTCGTCTCAAAGGTGGCGATGTCGATCGAGCCGGCGGACGGGTTGAAACAATGGACCTCAGCGCTCGTGGTGAGGATCAGCCCCTCCTTGGGGTCCAGCGGGAATCCCGTAGCGCTGGCGGAGGCGGAATGCTGCACCCATACCCGTTCTGAGGTGGAGAGGTTTTTGATTCCGATTTCGCGGCGTTCTGCATCGGTGGCGGCAAGCTGCTGCACGGAACCCGCGCCGACTGAAACAGGCCCAGGGGCGGAAAAGACCTCAGGCGATACGGCTTCGGTTTTGACCGCCCCGTCCAGGACAAGCCGCGCGTCGCGCAACTCACCGCGTCCGAAGCCCAGGCGGACGGAAATAGCCGCCGTGTTCGGGTTGTAGATGCGGATCCGCTGGAACCCCTGCGGAACCTTGAAGGAAAGGCCCGCTTCAAAGTCGGTTTCAGTGCCTGACTGATCAAAGGCAATTTTGAAGGGGCCAGACGCTTCCAGGCAAACCAGGAATTCACCAGGACGCGCTACCTCCAGGCGTTCACCCGCCGGAATCGACCATTTGTCTGATTTGTACTGTGGGGGTAAAGTCATCGCATCACCTTTGCCGCAATGAAGGCCAGGGCAGCGGCGGGAACACCGATTTTCACAATCAGCTCGCCTAGCTGGCCTTCCTCTGTTTTGTTCATTTGCTGAGTGGTTTTCAGGGCGGTTGACAGAGTGTTAGTCACCCGCTCTGTGTGTTCGTCTTGCGCGCGCATCGCGTCCCTGGTCAGGCCGGTCACTTCCGCAAAGGCGTCAAAACCAAAGTCCAGGGCATCGCTCCCGAACTCAAGCGCTTGTTCGCCCAGTTCAAAGGCTTCATCTGCCACCACATTCACGCTGACATTGCCACCGGACGAAACCCCGATGCTTCCCGCATCGGTCGCCACGCGCATATCTTTCGTAAGGTTGTTGGTGGTGTTGCTGCTGCTGCTCTTACTGCCCATGGTTCAATTCCCGTTGCATCAGCCACCCAATCGTTTCGTTTGCGTTTATGGTCACAAATCCCCGGCCCTCCATCTTGCGGCGCAAACCAGGGCGGCGGGTGAAGAACCGCAGAACCGGAACCCCGGTTTTTTCGGCAATCCCTTCAAAAGCCCGCGCAATCACGCTTGCCATGCAGACGCCCGGAACGGCCTCGCAGGCGGCAGAAAGCACCGTCAGGGCTCTACCCCTGCCCGGCAGGTGTTCGACCTCCCAGACAAGCGCTCCGCGCGCCTTTCCGTCGATTTGGATGGTCCAAAGGCAGTGATCACCGGCTTTAACGCCGCTCCGCCACCCGTCCAGCATTTCGGAGGCACCAGGAACGCGCATAAGGGCGGCTTCAGCGCGGCGCGACCATTGCGCCGCGCTGAATGTTATTTGCGTTTCAGTACAAGCCACAGCACGAACCCCCCGATTGCCCAGGGCAATGCCTGGCGCGCTGTTTCCTGCCACGTCTCAGAGGCAGAACTTTTGAAGTGAAAAGCCCCTGTTGTGGACTGGCCGCCCGATCCCCCGGCCTCGGAAATTGCCGGGCCGGAAGATATGGACAGCGGAGGAAGGCCACCACCGCCGCCCGCCATCAGTTCGACTGCGCCGCGTAGATCACCACGCCCACGGCAACCGCGCCGGCCGCCAACAGCCGCCAGTCAAAACCGCTGCCGCCGCTGCCGCCGCCGGTGGAATAGACAACCGGCGTTGCCTGAATCTCCGGCTCTGCGCGCGCCCCCATGTTGTTGAGCACAACCCCGGCAAGGCCCTTGAGCCAGTCCGACGCCGGGGCGGACCCGTCCAGAGAACCGGTAACAGAACCGCCAGGGATGCCTTGAACGTCCGCAATTGTTCCCATGTCCAGAGAACCCACGGAAGGCCGCCAAAGATTGACTTTGCCATACCGTGCCAGGGAGCTTGAATAGTCACCCTGACCCGGCAAAACGGATGATCCGTACTTCTTCGAGAAATAATCAGCAATCGCCATTATTTACCCCCTTTCTGGCGGGGTTTCCCCCGCCCCCTGGTTAAGCGCCCTGGACGCTCTCCGCGTAGATCGAATGGTTTCCGGTGCCGGTGAAGGTCAGCTTCAGGCGGAAATCCTGAAGCATCATCGGCAGGGCCTCAATCAGGCGGTTTTCGGTGCAGAAATCGACATGGGTAAAGCCGGTCTGCGGCACCCGGTCGACCACCTCGTAATGCGCGGCGCGGATTGCCTTGTCACTTTCGTGAACCTTGCGCTGATCCGCGTGAACCTCGCAGTTGGTGATTGCGTCGGTGCCGATGTGCAGGCCAAGCATGGCGTATTGACCGCGCACGATATCCGCGATTTCCGCCTCACCGGTCACGCCCTGGTTATGGACATACCGCTGAATGCGCAGATGCGGGCCGAACGGACGCCCCGGCGACTGGACCGCGTAGACGTTCAGGCTGTTGATGGTGATCCCGGTTTTCAGGTCCATTTCCAGCGTGAAGGACGACATGCCGCCAGCGGTGCCGTATGCGGTCTGGTCCTCGCCGTTGATAGTCCGCATCCAGGGGCGCGACAGGAACAGCGGCAGCACACCGGCCTTGAGGGTCTGGCCGTAGAACTGAACCTTCTTCACCATGTGCGCCGCCGTCATGGTGATTTTTGCCTCACCGTCCACGGTAAGGCGGATTTCGTCGATGTAGTCGCCCCAGTCGGCGGCGGGCACGTCGCGCGGGGTGCCGTCCACATTCATGCGGATATAAAGCCGCTCATAGGTCAGGCCCAGCGGCAGGTTCACCGATGCGGTTTGACCGGCGCCAATGCCAAGCGGCGTCGGCATCTTCTTGAGGGTGCGTGTCAACTGATCGCCCCCCCGATTACATGTCGTATCCGGCGCGCATCTGCGCAACCAGGTCGATGTTCCGCATATGGAACATGGCATAACCGGCCAGCATGACGCCGACGGCCACCAGGCCCACGGATTTAACATCCTGCTTCTTAAGCATAGACTTCCCCTTGTGCTTCTTCTGCGGCGCTCGGAATGATGCCGCCCAATGACACGGGGTCTCCTTCGAGTTTGCGGCGGATCATATAGACCACCAGGCCACCAGCTACTGTGACCGCAAAGGCGCTGAGAAGGTCTTTGGCCTTCATGCTGAATACCCCGTTTTTGCTTCAGTGGGGCCAGCATTAGGCAGACGAAATGAGATAGTAAAATCTAGCTATATCAAAGGTATACGTAGGGAATTTGGGGTGCGGGCGGGGCCGTTATGGCCCCTGCCCTGGTCAAGCCTTTCTGCGGCGCACGGCAGGCTTGCGGCTGCTGTTGGCGGCCTTCTTCGGGAAGGTGATTTTGCCAGGCGTGACGGTGCCGTGGCGTTCGTGCAGATAGTCCAGGTTCTTCAGCCTGGCCACCGCTGCCCGGTCGCCGCCGATCTCCGCCGCCGCCGCGTCCAGGTCGCGCGGCCCCTTCTGCCGCAGCACCACGGTTTCAGTGCAGTTGTTGCGGAACCTGGTTGCAACCTCGGCAATGCGCTGGCTGACGCCGATTACCTCAATGCCATAGTGCCGCCCACGGCTGCACACGTTGGCAAAGCCGGGGCATTTCTGCGCCCCGCCGGAAACCGGAAAGCTGAGGTTCATTTCCTCAACCACCAGCGTCAGCCCGGCCTTGCTCTTGCCATCCTTGAACGGCTGCTGCGCGGCCATAAGCAGCTTGCACAGCGCCGACAGCGCGGCGGGTTCCTTGTCCGATGGCGGCACATAGGCCACCCGGAACCCCTGCCAATCGTCAACCATCGCCTGCCGCACCTGGTCGAGACTGTCACGGGCCGAATGCACCACGCTACGTATACGCAGCTCCGGCCCGTATTCTTCCAGCGGATCGAAGATCACCAGGCGCTTGCGCGCCTTTATGAGCTTCTTTACGTAGGACGATTTCCCAGAACCGGACGCGCCCCAGACGCCTATACGGCCCGCGTTACTCGTTGCGTCCATAGACCTTCCTCCACATTTCAACCCGGCCTTTTTCCGCCTCTTGGATAATCAAAAAAAGGACGCTGAGGAACGGCCAGACCACGAAAGCAAGGCGTAAAGCTATCGTTGGGATTTCAAGCCACTGCCAAGCTACAAAACACGCACCCAGCCACATGAAAATTGCCATGCTTCCCACGACGAAAAGCGCGCCAATAAATCGCATCATGCTGCCTCTCCATCTGCCCAGGCCATCGGGCTTTGCGTCCCTGGCGGCGGCGCGTAATCCTCGTTGGCCGGCGAACCTGCTGCCGGTGCCGCGTCCTGGTCGGAGCGGACGCTGCGGAATTGCGCTTTGCGCTGCTGCGCGGCTTCGATTTTGGCGCGGCGGCTGTCTTCCAGGATCATCCGCACAATCATGATTTTCGCCACCAGGAACGGCGCTGCCCTGGTGATCCGCATGAAGTTCTCAGACTGCGGCATGAGCGCGGACGGGAAATAGATTTCCAGCAGCTCATAGATCGCATCGGAAGCGTCCCGCGCTATCTCGACCTCATCCGGCTGCACCGCCAGCGGCTTCCACATCGGCATGAATATGCCCGGCAGGCCAAAGCCGTGCCTGAAGGCGACGAAAAACGCCTCTTTCGTGATCTGCTCGACCTCCGGCACCTCGGCCACCGGCTCCCCGGTTTCCTGGTCAACCGGCACCACATCGTCAGCGCCGCCGCCCTCGGTTTCCAGCTCCGGCGCGCGGAAACTGGTCATGTGCCCCGGCCCATCATCGCCAAAATCGCCAGAGACCCCGATTTCCGGCCCGCTAAGGCCCTCAACTTCAAATTCAGCTTCACTCACCCAAAAAGCCCTCCACGGCTCTCAGCGGCCCGTTTTTCGGGCGCTGCGTCGATGTTGTCAGCGGGCGGATTGTCCGCGTTCGCCGGTTTCGCGGCTGCTGCCGGAACCTCAGACCGCCCGATTTTCAGCGGCAGAGTGGCCTTTACCGGCGTTTCCCCGGCCTCCCGGTACGCCTTGCGCAGCGCCCAGCTGATCCGCTGGCCCCAGCGCTGCGAATGGCAGCACTGCGTCCCCTGGTCGTCGGCATGGCCGCAGTAGTAGTAGGCCCCTCCGTTCTTGTTCGCCTTGATCTGCACCGCCCCGCCGCAGCACTCGCAGGTTGCCCGCGCCAGCACGGTTCCCTGCGCGGCCTGAAATTGCCCGTTCAAGCTCATGCCGCACCCCCTTCGTCCAGGTATGGGGTCAGCGCGTCCACCCGCGCGGCCAGCTCGACCATAAAGGCCCCTGTTTCTTCCACCAGGGCCGGACCCTTGGTCATTTGCGCCACGGCCCCGGCCTTGCGCAGTTCCTGTGCCCGGCGGTGCAGGTTCTCGGCGCGCTCTTTCATTGGTTGCATTCCCGTCTCCTATCCTAAAGCCCGATAATACTCGTTATGGTATAACAATACGTATAGGGCAGATACCCCCTGCCCCGTCAATCCACCGCAAGCGCGGCCATTTGTTCCTGCTACGTAGCCTCCCCGTTCCTGCCCCGTTCGAAATTGAGCGCAACCAGGCGCATTACACGCCCAGGGTCGAAAATCTCGCCTTCCGCAATTCTATGCGGCCCGAAGGGCCTCAAAGCTCCGTACTCTCCGCGCCTCTAAGGCGCGCCCTATTCAGCCGCCAACACCCACCACACCCACGCCGGTTGCCTCTGGCTGAATTGGGCTTTCCCCTCCGGTCCTGGTGGTCTCCACGTCGCCTCCTGCCGCCGACCAGGCGGCTCCTTATATCGACTGATCGACAGATCAGGCGTGGTGGTTCCTGTGGAACCAGTGGAGGGGGGGTATTTAATTGACCCCCTTTATGGTCGTTTTTTGACCCCCTTTAAGTTCAATAATTGCCCCCCTTTATTTTGCATTGGTGAGTTATCCACAGGGGGTTTCTTCGCCTTCGGGGTCGCCCATCAATTCCATGGCCTTCAGCGGACCGAACTTGCCGCTTAGGAACCGCCAAGCGGCTTCGCGCTCGCGCTTTGCTTCCATGGCTTGCACCTGGTCGTCTGCCGGTGTTGTCTCGCATCCGGACACGCAAAGCCGCCACGTTGTCGGGATGTTCCGCCCCCCCTGCCAGTTCTTCATAGGCTTTATGCTGCCCTCTTCACGAAGCGCAGCAAGGGACTGCTTTGTGATCGTTAAGCCGCAGCCGCACTTTGCCATAAGCTGCTCTTTTGTAATCGTAACTTGCGGGCGGTCGAAGTCGGCCTCGTCCCACATCTTTTCTAGTATCCGGGCCGCGGTATATCGCGCCTTGGTCGCAGCCATTGCAGCGCGCCTGGTTTTCTTTGTTGCGGCACAGGCAGCGCGGTATTCTTCATCGCTTTTGTAGCCTTGGCGCTGCCATTTAGGGGCGCGTTTTTTGGTCATGCCCGGTTCGCCTTGCCGATGGCCTCTGCAATCTCGTCAGTGACAAAGCACAGTGGTAGGTCTTTCAGGGTTCCATCGGATTCCATCGCCTTCAGGTGGTTGTAGACAACCATTTTGCCGCGCTTCAGGAAGCGGGCAATCTGTGGGGCCTTGTATCCCCTGGCCGCGCCGATCCGCATCACATCGCGCTCAAAATCGCTAATATACTTTGCTTTTGCCATCGCCTCTTTACGGGCGGCTACCGTAGGTATATATCAGTCAGTGCGGAGTTAGGCCGATATGGCTCGGTCTAATCCCCTCGGGGCTCTCACAGGACACTTAGGTGCCTCCTGTCATCCGCACCCCAAAACCCCTGCCCTGCGGGGGTTTTTCGCGTTTTGATAATTCTGATTATAAGTGTTATTAGTAGACGCCATCCAGGACAATGGCCAAAAGAAAATGGCTCCCTCTGATCCAGAGGAAGCCAGTTGTCACCGGTCAGGCTCCTTCATTGACTGCCCGAAAGTTTTTTCTTACCTGGGCCATCCCGGTGTTCAGAACGGGCGCACCCGTTCCTGATGTCGTCACAAGCGGCTTTCAGCCTGCCTGCCGTGTTTGGATGCGGCGCCGTCGGGGGTAAGACCGGCGCCGCAAGCGAAGGTCCTCAGCTGCAGCCGGAGGTTCCCCCGCAGGTGTTGCATTTCATGCAGGTGCCGTTGCGGACCAGCGTGTAGTTGCCGCACTCGCCGCAGGCTTCGCCTTCGTAACCTTGCATTTTTGCCTTGGTGCGCGCGTCCATGCCGCCGGCGGTTTGCACCGGTGCTTCAGTCGTCTCCGGCACCAGCGATTGCAGCGCGGCAACCGGATCAGTTCCGGTGCCAAGCACACCGGCGTCGGTCTGGCCGCCTTGCAGCACCACCAATTCCTGCGGCAAACGCTTGCGCAGATAGCCGGTCGAGGAAATCTGCTTCAGCACTTCCAGAGACCGGGTCGCCGCGGTTTCGCTCAGCTCCGACAGGTTTGACACGCCTTCCTCTTCGCCCCGGCCCAGATCGTCGAAGGTCGCGCCTTCCGGCTTCACATGCGCCAGATCGGTGCGGTCGAGATAGCTGACCGCCAGCTCGCGGAACACATAGTCGAGGATCGAGGTCGCGTTCTTGATCGAGTCGTTGCCCTGGACCATGCCTGCGGGCTCGAACTTGGTGAAGGTGAAGGCGTCGACAAATTCCTCCAGCGGCACGCCGTACTGCAGGCCGACCGACACCGCGATGGCGAAGTTGTTCATCATCGCCCGGAAGCCTGCACCTTCCTTGTGCATATCGATGAAGATCTCGCCGAGTTTGCCGTCCTCGTACTCGCCAGTGCGCAGGTAAACCTTGTGGCCGCCGACAACCGCCTTCTGGGTATAGCCCTTGCGCCGCTGCGGCATCTTGGTGCGGTGCGACTTCAGCACCTCCTTGATGACCACTTTCTCAACGATTTTCTCTGCCAGCACCGCGGCCTTCTCCTGCGGAGCGCCGCTTTCCAGCACCTCGGCTGCATCGTCATCATCTTCAACCAGCGCGGCCGCCAGCGGCTGGCTCAGCTTGGAGCCGTCGCGGTAGAGCGCGTTTGCTTTGATGCCCAGGCTCCAGCTCAGCTCATAGGCTTTCTGGCAGTCCTCGATGGTCGCCGAATTCGGCATGTTGATGGTCTTGGAGATCGCACCGGAAATGAAGCTTTGCGCTGCCGCCATCATGCGGATGTGGCTGTCAACGCTCAGGAAACGCTTGCCTTTTTTACCGCACGGATTGGCGCAATCAAAGATCGCATAGTGCTCTTCCTGCAGATGCGGTGCGCCTTCCAGGGTCATGGTGCCGCAAACATGGTCATTGGCGGCCTCGATGTCCTTCTTGGTGAAGCCCAGGTGGCGCAGCAGGTCGAAGGTCGGGTCGTTCAGTTTGGTCGCTGGGATGCCCAGCACGCCGGTGCAGAAATCCTCGCCGAGGGTCCACTGGTTGAACACGAAACGGATATCAAAGGCCGACTCAAGCGCCGCATCCACTTTGGCCAGCTCATTGGGGCCAAAGCCGTGGCCTGCCAGCGAGGTGTGGTTGATGCCCGGAGCATTGCCGATAGAGCCATGGCCCACCGCGTAGGAGACGATTTCCTCGATTTGCGAGGAGCTGTAGCCCAGCCCCTCCAGCGCCGACGGCACAGAGCGGTTGATGATCTTGAAGTAGCCGCCGCCGGCCAGCTTCTTGAACTTCACCAGGGCAAAGTCCGGCTCGATGCCCGTGGTGTCGCAGTCCATCACCAGGCCGATGGTGCCAGTGGGGGCAATCACCGTGGTCTGGGCGTTGCGGTAGCCGTGTCTTTCGCCCAACTCCAGCGCTTCGTCCCAGGCGCTTGCAGCCAGATCGGTCAGCAGTGCGTCGGGGCAGTTGGCGATGTCCAGCGGCACGGGTTTGACTGCCAGAGCCTCATAGCCCTCAGCGTTGCCCTTTGCAGCGTTGCGGTGGTTTCGAATAACCCGCAGCATGTGTTCTGCGTTTTTCGCATAGCCCGGGAAGGCGCCCAGTTCAGATGCGATCTCGGCGGAGGTCGCATAGGCAACACCGGTCATCAGTGCGGTCAGCGCACCGCAAAGCGCCCTGCCCTCATCCGAGTCATAGCTGTAGCCCATGTTCATCAGGAGGCCGCCGATATTGGCATAGCCCAGACCCAGGGTACGGAAGTCGTAGGAGCGTTGCGCGATTTCCTTGGACGGGAATTGCGCCATCATAACAGAGATTTCCAGCGTCAGCGTCCACAGGCGGCAGCTGTGCATGTAATCATCTGCCTGAAACTGGCCGTTCTTCAGGAAGCTCAGCAGGTTCAGCGATGCCAGGTTGCAGGCGGTATCGTCCAGAAACATGTATTCCGAACAAGGGTTTGAGCCGCGGATCTCACCGTCTTCCGGGCAAGTGTGCCACTCGTTCACGGTGTCGTGGAACTGATTGCCCGGATCGGCACAGGCCCAGGCCGCATGGCCGACCTTTTCCCACAGGTCGCGGGCTCTGATCACTTTGGCGACCTTGCCGTCGGTGCGGTTGAACAGCTCCCAATCGGCGTCTTTTTCGACCGCATGCAGGAAGGCGTTGGTCACCCGGATCGAGTTGTTGGAGTTTTGCCCGGAGACAGAGCTGTAAGCCTCGGAATCCCAGTCGGTGTCATAGGTCGGGAATTCGATCGAGGTATGGCCCTGCTTGGCGTAATCCAGCACCCGCTTGATGTAGGTTTCCGGGATTGCCACTTTCTTGGCTTCGCGGATGGCCGATTTCAGCCCGCCGTTGACCGCCGGGTCATAGGCATCGGCCTCAGCCCCGTCCCAGCTGCGGATCGCCTCGAAGATGCCGTTCAGCATCTTCTCGTGCATTTTGGAGCCCGCTACGATTGACGCGACTTTCTGCTCCTCCAGCACCTTCCATTCGATGAACTGCTCGATATCCGGGTGGTCGGCATCGACGATCACCATTTTTGCTGCCCGACGGGTTGTGCCGCCTGATTTGATGGCGCCCGCCGCGCGGTCGCCGATTTTGAGGAAGCCCATCAGGCCGGAGGATTTGCCGCCGCCGGACAAAGGCTCACCCTCGGCGCGCAGATGGGAGAAATTGGTGCCGGTGCCGGAACCGTATTTGAACAGCCGCGCCTCGCGCACCCACAGGTCCATGATGCCGCCATCCTTCACCAGGTCATCAGAGACCGACTGGATGAAGCAGGCATGCGGCTGGGGATGCTCATAGGCGCTGTCCGACTTGGTCAGCTTACCGGTCTTGTAGTCGACATAGTGATGGCCCTGCGCCGGGCCGTCGATGCCATAGGCCCAGTGCAGGCCGGTGTTGAACCACTGGGGCGAGTTCGGGGCCGAGCGCTGGGTCGCCAGCATATAGCGCATCTCGTCGTAGTATGCGCGTGCATCTGCCTCAGAGGAGAAATAGCCGCCCTTCCAGCCCCAATAGGCCCAGGCGCCCGCCAGACGG